>CAZCIF010000268.1:0-4182 GCA_964498645.1 uncultured Rhodomicrobium sp. | reverse complement strand
TAATCCGCACAAGGAGCGGATTGCCGCGCTTCAGCGGCACGGGGTGCAATTCGAGGAATGTGCGCAGACTGCCAAAGCCAGAGGTTGGGTGAACGCCGGCTTGCTTCCTGGCGTCAAGGTGAATACCGGCGCCAATTTCCGCCTGGTTGAGCTTGTGCAAGATGGCTACGTTCAGCTCCAGCCGTAGCATGAAGCCAGGATTGGCCAAGCGAGGGCAGCGGTCACGCTTAGGGAGGCGGGTTCGATATTCATTCGAATCCGCATCCCCTGCATTGCCGCATTGGCCGATGCATCTCAGCATTTCTGTGAGGTCGCAAGCAATGGGCGTGCGGCTATCTCCATCGGCGACCTCATTGAAACCGGATTGAGCTGAACCGCGGGGCACGGCGGTGGCAGCTATGGGGATTGATGGCGCCGCTATCTTCGGGTGGCTGGACGGGAACGGTTCCGTCTGGCGCTTGAGCCCATTTCACCAGCCTCTTGGCCAGGATGCGGTCCGGCGAGCGGAGCAATAAATTCCAGCGGTATGCTTGTTTGCCTGGCGCCTGGGCGCAAGCCGGCGATGCAGTGCGCGGACTGCCTCAGAGCCGGGCGGGATGGCTGAACGGTCATGAGCTGTCGAACCTCGCCCGCCAGCTGCACCGCACAGCAGGAAAGCTCTCGATGATGATCATCATGCTGCCGCAGCAGGGGCACGGTGCCGCCGCCGCGCCGTCCGGTTTGGCCGGCGCGCTGTCCTCGATTTGAGGGCTTAAGACCGCTGGCTGCGGCTTCACCGCGAGGAGCGCGCGTATGGCGGCAAGCTTGGTCCTGCGGTGGCCATTGGCGAGAAAGCCGCAATGGCGGATACGCTGAAAGCCGTCAGGCAGGACGTGAAGCAGGAACCGCCGGATGAACTCTTGCGCGTCGAGGCGCATGATCTTCTGCCGGGAGCCATGCGCATAATCGCGCCATGTGAAGCTAACATGCGTGTCATCGATGGCGGTCAGCCGGCGGTTCGAGATAGCGATCCGATGGGTGTAGCGGCTGAGATAAGCCAAGACCTGCTTGGGCCCGGCAAAGGGCTTTTTGGCGTAGACCACCCACTGGATACGGCGCAGCGGCGCGATGTGCGCCGTAAAGTTAGACTCTTTGGCCAGGTTCTCAAGGCTGCCGGAAAAGCGCAGCTTGCCGGCACGGTAAGCCGTCGCAAGCTTCTCCAGGAACAGCCGCCGGTACAGCCGCGATAGCACGCGCACCGGCAGGAAAAAGCCGGGACGGCAGGCGATCCATGTCTGGCCGTCGAAGGACAGCCCGCCGCCGGGCACGATGCAGTGCACATGCGGATGATGCGTGAGCGTCTGCCCCCAGGTATGAAGAACCATCGTCATGCCGATCCCGGCGCCAAGATGCTTGGGATCGGCCGCAATCGTCTTCAGCGTCTCCGATGCCGCCTCGAACAGCAGCGCATAGACGGCCGCCTTGTTCTGGAATGCAATCGCGGCGGCCGGCGCCGGGAGCGTGAAGACGATATGGAAATACTCGACCGGCAGGAGATCGGCCTCGCGTGCATCGAGCCACTCGCGTGCGGCGCTGGCCTGACACTTCTGGCAGTGCCTGTTGCGGCAGCTGTTATAGGACACGGCCGTGTGCCCGCAGCCCGTGCACTGCACGGCATGACCGCCGAGCACGGCTGTACGGCAAGCCTCGATCGGCTCCCATCACGCGCAGGGCGGACCGGTCCAGATGGCCCGCATAAGCGGCGCGATAGGCATCTCCGTGGCAGCGGAGCACATCCGCCACCTCCAGCCGTGGACGCGGCACGGCAAATGGCCTAGCAGCCTGTCGGACTTAACAACGGACGGCGGCCGCAGTTAGAATCGTTGCATTGATTCTGCCCAGCTTTGGACCTGCCGCCCATGAGCAACTTTCGCAACTTCGACCGCGACACCGCATTCCTGCTGCCTCCGTCGGTTGACGGCTGGCTGCCTGAGAAGCATCTGGCACGCTTTATTGTGGAAGTCATCGACGGGCTGGACCTATCGGCGATGAGCAACGGCTATCGCGGCTCGGGTTCGGCGAGCTATCATCCGCGGCTGTTGCTCGCCATTCTGGTCTATGGCTACGCCACGGGCATCTTTTCCAGCCGCAAATTGGAGCGGGCGGCCTACGATTCCGTGGCGTTCCGCTTCATCGCCGCGAATGACCATCCCGATCATGACACCATCGCTGCGTTCCGGCGGCGGTTTCTGAAGGAGATCGAGGCGCTGTTCGTGCAGGTTCTGCTCTTGGCGCGCGAGATGGGCGTGCTGAAGCTGGGCACGGTAGCGCTCGATGGCACGAAGATCCACGCCAATGCCAGCCGCCACAGCGCGCTGTCCTACGAGCATGCGGGTAAGATCGAGGCGCAACTGAAGGCCGAGGTGGCGGAGCTGATGGCGAAGGCCGAAGCCGCCGATAAAGCCGATCTTCCGGACGGGATGTCGATCCCGGACGAACTGGCGCGCCGCGAGGAGCGGCTGAAGAAAATCGCCGAGGCCCGCGCTAAGATCGAAGCGCGCGCCAAAGAGCGTTACGAGCGGGAACTGGCGGAACACCGGGCCAAGCTTGCCGCGCGCGAGGCCCAACAGAAGGCCACGGGCAAAAAGCCCGGCGGCAAGCCGCCCGCGCCACCGCTGGAAGGCCCGCGGCCAACCGATCAAATCAATCTGACGGACGAAGGGTCGCGCATCATGCCGGTTTCGGGTGGCGGCTTCGAGCAGTGCTATAACGCGCAAGCCGTTGTGGCGGAAGGCAGCCTGCTGGTGGTTGCGGGCGATGTGGTTCAGACCCCCAACGATAAGCAGCAGCTCGAACCGATGCTGGCCAAGACTGGCGCCCTGCCCGAAGAACTGAACAAGGCTGAAACCATGCTGGCCGATAACGGTTACTTCAGCGAGGCCAATGTGAAGGCCTGCATAGCGGCCGGCATCGAACCGCTCATTGCCATGGGCCGGGATACCCATCATCCATCCTTGCAGGAACGCTTCGCCGAGGCTCCGGCTGCGCCGGAAAACCCAACGCCGGTCGAGGCCATGGCTCATCGCCTGCAAACGCCCCAGGGCAAAGAGCTCTACGCCCTGCGCAAATGCATCCCTGAGCCGGTGTTCGGCATCATCAAGTCCGTACTCGGATTCCGTCAATTTCTGCTGCGTGGGCTGGACAAAGTCAAAGGAGAGTGGAGCCTCGTGACCATGGCCTGGAACTTGAAGCGGATGTTTGTCCTGACGACTGCTTGAGGGGGGCCTTAAGCACCTTTGCGTTACAGTTCATGGCCCGCAATGCCACTTTCGCCACAAGCCGTGGGCTAAAATACTAATCGCTTTCCTCAGTCCGACAGGCTGCTAGGCGCTGCTGCTCAACCTTGCGCATCGCGCCCATATCCACAATGGCGGGGACTGGCTCGGCGACAAGGATCTCAGCGAGGGTACGGCCGCTATCTTCGGTGATATCGATATCGGCATGATGGCCACCGAAGACCGCTATTGGATAGCCCCGGCGCTCTCCGTCCGCAGAGGATTTCAGGCCCCACCAATGGCCGAGCGGATCAAGAATGAGAACCCGCTCGCCAAGATCAAGCAAGCGTTCGACGAGGCCCTTTGCCGCATAGCTCTTGCCGCGGCCCTTCTTGCCGACGATCGCGACGTCCGAGAAGAGTGCTTCATCCGGAATCAGGCGTTCACTTCGCATCGAGATACACCTGATGAAGTTCCACAGTGCTTGCTGATCCGACAAAACCGACATAGAGAACAGGCCACGAAATCGGACCCCCGATTAGACCCCCCGTTATCGCGGCATTATCGGTTTTATCAGTTTTGGTCTTTCGGCAAGACGTTTGATTTGCGAGAGAAATTATGGAGGCCACGCCCGGAATCGAACCGGGGTACGCGGATTTGCAGTCCGATGCGTCACCACTCCGCCACGTGGCCTTTGCCGCTTTCGTAGCATGATCGTTCACGCATGAAAAGCGGCTTGGCGAGCGCTCACATTCGAGCTCGCCGAGCCCACTGGTCAGAAGCCGCGAATTTTGTTAGGCGTCTCGCACTCGTTTCGCTATTTGGGGCAGGAAGGTTCACGATGGAGTTTCAAGCGGCGCGGCTCGCCATGGTGGAGTCGCAGATCAGGCCAAACGCTCCTTGCAGACCTGGATTGCGGTCGTTGCCA
>CAZCIF010000267.1:0-4182 GCA_964498645.1 uncultured Rhodomicrobium sp. | reverse complement strand
TTCGGTCATGCCATAGCGTTCGAGGATTGCGTGGCCGGTCCGGTCGAGAAAGCCGCGATAGGTATCGGGAAGAAGCGGCGCGGAGCCGGAAATGAACACACGCATATGCCGCGTTGCCGCGCGGGTAAGGCGCAGGTCCGCGAGCAGCCGGACATAAAAGGTTGGCACGCCCATCATGGCTGTGGCTCGCGGGAGAAGGCGAAAAATTTCGTTGGCGTCGAATTTCGGCAGAAAAAGCATCGGCGCGCCGGACATCAGCGCCACGTTCCCCGCCACGAATAGCCCGTGCGTATGAAAGATTGGCAGGGCATGCAGCAATACATCTGCCTCGGTGAAGCGCCAGGCCTCAATCAGCGCATGGGCATTCGAAGAGAGGTTGCGGTGCGTGAGCATCGCCCCTTTGGGGCGGCCGGTCGTGCCCGATGTATAAAGGATGGCCGCGAGGTCGCCGGCAGCGCGTGGGACATCGCCGAAGCTATCGGGCTGTGCCGCGGCAGCCTCCATCATGCTGCCATTTGCCGAGGGTCCCAATGTGTAACAATGGGCCACGCCCGCATTCAGGCAAAGCCTCGCGCCCGCCGCTCCCGTTTCGGGCCGGCAGACGAACACCGTAGGCTCGGCATCCCTCAGGAAATAATCGACCTCGGCTCCGGTGTAGGCTGTGTTGAGCGGCAGGTAGGCTGCGCCCGCCCGCAGGCACGCCAGATATAGGAAAAGCGCTTCTGGCGATTTCTCCACTTGAACGGCAACGCGGCTGCCAGGCTTCACGCCGCTTGCTGCCAGCACATGGGCAAGGCTCGCCGACATAGCGGCGACGCTGCCGAAGCTGTATCGCTTGCCGCTGCCCGTTTCGAGCGCGGTTTTCCCGCTATCCTTCCAATGAGAGCTGAGTTCTGAAAAGAGATTGGCCGAGTTCTGCACCGCGATTTCCTGTTTAAAGTAGTGCCCCAGGTATACAAACATCACGCGTGTGCCGGCTAAACAACCTCCTATTGGATGATAGGTAAACCGTATCCTAAACCGCAATTTTTTGCTATGATTGCGATCGTCAAGACCGTATTCAATTTTTGGGGACCGGGCACAAGTTCGTGACGGATGCCGCCAACGGCTTCTCAGCATAAAGTTGCAAGAGGCGAGTCCAGCGAGAGCCAAAACCTCTTCTATTAAACGTCTGACCTCACAATTTCAGCCAGCTCATCGATAAAAACGCGCCTATTCTCGGAGTAGTCGATAGGGACGGCAACGAGGTGCACGCCACCGCTCGCGAAAGCCCTTTCAAGCGAAGGGGCGAGGCTTCCGGCGGAGGTCACGCGCGTCCCCTTAGCCCCATGGGCTTCCGCGTAAGCGGCGAAGTCGGGGTTGCCGAAAGACAGCCCGAAATCGGGGAGGCCATAGGCCTGCTGCTTCCATTTGATCATCCCGTAGCCTTGATCATCAACGATAAGGACAACGAGATCGAGATTGAGCCGGATCGCCGTTTCGAATTCCTGAGAACTCATGAGGAAACCTCCATCGCCGCAAACGGCCATGACGCGCCGGCCTGGATTGAGCAGTGCCGCCGCGATCGCCGAGGGCAGGCCCGCACCCATGGCAGCAAGCGCGTTGTCCAAAAGGATCGTGTTGGCGATATGGGTGCGGTAGTTCCGCGCGAACCAGATTTTATACATGCCATTGTCGAGGCAGAGGATGCCATCGTCCGGCAGCACCTTGCGCACTTCCGCGACTAGGCGTTGGGGGATAATGGGGAAGCGCGCATCGTTCGCTCTCGCGCCGATACGCGCCATTAACTCAGGGCGCCGCCGCAGGAAAAACGCGGCATCGAACGAATGCCCTTGCAACGCGCGAGCGAGTTGCGCCGTCGAATCCGCGATGTCTCCAACGACCTCGATTTGCGGGCAATAGATGCGGTCGATATCGGCGGGGTTGAAATCGACATGGACCACCTGCGGGCGGCAGTTCCGCATGATGAAGGGCGGCTTTTCCACGGTGTCGTGCCCGATCGCGATGATGAGATCGGCTTCCTCAACGATGGCGTGGAGATAATCGCCTTCCGAAAGCGCGGCCGTGCCGAGAAAGAGCGCGGAGTTTCTATCGACCGCGCCCTTGCCCATCTGTGTGTTGAAGAACGGAATGCCGAGCGCCCGGATCGCCGCCGAGAGCGCGGGCGCAAGGCCGGGCCGGTTCGCGCCGCCGCCGATCATGACGAGCGGATGGCGCGATTTCGCGATGAAGCCTGCCGCGGCCTCGATCGCCGCGCCCGGCGCAACCGGATGGAATGAAGGCGTCACCGGCTCGAGCCTATATTGGCTGAGCCTTTGGCCGGCGATGTCCTCCGGCAGTTCGAGATGGACGGGGCCTGGCCGCTCCTCGAGTGCAACCCGGAATGCGTCGCGCACCTGCGCCGGAATATTCCGCGCATCGATGATTTGCTTCGCCGATTTTGTGATCGGTTTCATCGCCGCGACGATGTCGATGATTTGAAAGCGGCCCTGCCGGCTTTGCAAAATGGGCTTCTGCCCGGTTATCATGACCATCGGCATCGCGCCGAGCAGCGCGTAGGCGGCGCCCGTGACGAGATTGGTTGCGCCCGGCCCGAGTGTGCTGAAGCAAACGCCGGGCTTTCCGGTCAGCCGCCCATAGGTTGCGGCCATAAAGGCGGCGGCTTGCTCGTGACGCGTGACAACAAGCCTGATTTTGGAGGTTCTCAGCGCTTCGAGAAAATCGAGGTTTTCCTCGCCCGGCAGCCCGAAAATGAGGTCAACGCCCTCGTTTTCGAGTGCCTTGACGAGAATTCCCGCGCCCTTCACCGGACCGCCTTGCATGGCTGCTCCCTGCGCAAACCGGGCACTTGACGCCCAAGGACACCGCAATGAGCCAAGAATGGACTGGCAGGGTTTTCTGTTCCAGCGGGCGCCGGTTCGGCCAGCCCGCCTAAGCCGTGCGGGCCATCACGAGCGCCGCGCCAAGGAAGATAAGGGCGACGCCGATCCAGCGGGTCCGTGTCACCTGCTCCCGCAAAATCCATCGGGAAAGGATCGTGATGGCGATCAGATTGAGGCTCAGCAGGGTGAAAGCGACGCTTACGTTGAGGAGCTTCAGCGCCTCGGTGTAAAGGAGGGCCTCAATCGCGAGGACCGTAACGCCTGCGGAGATCCACAGGAACCAGCGCACCCTCGTGAGCACGGATTTTTTCAGAAACACCTGCCCGATCCCTTCAAGTAGGGCGCAAAGGACGACAAGCAATATGCCGATGGTTGTCCCGGTCATGAGAGGTCGGAGGCTTTCCCGGTCGAAGGTTTGTCTGGGTAACGAACCATACTCCAACTATCGCGAAAGCAACACCCATGATCTTGGTAATATCAACGGGGTCATTTAAGAGTACAACCGGAAGTATGGTCCGCATGTGGAGCACCGTGCCGGATGCAATCGCGGCGGGAAGGCAGCTTGCCGGCAGGCACCGCATTTGTTATCCCTCTGGCCCAGGATCGAACGGTCCGGCGGAGCGGTGCTCCGTGACCGGACAGAAACGCGGTCCCTATGCGTCTTCAGGAGGGGTGCTAGAGTGGTTGAATAGACCGGTCTTGAAAACCGGCATACGCGCAAGCGTATCGTGGGTTCGAATCCCACCCCCTCCGCCAGAATCTGCTTTCTAACAAGTTGATAGCTTGCATTCTGCGGGTTCGTTGCGAAGCGCAGCCTCCCTGTCCGCTGTACGAGCCAAGTTCTCACGAGGTCTTCTGAGAGGGAAAAGGGGTTACCACGTATCTCCGTTTTGATGCTCGCATTCCAGGTAAGCCGCATGCGGCTGGGCCAACAAGGAGGGCCCCTTTTTTGGCACCGCCAACGCGGCGTGATCCGAAAATAGCCTGCCTTAGTTAACTTGCTCTGCTTGGCACGATCGATCGCGCCACATCGGCACCAGCCCAAAGCGCCACATAGAACGTTGCATTTGCTATTTCAGGAGCGCTTGTTTCCAGCTTAAATTATTCTTAATCAAGATCTTGAAGAAGCGATACACTTCGCCATTTTACTCTTAATTTTATGCCTTTTGGAGGGGCGTGGCCGATGGCAAGCCAATCAAATAACAAACAGGATGTTCAGAAACGCAGCAAAGTAAGTCAGACGGAGTTTCCCGGTAACACGCTGCAGCAGGCAGAGAAGATTGCGCGTGCTCTCTGGGAA
>CAZCIF010000266.1:0-4212 GCA_964498645.1 uncultured Rhodomicrobium sp. | reverse complement strand
CCAACAACGGCATCCTCTTCGGCGAATCGGCGCAGAAGGGCGCGCACTTCATCGAGCTGTGCTCGCAGCGCGGAATCCCGCTCCTGTTCCTGCAGAACATCACCGGCTTCATGGTTGGCCGGAAGTACGAGGCCGGCGGCATCGCCAAGGATGGCGCCAAGATGGTGACGGCGGTGGCCTGCGCGCGCGTGCCGAAATTCACCGTAGTCATCGGCGGAAGCTTCGGCGCCGGCAATTACGCCATGTGCGGGCGGGCCTATTCGCCGCGCTTCCTGTGGATGTGGCCCAATGCCCGGATTTCGGTCATGGGCGGAGAGCAGGCGGCGGCGGTACTCGCGCAAGTGCGCCGCGATGGGCTGGAGGCGCAAGGCAAGAGCTGGAGCGAGCAAGACGAAGAGGCCTTCAAAGCTCCCATCCGCGCCCAATACGAAACTCAGGGTCATCCCTATTATGCTTCCGCGCGGCTATGGGACGACGGGATCATCGATCCCGCCGATACAAGGATGGTGCTTGGCCTTGGCCTATCGGCCGCCTTGAACGCACCCATCGAGCGCACCTCTTTCGGCATCTTCAGAATGTAAGGCGGCGATCCGATGTTCCCGAAAATCCTGATCGCCAATCGCGGCGAGATCGCCTGCCGCATCATCCGCACCGCACGCGGTATGGGCATCGCCACCGCCGCGGTCTATTCGGAGGCCGATGCGGGGGCCGCTCATGTGGCGATGGCGGACGAGGCTTGGGCTATCGGGCCGGCGCCTGCCCGCGACTCTTATCTGCGGGGCGATAGGCTGATCGGCGCGGCGCGGCGCAGCGGGGCCGAGGCGATCCATCCCGGCTACGGGTTTCTATCCGAGAACGCGGACTTCGCGGAAGCCTGCGCCGCCGCCGGCCTCGTCTTCATCGGGCCGCCAGCCGCAGCTATCCGCGCTATGGGCGGCAAGAGCGAGGCCAAGGCCCTGATGGAGAAAGCCGGGGTGCCGCTCGTAGCGGGTTATCATGGCGAAGACCAGGATGGGAAGGTGCTCGCAGCAGCCGCGCGCCGTATCGGCTGGCCGGTCTTGATCAAGGCTTCAGCGGGCGGCGGCGGCAGGGGAATGCGCGTTGTGGAAGACGCGTCTCAGTTTGCGGCCCACCTTGCGAGCGCCAAGCGCGAGGCCACGTCCTCGTTCGGGGATGACCGCATGCTCCTCGAAAAATATCTAGCCAGGCCCCGGCATGTTGAAATCCAGGTGTTCGCGGATGCCTATGGCGCGTGCATCTATTTGTTCGAGCGCGACTGCTCCATCCAGCGGCGGCATCAAAAGCTCGTCGAGGAAGCGCCCGCTCCCGGCATCGGCCCAGAGCTTCGCCGCCGCATGGGAGAGGCTGCCGTCGCGGCTGCGCAAGCCATCGGCTACCGGGGCGCCGGCACCGTCGAGTTTCTCCTGGACCCGGATGGCAGCTTCTACTTCATCGAGATGAATACCCGCCTGCAAGTGGAGCATCCGGTCACCGAATTCATCACCGGCCTCGATCTCGTGGAATGGCAATTGCGCGTAGCGGCGGGGCAACCGCTCCCGAAGCGGCAGGAGGAAGTTTCGCTGCGGGGTCACGCGATTGAGGTGCGCCTCTGCGCCGAAGACCCGGAGCGGGATTTTCTACCCGCCGCCGGACGTATCGAGCATCTGCGCCTGCCCGAAGCCGGGCCGCATTTGCGCGTCGATAGCGGCGTGCGGCAAGGGGAGCAAATCACCGTGCATTACGACCCGACGATCGCCAAGCTGATCGTCTGGGACGAGGACCGGGAGAGCGCGGTGCGCAGGCTTAAGGCCGCGCTCGCCGTAACCGAAGTGGCGGGGCTTGCCACGAATGCGGACTTCCTTGCGGCCATCGTAAGCCATCCGGCCTTCGCGGGCGCTAATCTCGATACCGGATTCATCGCCCGCCACCGGGACGCTTTGCTGCCGCCGCCTGAAGCGGCATCGGACACTCTTCTAGGACTTGCCGCCTTGGGCGTGCTTCTGGAGCGGCGCGCGGAGGCCGGGCGGCAAGCTGCGGCTTCAGCCGATCCTTACAGCCCATGGGCGCATTGCGATGGCTGGCGCCTCAACGGCGAGGCCCGCGACAGCTTGCATTTGCGCGGCCGGGAAAGCGATATCGCCGTGCCTTTAATCTACCGGCCGCGGGGCTATGAGCTGTTCCTGCCCGGAGGCAAAATAGAGGCGCGCGGCGCACTCGGCGCCGATGGGCGGCTTTCCGCAACCTTGGGGGAAGTGCGGCGCAACGCCGGATTCTTCCGCAGGGGCTCGGAACTGACGCTGTTTTTCGAAGGCCGCTCGCACCGGCTGACTCTCATCGATCCTTTGCCATCCGATGCCCCGGACGCGCCGATTGGCGGGGTAACGGCTCCTATGCCCGGCGTGATCACGGCACTCCTGGTCGAGGCTGGCGCGAAGGTCGTGAAAGGCCAGCCGCTGGTCATCATGGAAGCGATGAAGATGGAGCACACGCTGAATGCGCCCGCCGGCGGGACCGTATCTCAACTCCGCTATGCGGTAGGCGCGCTCGTCGAAGAGGGCGCCGCCCTCGTGGATTTCCACGCTGAGGAGGCATGACATGGCGCGTCCAGGCAAGGTCAGGCTGGTGGAAGTTGGCCCGCGCGACGGCTTGCAGAATGAGGCGGCACCGGTTCCCACAGAGACAAAGGTGGCGCTGATCGAGCTGCTGGCGGCGGCCGGGCTTCCATCCGTCGAGGCAGGCTCGTTCGTCTCTCCGCGCTGGGTGCCGCAAATGGCGGACTCCCCAGAGGTCTACCGCCGCCTCAGGCGCCGGCCGGGGACCGCATACCCCGCTCTCGTGCCGAACCTCAAGGGCCTCGATGTCGCGCTGGAAGCGGGCGTGGAAGAGATTGCGGTCTTCGTCTCCGCTTCGGAAGGCTTCAGCCAGCGCAACATCGCCTGCTCCATCGCTGAAAGCCTGAAGCGGCTGGAGCCGGTGGCCGGAGCCGCCCTTGCCCATGGCCTGCGCGTGCGGGGCTATGTGTCCTGCGTCATCGCCTGCCCTTATGACGGCCCCGTCAGGCCGGAGCAGGTGGCGGATATGGCCGCGCAGCTGGTGGACTTAGGAGTCTACGAGGTGTCGCTCGGCGACACCATCGGCGCCGGCACTGCGGATGCGGTGCGCCGCCTGATTGAGCGCGTTGCGGCGCGCATCCCGCGCGAGCGTATCGCCATGCATTTCCACGACACCTATGGCCAAGGCGTCGCCAATGTGCTCGCAAGCCTGGAGGAAGGCATCGCCGTTTTCGACAGCTCCGTGGCGGGCCTCGGCGGCTGCCCCTTCGCTGCCGGCGCAACCGGCAATGTGGCGACCGAGGATGTGCTCTATCTGCTGCACGGCCTCGGCATCGAGACCAGGGTGGACCTCGCCGCCGTCGCGGAGACGGGCGCGTGGATCAGCGGGCTGCTCGGCCGGCCGAATGCCTCCCGTGCCGGAAGGGCACTGACAGGTTATTGCAACAATACGCCGAAGCGGTAGTGTCTCAGTTTGAAATTTTGCGGGGTTGACGCCTGCTGCAAATCAGCTCCAAGTTTTCCTATGGGCTTAGCGACAAGCACAAGGAGCCAACAGTGGAGATAGACCTTCTCAAACACGAATACGCAGCAAGCAGTCGGCTAACTATCGAGATGACGCCCGATGCTATGCGAAAGATTCTGGTCATTGAGACAAAGCTGCCTCTTTATGAAGAGAGCGAAGGCTTCGATGAAGCCAAGTTGACCAGCCTGACAAACGCGATCACCGAGTTCTTTGAGAAGCATCCCTCCATAAAACAGGCGAGAATCGTGCGGATAGGAGGTGATGTGCATGCCTAAAGGGACCAAGAGGCGAAAAGCGCCCCGCCGAGGCGGGGCTTTTTTTATGGCCCGTCGCCCAAACGCAAAAGGCGCCTCCTTTTTGGAGGGGCTTTCCCATCGAATGAGCTAGGCCGCATCCGACGTGTTGCGACGAAAGATGCGTCCTGGCACCAACTATATCGTTGACGCGGCAATATTCGTCGATACCGTCAATATTCCCTCATTTCCATATTGTAATCTTATAGTCATTTTTTCGCCTCATCATGCCGCAATTACGCTGAGCATACCCTGGGGGGCATTCCTCAGCTTGACCTCGCACTGAAATTCACCAACACGAAAGCCCGTTGTGTTTCGCAACACCAGAACGGGCGCCATGCCG
>CAZCIF010000265.1:0-4262 GCA_964498645.1 uncultured Rhodomicrobium sp. | reverse complement strand
CAGCTCTGGCGTGTTCTGTGCCTCTTCCGGAAAGCCCAGGCAGAAATAGCCGATGAAGCGCCAATCGGGCGGAACGTCGAGATCGCGGTTCAGCGGCGCAGGATCGAGAATGGAAACCCAGCCCATGCCGATGCCCTCGGCACGCGCCGCGAGCCAGAGGGTGTGAATGGCGGTAACGGCGGAGTAGGCCACCGTCTCCGGCATGGTGCGGCGGCCGAGCATGGCGCCCTGTTCGGGGTCCGGGTCTGCAAACACGGCAAGATGCACGGGCGCGTCATCGAGCCCCGCGAGCTTCAGCGTTGCGTAGCGCGCGGCCTGCTCGCCGTGATACGAGGCGAGCGCATCCGCATTCGCGGACGCGAAATTCTCGCGAATGGCTTTGCGTTTGGCGGGGTCCTCGACGAGGACGAAGCGCCAGGGCTGGCTCAAGCCGACCGACGGTGCGAGGCAGGCAAGCCGGAGCAGGCGCTCGATGCAGCCTTCGGGAAGCGGGTCTCTGCGGAAATGCCGGACATCCCGCCGCCAAAGGAGAAGCCCGGCAAATTTCTCCCGGAAGCCTGCATCGAACTCGGGAGGGGTGCCGGGCGCCGCCATGGCTAGGGCCGGCGCAGCTTTTCCAGCCGCGGCACCAGGGATGACAAGTCATAGCCAGCCCTTATGGCCTTGAGGAGGATGTCTTGGATCGGGAGCTTGTCAGCCTGGCTCAGCGACCACAACACAGCGCAGCGCGTCCCCGACCGGCAATAGGCTATAACGGGCTTGGGCAAGCCGTTGAGCGCTTCCTCGAATGCGTAGGCATCCGAATTGCTAATTGCGTTCGACGGCACGGGCAAATAGACAGCCTTCATTCCATTCGCTGCCGCCGTTTGTTCAACCTCGCGAAAAGACGGCTGGCCTGGAGCTTCGCCATCGGGCCGGTTGCAAATTATAGCGCGAATGCCTCTTTCGGCAAGAAGGGGGATGACGGCGAGATCGATCTGACCGGCCACGGTCAAATCATCGGTAAGCTTATTCAACTCCATTGTGTCGTGAATCCTGGTCCGCTACGTGGTTTAAGGGCACCCTAAACTAATTCTGCCACTATTGGCCAGAGGCGAAATGCCGGGAAACGGCGGAAGCGTGGCTTGAGAAGTGTTCTGGAAAACCTCTGGATACCGGCATCTTTGCCGGCGCCTAGACAGGAAAAGCCCTAAGCCACATTTTACAGATTGAGCTGGGGGTGTTAAACCCCGAAATAATCCATGACACCGGTGGGCGCCAGGAGCGCCAAGGAATTTCCGAAATGGCCATTATCCGGCAAAAGACGGGGCTTACCTTCGACGACGTGCTTTTGCAGCCGAGCCTTTCCAATGTATTGCCTTCCGAGGCCGACGTGACGACGAGCCTCACGAGAAGCATCAAGCTCAACATTCCGATTATCTCGGCGGCAATGGACACCGTCACGGAAGGACCGTTGGCCATCGCCATGGCGCAAGCAGGCGGGATTGGTGTGATCCATCGCAACCTTGAGCCCGAGGTGCAGGCGCAGCACATCCGCCAGGTCAAGAAATTCGAGTCCGGCATGATCGTCAATCCGGTGACGATCGCGCCGGATGCGACGCTTAAGGATGCGCTTAAGCTCATGGACATCCACAGGATCTCCGGCATTCCGGTGGTCGAGCCGGTGGCGAACGGCGGGAGCACCCAAGGCAAACTCGTTGGCATCCTGACCAATCGCGATGTGCGCTTCGCCACCAACCTCAATCAGCCCGTCTTCGAGCTGATGACGAAAACGAACCTTGTCACGGTTAAGGAGAACATCGGCCGGGAAGACGCTAAGCGCCTTCTGCATTCGCATCGCATCGAGAAGCTGCTTGTTGTCGATGACGACTATCATTGCATTGGCCTTATCACGGTTAAGGACATCGAGAAGGCGGAGCAGCATCCTCTCGCCTGCAAAGACGAGCAAGGCCGGCTGCGGGTGGCCGCCGCAACATCCGTCGGCGAGGCCGGCTTCCGCCGCAGCGAGCATCTCATCGACGCGGGCGTGGACCTGATTGTGGTGGATACCGCGCATGGGCATTCCCAGCGCGTGCTGGATGCTGTGCGGCGCATCAAGCGCGAGTCGAACTCCGTGCAAGTGATAGCGGGCAATGTTGCAACCGCCGGCGCAACGAAGGCGCTGATCGATGCCGGTGCCGACGCGGTCAAGGTGGGGATCGGACCCGGCTCCATTTGCACAACCCGCGTCGTGGCCGGCGTGGGTGTGCCGCAACTCACCGCCGTCATGGAAGCGGCGGAAGCGGCCGAGCGTTTTGGCGTGCCTGTCATAGCCGATGGCGGCATCAAATATTCTGGCGATATCGCGAAAGCGATTGCCGCCGGCGCGGCTTGCGTGATGATCGGCTCGCTTCTGGCCGGAACCGACGAAAGCCCGGGCGAGGTCTATCTCTACCAAGGCCGCACCTATAAGTCTTATCGCGGCATGGGATCGCTTGGTGCGATGGCGCGCGGCTCAGCCGACCGCTACTTCCAGGGCGAGGTCGCCGATACGCTGAAACTCGTGCCTGAAGGCATCGAGGGCCAGGTTCCCTATAAGGGCCCGGTGGCGACCGTGCTTCACCAGCTTGTGGGCGGCTTGCGCGCGGCCATGGGCTACACAGGCTCCCGTTCGATCGCGGAGCTGCATGAAAAGGCCGAATTCGTTCAGATTACCAATGCCGGCTTCCGCGAAAGTCATACGCATGACGTAACGATCACCCGCGAGTCGCCTAACTATCCAACTAATAATTAGCGGATCGCGGTCTCACATGCAGCCCGGCGCGAGGGTTCAGGCAGCGATCGACGTCTTGCATGAGATCGTTGGGCGCGGGCGCGCAGCTTCGGTCGCGCTGGCCGATTGGGGGCGCGCTCATCGCTTCGCCGGCTCGGCGGACCGCGCCTGGATCGGCAACCTTGTCTATGATGGCTTACGGCGCAAGCAGTCCCTGTCCTATCTCATGCAAAGCGATACGCCGCGGGCGATAGCGCTCGCCGCCTTGCGGCATTCATGGGGCTTTGGCGACGAAGACATCGCCGGCCTATGCACCGGCGAACGGTTCAGCCCGGAACCGCTTACAGAAGAAGAACGCAAGGGGCTTGAGAAAACAGACCTCTCCGGCGCCCCTCCCTGGGTGCAGGGCGATTATCCCGAATGGCTGCACGCTTCATTCTCCGCGGCATTCGGCGAGGGAGTAACCGGCGAAGGCCAGGCATTAGCCCGCCGGGCGCCTGCCGATCTCCGCGTTAACACGCTGAAGGCAACGCGCGAGAAAGTGTTAAAGGCGTTTGCCCGGTATGGCGCCACTGGAACGGCATATTCCCCACTTGGTGTGCGGCTGCCCGCACGGGAAGGCGGCTTGCGAAGCCCGAATGTGGAGGCGGACCCCGCCCATGGACGCGGCTGGTTCGAGGTTCAAGACGAGGGCAGCCAGATCGCGGCGCTGCTCGCGGGCGCTGGTCCACGAATGCAAGTTGCCGACATATGCGCCGGCGCTGGCGGTAAGACGCTCGCCATGGCAGCGCAGATGCAGAACACCGGGCAAGTCTATGCTTACGACGCCGATCCCATCCGGTTCCGCCCGATTTTCGAGCGGCTGAAGCGGGCAGGCGCGCGGAATGTCCAGGCGCTGCCGCCGGGGCAGGACGAAGCACTCGACGCGCTTGAAGGGCGGATGGATCTCGTTCTCATCGACGCGCCTTGCAGCGGCACAGGCGTCTGGCGGCGGCGGCCCGATGCCAAATGGCGGCTCACGCGGGCGCAACTTGCCGAGCGCGTCGCCATGCAACACATGCTGCTTTCGCGGGCGGCGCCCCTTGTAAAGCCCGGCGGAACCCTCGCTTATGTCACCTGCTCAATGCTGCCGGAGGAAAATGACAGGCAAATTGAAGCATTTCTCGAAAGCAACCCCGGTTTCATCGCAATTAATGCAATCGAACGCGCTGCAAAAATCCTTTCGCGCCCAATGCAATCCGGGTCTTCGAGCAAGCTCGGCATCCTTCTGACGCCCGCGCAACATGAGACCGACGGCTTCTACATCGCCCTTCTGAGCAAAGGGGCCGCGTGAAATAATATCAAATCCGGCTGAATGGTTCATCGGCCGCTGTCCCGCTTGCTGCTTGTGGCACACAGCGCTACCAGGCAGACATGGGACGTTATACCGCGCGCAATGTTCGATCGCGGCGCCCGTCATCCTTCGAGACGCCGCTTCGCGGCTCCTCAGGATGAGGCGCAAGCGCTTGAT
>CAZCIF010000264.1:0-4304 GCA_964498645.1 uncultured Rhodomicrobium sp. | reverse complement strand
ATGCGTGTTTTCTTCTATATCCTTGCTTGTGTCGTGTTTCTTTGCGCCAAGGGCGCGAATGGTTGCGGACACCGACTTAGCGAAGAAGCGATCCATCATCATGTCGGTGTTCTCGGAGTTCACCCAGACATCGGTGCCGCGCGTGGCTTTGATATCACCGGTTTTTATTCCGAGGATGAGATTTTTGCCGGTTTTAACCTGGTATTTGAAGGTCTTGGAAGTGCCGGGATCGAATTCCGCGCGCGCGGTAGCCCTGCGGGCCAAGAGCCATTGACCCGCAATGATGAGTTTTGGATCTTCGAATTCCCGCGCGGCGAGTTTCGCGAAGAACTCGTCAAGATCGATTTCGACAATTTCGATATCTTCTCCATCGTCCTTCACGCCGCCGCCCTCAGCGACTTTCCCGGTTCTGCGCACGGAGGCGTAAAAAAGATAAATCATCTCGGTGCTGCCGCCGGGCGACGAAAAAAAGGTCGCAACGGGGATCGCCTGCGTGAGCTGATAGCCGGTTTCCTCCAGAACCTCGCGCATAAGGCATTGGAGCGGCGTTTCCTCGGGCTTCCCATCCTCGTCCGAGCGGATCATGCCCGCGACAGCCTCGACAAGCCATCCCCTCTCCCGGCCCTTATCGCGCGTGGGGAGGCGAAACTGACGGACCGCAATAATTTTGCGGCGCTCCTCGTCGTGAAGGAGAGCGGCAGCCGCATCGCCGCGTTCAAATACGAGGAGCGGACGCTCAGGGGTCATCTCGCCGTTGAACTTCTCGTAGGAAACCTCAACCTGGTCGACCTTGAAGAAGCCGTCGAGCAATCGCTTGCGATTGGAAATTTCTACGCGCCACGGCTTCGCTTCGTTTGCCATCTCAAGGTCGCCTCGCTGCGAGTGGTGTTTAGTTGCGCAGGAAAATGGCCGCTATGCTCTATTCGCTATGTCTCCGCCGCTCTGGTTTCTTGGATTTTGGCGGAAACACAGCCCAGTGAAGGCTGACCTTATGGTAGCCTCTGAAAATTGTCGACTATCTTGTTTCGCGCAAGTTGCCGGATTTCCACGCTATGTTTTAAGCGAAAACGGCCTCAGCGGACGGCCCCCAAGCCTATGCCGTTCCCCGTATCGATAAGCCGCCATCGTCAACTCAGATGCCCGCGTACCATTCGTAGCCCCGGTCTTCCCAATAGCCGCCCCGGCCGCCCGCAATCCGCCGGATACTCGCCACAGCCTCGATTCTCATGATATATTTAGCCATCTTATAGCCGAGCTGCCGCTCCACGCGCAGGCGAAGCGGAGCGCCATAGGGTACCTGCAACGGCGCGCCATTCATATCGTAGGCGAGAATGGTCTGCGGATGAAATGCGTCGGCCAGATCGATGCTCTCATAATATTTGCTCGATTCACCGGGCGTATCGTCAAGGCTGTCGGCGCAGTAGAACACGATGTATTTGGCGTCCCGTCTAAGACCGGCACGCTGCAATACCGTGCTCAGCGGAACCCCCGTCCACTTGCCGATGCAACTCCAGCCCTCCACGCAATCGTGGCGCGTGATCTGCGTTCGCGAAGGCAGCGCACGCAGATCGTCGAGGGACAAGCGCAGCGGATTATTGATAAGGCCGCCGGCTTCGAGCCGCCAGTCTTTGAAGTTCGATTGAGCCAGATTCACATAGGCGGGATCGCTAGGGTCCGTCGACCCATTGGCACGGAATTGCGGGGAAATATCCGCCTCGCCAAACTCTTGCGCCAGCGATTGCCGCGACAGGAGAAGCCGCTGCGCATATTCGGTCAGACTTTCAGCGCTGTTCAAAACCTTGCGAAAGGCAGGGTTCCGCGAAAATAGATCGCAGCCGGCGAGCGGCAGCGCGGCGAAGCTCGCCGCCACCCCCGCCAGCATCCTTCTCCGGTCAACCGGTTCAGCCATGGGTACTTATCCTTTGATTGCGTACCATCCGGTGATCATTGAGCGCATGTTGTTCCAAACGCCCGTCAACAGCACCATCGCCACATGGACGATCACAAAGCCGGTAATGAGGAATGCGCACACGAAATGAATGGTTCGGGCGGACTGGCGGCCGCCAAGGATCGTGGTCAGGCCCGGAAATGCGGCATCGAGACCCGGCGACATAGTCCAGCCGGTGAGGATCAAGAGCGGCAGTACGATGAACAGGATGACCAAATAGGACATCCGTTGAAGGACGTTATAATTCCTGGCCTCCTCGCCATGGGAAAAGCGCAACCTCAAGTGATCGAGGATAGAGGTTCCGATGTGGCGAAGTTGTTGCGTAGACGGGATCAGATCGCGCCATACATGCCCGCTGGCGAGGCTGTAAATTAGATAAATCAAGCCGTTAAAGACCAGCGCCCAAGCAAAGAAAAAGTGCCAGCGCCGCCCGGTGGCGAGGTCCTGATAGCTAGGCAACGTCAACCACGCCGGAAATGCGCGGTCGTCGTCATTGTCCCTGCCCGAAAGGCCCAAGACGCCAGTCGTATTAAAGGAGTAACCGAGAATCTCTGTGACGCCTATTTCGCGGCCATCCCTTTCTTCCGTCTTAATCGATACAACTGGATGTGCGAAGTCCGATGCTTGGCCGAGATATAGCGCAGGATGGGCATTGAAAATCTGCAGCCCGCTCATAAGCAAAATGACGATACAGACGGCGCCAACCCAGTGTGTCAGGCGAACCGTGACCGGATGCCGGTATATAAGCGCCGGCCGTTCAGCTGGGCGGCTAGCTGCATTGCTTATTTGTACGGGCGGTTCGCTCATGACGGTGAATAAAAAATACGTGGGCAGGACAAGAACCCGCCATCGAAAGCCGGGTTCCTGAACCGCGCTGAGGGTTGGCATCACACGCCGGCGCGGTGCGTTATGCGCCGTTGATGGCGCAGGAGCTACTTGCCCGTAGCAGCGTTGCTGAAGGCATCGAGCGCCTGAGCCATCGCCTTCAACACGTCATCCTTGCCTTCAAGCCCGTAGCGGGTTTTGAGTGCGGCTGGGTCGGTGTAGGTGACGAACACCTTGCCGCCGGCATCTTGCCAGGCCAGCACCTTCATCGGCAGATCCAGCCCGGCGCGCTGATCTGCCTGCATCAGCGGCGTGCCAAGCTTTGGGTTGCCGAATATGATGACCTCTGCCGGCCGCAATTCCATCCCTGCCATCTTAGCACCCGCGGCATGATCGATGCGGGCGGCAACCTTGACGCCTTTGGCTTCGAGGGCGGCAGCGAGCGCATCGATGGTCTCTTTCACGCCGAGCTTACTTTCCTTGACGACGAGCGCTGGCTCGGCCGCGAATGCAGGCGCCGGGCTGAGAATGCTAATGGTGGCGAAGACAACGAGCATGGAACGCATCATAGTTTTCTCCTGATAGCGAAAAGCTACGCCCATCGCCGATGCGCAGGCGCCTCTGATAGGTTCGAGCCGGATGCAGCGAAAGTTACGCACACGGATGATCACGCTGTTGTTATCGCCGCGCGCCGTGCCAACGGCAGCAAGTGAGGAGGAAGCAGGCTTCTGGAGGCTGGCCGCATTGCCGCATCGGGTTCTCATCGCTGCCGCGATGCGGGCAAGGCGCATAAAATTGAATAGATGTCCTACACGCGCGCCTAATAATCGGTAAGGTAATCAATTGCTTCGGATTACGTAACTATGTTCACCTGAGGGGAGCCCGGTCTGGGGATGATCCCCAACGGCACGCATCGCCGCGCGGAATTCCTCATAGGAGCACGCACGAACCGATGCGGGAATAATCCCGGAAGCAAAGGTTGCGAGCCATGAAAACGCATATGTTATCGATCTTCCGCTGTTGTATGATAGCCGGTTTGAGCATCGCGGTGCTTGGAGGCGTTGCCGATGCTGCCCAAAGGAAGAGTGCGGCCCAGTGCAGGAAGGATTGGCAGACACACAGAGCCATGTACCAGTCAGAGGGCAAGACGAGGAAGACTTTCATGAGGGAGTGCCAGGCCGGTACCATGAAACGCGCCACCAAGCCAACGGCGCCCGAGGGCACCAAAGGCTACTAGAATGCACGGGTAGCGCCGGACAAAGGATGAACTAAGGGCCGCTTTACGCGGCCCTTAGTTCATTAAGGGGCCGATTACGGGCAGAACCTGTATGCGTAGGTCCTGCAGTAAGCTGGGCTATAGCCCGCGTTGCGGCAATTCCAGTAGCAGCTACCGCCGATCACGCCAACGCCGACGCCCACGGCCGGTCCCCACCACCACCGGCCTGCGCGCCAATATCGCCTATAGGCAAAGCGGCGGGGGCCAAAGCGGCGGCCTGGACCAAAGTAGGGGCCTGGGCCGAAGCGCCTAACG
>CAZCIF010000263.1:0-4331 GCA_964498645.1 uncultured Rhodomicrobium sp. | reverse complement strand
TAACGAGGCCAAAAAGGTACTGGCAACCGAGGCGGCGGCGATGCTGCACGGACGCGAGGCGGCCGAGGCCGCCGCCGAGACCGCGCGAAAAGCGTTCGAAGAGGGCGCGGCGGCTGAAGGGCTTCCCACGATAGAAATTCCGAAAGAGGACTTGAGCCGGGGGATCGGGCTTCTGAACGCGAGCGTGCTGGCGGGCCTTGTTGCGTCCACGAGCGAGGCCAGGCGCCACATCAAAGGCGGCGCGCTCCGGCTGAACGATATCGCCGCGACCGGCGAGCGTGCCACGATAACTCTGAAAGATCTCAACCAGGACGGCGTTATCAAGCTTTCCCTGGGCAAGAAGCGCCACGTTTTGCTGCGGCCAGCACCCTAAGCGCTAATGCGGTGATGACAAGTTCACAGCGTCCGCCGGCGCTACCGGACTTTGAGCAGATTGCGCAGCGCCAGCAAGAACATGAAGAGCAGCGCTCCGCTCACCACGGCCTGAAATAGCGACGCTGACGATACCCCGAGCGGTATGATGGCGTTGCCGCTTGGCTCAATTCCGTAGAGACAGCCGAAAACACGCCGCGATGTCGAGGCGTCGGACCAGTCGAGCTTGAGCAATGCATTCCTAAAGGAGAGGTAGAGCGCCTCGCCGATCGGGTTCGAGGAACCGGAAACGCAAGGGGCATCCGCAAACAAACCTGTCAGCCGCTGGCCGAGGTTAGAAGGCGGCTGCACGCTCCACCCGGTGCCTCGCTGTGCAAGAAAGTAGAACGCAAACAGAAAGATCGACAGGAGCCATAGCAGGGCTGGACGCAGCAAAGACCGCCCGTAATTCGCGACGCCGCCGTAAAGCCAGCCAAGCCAAAAGCGCGCGACGCCATGGCCGAAGGGCTTGTCATGCCAAAAGCGGCCGCAGCGGAGCTCTTGCGCGAAGAACTCCTGCTCGCGGGGCTGGTCCTGGGCCTCAGAGGCCAATTTCTTCAAGCGGCGGAATTTCGCGGAAGCGTCCGGGTCCACGCAGACTTTCATGAGCTTAAAGAATTGGCCGCGCGGGTCCCGCACCCCCTCCTGCCACTTATGTAGCCGTTTGAGGGGGTCGGCGACCTGCATGTGATCGACCCGCGGAGGTTCATGGAAGCTCGCTTCGAGGAAGCTCGGCACGTTCTTGAATTCCGCGCCGGCGAGGACGAACGCCACCTTGCTTTGCAATGCACAGAAGTCCACTGCCGCATTGAAGCGGCTTGAAGCAAAGGAAACAGGCGCATCGAAACGCGCTTCCCTGAAGATCGCCTCTCCATCGAACTGACTGTCTGTGAAGCTCGAGTTTTTCCCGAGCGTCACGCCTGAGAAATCGGCGCGGTCAAGAAACTGACAGCCCGGCCAAGAACCGCCTTGGCCGAAATGAGCAAAACGGTAAGTCAACGGGCCACCGAAGCTAGCACTGGAAAAATCGGCGTGTCCGCTAATCCGGCAATCGAGGAATTGCGTCTGCGCCGCGAACTTCGCGCCACGGAAGCGGCAGCTTCCCTCGACCCGCATGCCGGCGAAAGATGAATCATTTTCAAAGCGTGCATCCCGGAATGAAGTGTCGCCCCAAAACTGGGCTTGATCGAAGACGCACTCGCCCTTGAACGAAGCTTCCGCGAAGCGGGCTTCTCCGGTGAACTGCGATTCCTTGAACGCCGCAGTCCCCAGAAATTGGCATGCGTTGAACCCCGCCGGAGCTGAAAAGATAGCGCCCTCGAACATGGCGCCGGCTGTGAAACGTGCCTCGTCGAAACGCGCGGTGCCGGCGAATTGCACTTTGGAGAAATCGGCGGTGCCGACGAAAATGGAAGACCGGAAATCCGCTTTCCCCATGAACCGGGTTCTTTGGAATTTCACGCCATGGGTGAGCGGACCGTTCCTCTCCTTAAGAAACTCAGCACGCTCGAAGCTGGCGGCACCATCGAAGAGTGCGTCGTCGAACGTGGCTTGGCCTTGGAACTTCCCGCCTTCGAAGGAAACATCGCCTTGAAAATGCGCATGGTCGAACTTCGCCGGTAATTGGAATTCCGCGCCCGCAAAAGAAACGGGGCGCTCGAAAACCGCCCCGGTCAGATTCACTGGGCCGGGAAATATAAATCCTTCGAAGGCCGTCTCGTCCTCGAAGTGTGCATCGGAAAAGTCCGCGGCCGCAACCTTTAGCCAAAGTAGCGTCGGGTCATTGTCCGCTTCCCCAAACCAATTCAACGAAAAGGCTCCCGCCTGCTGGAAGTTGGCCTTCGATTTCAAGATCTGCGAAGCCCATTCGTTCCATGCATCGCGGCCCATCTCCCACAGCGTCCGCGTCTCATGTTCGTTCATTGCGGCACCAGTCCCTCTGTCTGTCGCGGGCATTGTTTTAAACAAACATAAGAACCTGACAACGGGATAATGACGTTCCGGGCAGGGAATTTGCCCACCCCCGGTAATTCTTTCGATTTTTCGCGTGAGTTCCTGTGAAAAACTTCAAACCATTCCCGCGGACGTCTCGCAGGAGCGCGCTGGTACGCCTATACCAGCTACATGCACGGGCGGTGCTAACCGCTCCTGGATCGCCCGGCGGCGGTGGCCGCGGAAGCAACGGATCTGGTATTATTCAGCCGGCTTTGACTGCCGCTCTGTGCCGAAATCCGATCCCGGCACATAAGCCTGGCTGATTATTGCGCAGCGCAATCCAGGCGCCGTGCAGATTTGCCACCGCCTTGAAAGGCTAAGCCCCAGGCCCGGCCACTCATTTGGGGGGCTGAAACAAAACGCGGTATTTCATGTTTTAATAGTTTGTATGCGTGGCGGGGCACGCGCTCCCGCCCTAATTCAAAGGAGGCATTAGTTATGCTGAAGCGACTCGCGGCCGGTGCGGCAGCCGGAATGCTGATTCTATCTCCGGCCATGGCCCAAGTTACCGCCCCGCCGACAATGGGCCAGGAAACTCCCCCTGCGAAAAGCTTTTTGCAGCAGCAGGCGGGTAACGAGTGGCGAGGCTCCAAACTTATCGGTACCAAGGTGATGGGGGCCGGCAACAAGAGCATCGGTGAAGTCACCGATCTCATCTTGGATGAGAAGGGCAACGTACAAGCTGCTGTCATCGGCGTTGGCGGCTTTCTTGGAATGGGTGAGAAGAACGTAGCTGTGCCGTTCAACAATTTGAACATCATACGCGACCAAAGCGGGTTGATCGACCACGTCTCCGTTCCCTATAGCAAAGAGCAGCTCAATAGCGCACCTTCTTTCAAATTTATGGGAACTAACCGTTAAGCTGCTTTCATGAGCCAATAGGGTGAGCGGTTCGCCGCTCATCTCCACGGGCTTTGCTCTCGCAGGCTCACCTGACGTTCAATCCATTGATATAACTTGACTTCGTCCTGAAGTCTGTCGAAACCTCATCCTTGAGCCTGTCGAAGGATGGACCAAAGTTTCCAGCTCTTCAGCTGCGGCAAAGGCAAATACTATTTCTTGCCGAGCGCGGTTTCGATTTCCCGTGCGCGTCCGCCCTCGATGAAGAAGTCCTTGATCTCGGGGCGCCGCTCGAGCTGAAGCCGATAGACGGCACCAACGGCCGTGCTGAACTCACCCTTGCGCCCGAGAAGCTCCTCGCCGAACTCGAGAATCCGTAAGTTCGGCCAAGCCTTTTCACGGATGTGCACAATCTGTTCCAGGACTTCGTCCGCCGCTAGGTCCGGCTGCGCCTGAGCCAAAAGAAGCGTCATCGAAGCGGTTGAACGCGAGATACCCATATGACAGTGGACGAGGAGATGGCGCAGATTTTCGGGGTCGCTTAGAACGCCGCGGCCAAACTCCAGGATCTTGCCGACGTCCCCCGGCTGCGGGGCCTGGAAGCCCGGCCTCTCGTCGATAATATCGTGAAACTTCAGCTCAAGCCGCGCATGTTCGCCATAAGCGCCGAACGCTTCCGGCTCGGCCTGATCGGGATCGAGGATCGACAGTACATGGCTGACCTGCCGTTCTGCATGGCAGGCAAGTTCCTCGATCCCGCAAACGGTGATCATGAACGGCGTGTCGATGGGCATCTTCAAGTCCTTGGCTTGAGGGGTGTTCGCGTTTGGCGCTGCTTTTACACCCCAATTGGGGCTTAAGTGGCGGTCCGCAAGGACCGGCGCAGAGCGAATTATGGAAGCAAGGCCGCGGCGAGTGCGGTGTTGCATTTCCCCGCCCAGATCCTTAAACACGACCGGCATAGCCCAGCTTTGCGCGATGAGCCAATATCTCGCATTTGCAAGGGCTCGGGTTAAAAGATTTTGGGACCGGGGGAGACCGCTATGCTTGGATTGAAAGGGCTTATTTCCGCTTTTGGGATTTTG
>CAZCIF010000262.1:0-4403 GCA_964498645.1 uncultured Rhodomicrobium sp. | reverse complement strand
CCGGCATCGAGTGGGGTAGTCCCTGCGGGGGCGCCTTGGGCGTTGAGCGTGATGCGCTCAACTTTGGCCTCGGCGCGCTTGAGAAGCTGATCGCAATGAGAGCGAAGGGCTTCTCCGCGCTCATAGATGTCAATAGACTGCTCCAGATCGACATCGCCTCTCTCAAGGCGCGTGACGATCTGCTCAAGCTCTTTCAGCGCAACTTCGAAACTCATCCCCTTGATGTCGGCGAACTGGCTATTACGTGCCTGCCGGGGTGCCGGCGGCTCCTTGATTGCATTGCTTTGCATAAGCGTCCCCTCAGATTGCTTCCAATAGCGTCTGCACATGAACTGCGACTGAGCGGCCAAGGGCGGTAAGGTCATAGCCTCCTTCCAGCATTGAAACCAGATGCCCCCCGCAGCGTTCCCGCGCTACTTCAATCAGCTTTCGCGTCACCCAGGCGTAATCCTCCTCGACGAGGTTGAGGTTGCCGAGGGGGTCGGCGCGATGGGCGTCGAACCCGGCAGATATGATGATAAGGTCCGGCGCATGGCGATGCAAAGCCGGGAGAATGACTGATTCGAACGCTTCACGGAATTCGGCGCTCCCATCCCCGGCCTTAAGCGGCGCATTGACGATGTTGCCGGACTCGCCGCGTTCGGTCACGCGGCCCGTGCCGGGGAACAGCGGCATCTGATGGATAGATGCATAGAGAAGCGAAGGCTCGGCCCAGAAGATGGCCTGGGTGCCGTTTCCGTGATGGACATCGAAATCGGCGACCGCCACCCGTTCTGCTCCATGGACCGCCTGAGCATGGAACGCTGCAATCGCCACATTATTGAAAATGCAAAAGCCGTTCGGCCTTTCGGCCTCGGCATGATGTCCGGGTGGCCGGACACTGCAAAAGGCGTTTGTGGCACGGCCCTGCATGACCTCGTCAACGGCTGCGATACCCGCGCCAGCCGCGCGCAGAGCAGCTTCCCAACTGCCCGGCGACATGATCGTGTCGCCGCCATCGAGCGAAACGAGATCGTGCTGCGGCCGGTTCTTCTCCAAGAAATCGAAATACCGCTCCGGGTGAGCGCGCACGATTTGCTCGCGCGTTGCGAGCGGCGCCACGGCACGGTGGAGATTTTGAAACTTTTCGCCAGACAGAGCGTCCTCGATGGCCTTCATCCGGGCGGCCCTCTCCGGGTGCCATTCGCCGGTGTCGTGCTTCAGGAAAGCGTCATGGGTGATATAGAGCGTTGACATGGGGAAAGTCTCACCCAGCCTGCTTACCGACGAGCGCTTTCAAGGAGACGGGCGGCTTATCATCGTCGGGCACGAAGAAGTCAGGGGTGAGATCCTCGCTCGGGTCGATACGGTAATGGTCGAAGTCGCGCTTGCCGTTTTCCCAGAGGAGCGTGTCGTCGATGCAAAAATTGCCAGTGAAATCGCGTGAGGGCTTCGTGAGGATGACATGAGCCGCATCGGCGAGGATCTCCGCCTTGCGGCTCGCGCGCATGAGCCTGTCGCCGCCGGGCAGATTTGCAACCGCCGCTGTCGCGATGGTGGTACGCGGCCAAAGCGCATTCACCGCGATGCCATAGGGCTTCAACTCCGCCGACATGCCGAGCACGCAAAGGCTCATGTTGTATTTTGCGATGGTGTAGGCGACGTGCGGCGCAAACCATTTCGGATTGAGATCGAGCGGCGGCGAAAGCATGAGGATGTGCGGGTTCTCCGCTTTCTGCAGATAGGGGATGCAGGTTTTCGAAGTCAGGAACGTGCCGCGCCCGTTGATCTGGTGCATCAGATCATAGCGCTTCATATCGGTCTGAGCCGCCGGTGTGAGGCTGATCGCGCTCGCATTGTTGATGCAAATATCGATTCCGCCGAAATGCTTCGCCGTTTGCTCAGCCGCTGCCTGCACCTGATCTTCGAAGCGGATATCGCAGATGATAGGAAGTGCTTTGCCGCCCTCCTGCTCGATCTCGGCTGCGGCGCTATAGATCGTGCCGGGCAATTTAGGATGCGGCTCGGAGGTTTTGGCGGCGATCGCGATATTCGCGCCGTCCTTCGCCGCTCGAAGCGCGATAGCGAGCCCGATGCCCCGGCTGCCGCCGGTTATGAAAAGGGTCTTCCTGTTGAGCGTTCCCATTTCTTTTTTCTCTTACAAATGGCTATCCCGCGTCTCCCGGCGTCTTTTGTAAGAACGCCGCAAAGGCTGCGCGCGCCTCATCCGACTTTACCCGCTCCAGGAAAAGCGCGCCCTCCTCCCGCATGCGGCTCTTGATGGAGGCGGGATCGCCCTTCAACAGCCGCCTCGAAATCCTGAGCGCCTCCCGCGGCTTCCGGGCAAGCGCCTCGGCCGCTCTAAGAGCCGCGCCCTCCAACTCTTCAGATGGGACAATGTGATTGACGAAGCCGGCTTCCTTCGCTCGCTCCGCCGTGAACGCTTCGCCCATGACCAGAAGCTCGAACGCGCGGGCATGGCCCATCAGCCTTGGCCCAAGCAGGCTTGAAGCCGCTTCCGGAACGAGTCCGAGATTGACGAACGGCGTTTGAAACACGGCGCGCGGGCTGGCGAAAACCAGATCGCAGTGAAGCATCAAGGTTGTGCCGATGCCAATGGCAGGGCCATCAACGGCGGCGATGAGCGGCTTTTCGTGATCCGCCAGCGCTTCGAGGAAGCTGAGCCCTTGGAGGCCGGCTCCGCCCTGGCTTGCGGCGAGGAAGTCCGCCACGTCATTGCCCGCACAGAAAATGCCGGCTTGGCCTAAGATCACTGTGACGGCGATACCATCGGCTGCACCCGCGGCCCGCAGCGCGCCGGCAAGCGCCCGGTACATCTCCCCGGTCAATGCGTTTTTCTTCTCAGCCCGGTTGAGCCTGAGCGTCTGTATAGCGCCATGCTGGGCAATCTGAACTTGCGCGCTCATGGTCATCTCATTCCCAGCACGGCATCGGCCTTCGTCACGGTCTCATATCCGTGCATGACCGCATATTTCAGCCCGCCGGTCTCACCCATCAGGCTTTCCGCGAAATGCCGTGCTTCGATCGCACGGGCATCGGCGTTCGCACCATCCCCGCCGCGTGCCGAAGCCAGCGCACCCTTGGCAAGATAAACGCCGCCGGAAGCAATCCCAAACAGCCGCCCGAACGGCGTTGCCCCGGCCAGCGCGGCAGCCTTGTTTTCCGTAAGCTGGCGCTGAAGCCAGTGGCTCGTCTCCTCAAGCGCGGCAACGCTTGCTTCCATACGCTCGCCCATATGACCGAAGGCCGGTTCGTTCGAGGTCTTCACCGCGCGCACGGTTTCCTTCAACTGGGCGATGAACGCGTTGACGGTTTCGCCTCCATTGGACGGCAGCTTGCGGGTGACGAGGTCGATGGCCTGAATGCCGTTCGTGCCCTCGTAAATCGGGGCGATGCGTGCGTCGCGGTAATACTGCGCCGCACCTGGCTCCTCGATGTAGCCCATGCCGCCATGCACCTGGATGCCATCGGAAGCGACTTCCACGCCTATATCCGTGGAGAAGGCTTTCGCAACCGGGGTCAGGAGTGCCGCCTCGTCCAACGCGCGCTTGCGCTCCTTTGCGTCCGGAGAGCGATGCGCGATGTCCGTTGCCACCGAGGTTGCATAGCAGCCCGCGCGTGCCGCCGACGTCGTGGCCTTCATGCCGAGCAGCATCCGCTTCACATCGGGATGCTCGAAGATAGCGATGGACCGGTCCTGCCCCGCCGCATCGTCCGTACCCTGCTTGCGCTCGCGTGCATAGTGCAGCGCCTGTTGGAATGCGCGCTCGGCAATGCCCACGCCCTGAATGCCGACGCCGATGCGGGCCTCGATCATCATGGTGAGCATCGCATGGAGGCCGCGATTGGGCTCGCCGATCATCCAGCCGGTGGCGCCACCCTTGTCGCCATAGTTCATAACGGCGGTTGGGCTGCCATGAATGCCGAGTTTATGCTCGAGCTTGGCCGCATACACATCATTGCGCGCGCCCAGCGAGCCATCGTCATTGACGAAATATTTCGGGATAAGGAAAAGCGAGATGCCTTTCGTGCCGGGAGGCGCATCGGGCAGCCGGGCCAGCACCAAGTGGATGATATTATCCGTCATAGGGTGCTCGCCATAGGTGATGAAAATCTTCGTGCCCGTGATCTTGTAGCTGCCGCCTGTGGCCGGCACGGCCCGGGTCTTCAGGTAGCGCAAGTCGGAACCTGCTTGCGGCTCGGTGAGCTGCATCGTGCCGGTCCACCACCAGGTCGCGGCGGTAGAAGACGGTGGCGTCGCCGAGCGCGCTGGCGGCCCAGGCGCCGCCGAGCGCGGCGAGGAGCGGGGCGGGGTCGAGCGGCGGTGCGATCTCGAGCACGTCGTAGCCGGCGCCGATCGCGGCGGCCGCCGCGGTGAGGTCGGCGCGCGACGCCTGCGCCAG
>CAZCIF010000261.1:2816-4441 GCA_964498645.1 uncultured Rhodomicrobium sp. | reverse complement strand
GGCTGCAAACGTGTAGAAGTGGGCAAGCTTGCTTACTTGTCATGTCCGCCCGAGGTGCTTGAAGGTATCGCCTTTTTAGCAGGAGCAATGTTCGGCGGCTGCCTGACTAATGTCGCAAGTTCCGCCGATGCACATTGTTCGCCGCTGCGTTAAACTGCCCATGCCGCAGACAATACCTCCGCTTGCTCCAAAACGGTTTGGGTGGCTTTTTCCTGCTTATCCGGCGGGTAGCCGTGCTTTCGAAGGATGCGCTTCACCAGGACGCGAAGGTGAGCCCGCACATTTTCGCGGACGGTCCAGTCAATGGTGACGTTTGCTCGCACCGTTGCGACAAGCTCCCGCGCAATGGCGCGGAGAGCGTCGTCGCCCAGAACTTTCACGGCACTGTCGTTGGTTTCAAGCGCATCGTAAAAGGCGACCTCATCATCGCTTAAGCCCAAGTCAGCGCCGCGCTCTGTGGCTTTGCGCATATCTTTGGCGAGCTGGATAAGCTCTTCGATGATTTTGGCTGTCTCGATCGCCCGGTTCTGATACCGCCTGAGAGATTGTTCCAGGAGTTCGGCAAAGGAGCGCGCCTGAACCACATTGCGCCGGGAGCGCGCTTTGATCTCGCCTCTGAGGAGTTTCTGAAGAAGTTCGACTGCGAGATTGCGTTGCGGCATCCCGCGGACCTCCGCCAAGAATTCGTCGGACAGGATGGAGATATCGGGCTTCTTCAATCCCGCTGCCGCGAAGATATCGACCACCTCTTCCGAAACCATCGCCTTCGAAACAATCTGGCGAATGGCGTGGTCCAGTTCTTCGTTCGTCTTTTTCTTGCCGGCTTCCCCCTTGGCGAGCGCCGCGCGGACGGACTGGAAAAAGCCAACATCGTCAGCGATGCGAAGAGCTTCCTCATGCGGAACTGCCAATGCGAATGCTTTTGAAAGCTCGTTCACGGCATCAATGAACCGGCTCTTGCCGTTTTCTTGCGCCAAGATGTGCTCTTGCGCGATTGGAAGCAGCGAAAGCCGCTGCGCCGCGGTTCCTGCCTTCCATGCGGACCAGTCGAAGTCATGGAACATAGCGGCGCACACCTCATGCTTCGCAAGCATCAAGGCGACAGCCTCAGCTTGGTCGACAGCGGTTTTGCCTGTTCCTCCGGCTTCGGTATAGGTGGCGAGCGCCTTCTTCAGCTCGTCGGCCAATCCCAGATAGTCGACGACCAAGCCGCCGGGCTTGTCCTTGAAAACGCGGTTGACGCGGGCGATCGCCTGCATCAGGCCGTGACCGCGCATTGGCTTGTCGACATACATGGTGGAAAGGCTTGGTGCGTCGAAGCCCGTCAGCCACATGTCCCGGACGATGACGATCTTGAACGGGTCTTTCGGATCGCGAAAGCGCTGCGCCAAGCGCTCCCGGCGTGGCTTGTTGCGAATATGATTTTGCCATTCCAAGGTATCAGAGGCGGACCCGGTCATAACAACCTTGAGAGAGCCCTTCTCGTCATCATCATTGTGCCACTCAGGACGCAACGCCTTAATTTCATTGTAGAGGGCGACGGCGATGCGGCGGCTCATGACCACCACCATAGCCTTGCTGTCCATGGCCGATAGCCGGTTCTCGAAATGCGCGACAAGGTCTTT
>CAZCIF010000261.1:0-2806 GCA_964498645.1 uncultured Rhodomicrobium sp. | reverse complement strand
TGCGACTTGCTTGATCCTGGTTTCAGCGCCGACAAGAGCTTCCAGCTGTGCCCATTTCGTCTTGAGCCTTTCCTTCCGCTCGATTTCCTCGCCTTCGGTCGCCTCCTCAAACTCAGGATCGAGTTTCGGGCGCTCCGAGTCCTTGAGCTTCAACTTCGCTAATCTGCTCTCGTAATAGATTGTGACGGTCGCACCGTCCGTGACGGCCCTTTGGATATCGTAGACGCTGATATAATCGCCGAACACGGCGCGGGTGTTGGCGTCGGTCTTCTCGATCGGCGTCCCGGTGAAGCCGATGAAAGATGCGTTCGGCAGCGCATCGCGCATGTGCCGGGCGAAGCCGTCGATGAAGTCATATTGGCTGCGATGGGCCTCGTCCGCGATGACCACGATGTTCCGCCTGTCCGACAATACGGGATGCCGGTCGCCCTTCTCATCCGGCAGGAACTTCTGAATGGTCGTGAACACGACGCCGCCCGCCGAAACAGCGAGCTTCTTGCGGAGGTCTGCCCGGTCTTCCGCCTGCACAGGAGGCTGACGCAAAAGGTCTCTGCAGCGGGCGAAGGTGCCGAAAAGCTGATCGTCCAGATCGTTGCGGTCTGTCAGAACGACAATCGTCGGATTTTTCATTGCAGGCTCAAGAATGACCCGGCCCGCATAGAAGGCCATCGTCAGGCTCTTGCCCGAGCCTTGCGTATGCCAAACAACGCCAACGCGCCGGTCGCCTGCCTCGCCGCCGGTCATCTTTCCGGCATCGAACCGGCCCGGCTCTTCCGCAAAGCCCTTAAGCTCCCCCCCGGTAGCAGGCAGCACCGCGGCTCGCAGCGTCTCTTCCAGCGCAACTGTGACGGCGTGGAATTGATGGTAGCCAGCCATCTTCTTGATGAGCTTCCCGCCGCCCAAGTCTTCGAAGGTGATGAAGTAGCGCAAGAGATCCAGGAAGCGCCGCTTCTCAAAGACGCCTTCCAGCATGACCTGCAACGCAGACAGCGTTCTCCCATCGTCAACGCCCGTTATGGTGCGCCAAGGCTTGAACCATTCCTTATCCGCGCCAACCGCGCCGATGCGCGCTTCAAGGCCATCTGAGATCACAAGCACCGCATTGGTCGCGAAAAGCGACGGGATTTGCGCTTGATAAGTTTGCAGTTGCTGGAGCGCAGACCAAATCGTGGCGGTCTCGCTCGCCGCACTCTTAAGCTCGACAACCCCAAGGGGCAGCCCGTTGAGAAAAAGCACGATGTCGGGGCGGCGCGTGTGCTGCCCTTCCTTGACGGTGAATTGCGTCACGGCAAGCCAATCATTGGCTTCAGGATTGCCAAAGTCGATGACACGCGCTTGCGCCCCGGCTATGGAACCATCATCACGTCTATATTCGACAGGCACCCCATCAACAAACAGCCTGTGGAACTCGCGGTTGACCTCGATTAGTGAAGACGCACCAGACCTTGACAGTTTGCTGTATGCAGCGTTCGTAGCTTCATCCGGCAATTCCGGGTTTAGTTTCGCCAATGCGTCCCGCAAGCGTCGTTCCAGGAGTATATCGCGAGACTCGGGATCACTGCGCTCCGGTTGAGCACCGTTTGCAGCGATATCAACTCCCCTCAATACCTGATAGTCGAGTTCAGCTAGCCAATTGCAGGCTGCGTCCTCAATAGTTGTTTCGCTGAAACTATTCATGGCGCCTATTTCATCTAGTCGGGGCTGAGGCCAAAGAGACTACGAATGTCGTCGAACTCACCTTTGAACAAAGCGCGCTGCTCATTGTGACGGGAACCTTCGCCAACTATTTCAAATTCAACAACCTTCTCAGGAAGCATTTTCCGAAAAAGACAAAGCTTGGTTGTGTGCCCGGATGGGTCTTCCCGATAGTGAACTAGGGGCCTTAATGGCAGGATCAGACCATCGCCTTGAAGTAATATCTGATCCTTGCCGAAATAGCGTTGTGAGTCGCGGGATTGGTCGGAGGTTATTGACACTTTTCGTATTGTTTTTGCAAATCCGTGCCCTTTGAACAGTTCGCAACGTAATGTTAATTGGTCCACATGCCCTAAATATCTTAAGAGCTTTACATTTTCTAGCCGGCGCAGTTCGTCCAATATGTCCATGACATCTTCGATACACTCACCAATGATTGAACTTGCCTGCAACTCAGACTGAGCCGCACTGTGCGAAAAGGCGTTTCGTGTTCGATTAAGCTCCCGCCTCGCCTCCAAGGCCTTTGAACTAACAATTTCTTTAACCCATAGCTGCAAGCCTTGATCGACAGCTAAATTCAGAACTCTTTCAATGTTTAGAAGACGCTGAGCCACTTTATCAGATAGTAATTCTGAAAAATTTAAGAACTTTGTAAGTTGTATTTGTTTAAGACGGCATTCCGCAAGTGTTATGGCATGTAGTATGTCGATCAGGGCTTCCCAAGTGTCCCTTAGAAAATGAAGACGTTGTAGTTCACTCTCATACCCATTATGAAATCGATAAAAATAGTGCGCAATAGGTGAGGGAAATTCTTCACAAACAGCTTGAACGAGCGCTTCTTCGTGTTCGCGCCTGAAATCGTCGAAAGTCGTTTGGTAGGTTTCCTGACTGAGGGCATGCAGAACGGCGCTTGGCCGTGGTTCGAAGCCAAGTATCTTCAAGGTTCCAGCTTCTTGAACATGACGCTCATCAATCCAATCGTTGTACCGCGGACAGCTATCAAAGTTGTTCGGGTCAAGGCGTAATTTCATCGTCTCAGGTCCCGTCAGCTAAAAAACCGATAATTCGGTCCTGGAGCCTAATCTCGCCAGAAACAAGCCGTGGGAGGAGC
>CAZCIF010000260.1:0-4441 GCA_964498645.1 uncultured Rhodomicrobium sp. | reverse complement strand
GGCGGAATCACGCCCGAAGGCCGTCATGCTTTGCGGGCGGCTGGCTTTTCCGGCTTTGGCCGGTGCTCCTCGCCGGGTTTCTTGGCGCCTCCCTCATCGCAGACGGTTTTAGCCTTTTCCCATTCCGTCTCGCTGAGGAGGGGTTGCGCCGGATAGGGCGCTTGCGAAAGGAAAAGCTCGGCGCGCTCCTTTGAGGGGGGATGAGTGCTGAGGTAGTTCAATATGTCGCCCGCACTCGCGCCGGCTTCATCCCGAAGGAAGAAATCGGCTGTTGGCTTCGAACCGATATGCGCATTTCTCAGGATCTCGAGGGCATGGCTGTCCGCTGAGCGTTCTGCCGTGCGGGAATAGCGAAGCTGCAGCAGGATTGCACCGAAAGTCAGCGGACCTTGGTCGCCGGATTGTCCGGTAAGGAATTGAAGCAGAGCCAGCATGCCCACATTGCGAACGAATTGCGCTTCAGGATCCTTTTCGATGCCGTGGCCCATTTCATGGGCGATTATGCCCGCGACCTCTTCCGGGCTTTTCGCCTGCTTCACAAGACCGGAAAGCAGCACAATGTGCCGGCCCGGCAACGCGAAAGCATTCGCGATACCGGATTGTGCAACATGAAGCTTGAACGGGCGGCCGTAATTTCCCCCGCCTTGCAGCCTGTCCAGCATATGCTGTAGCGCGGCGTTGCCGGGCTGATTGACACAGGCGGGCGCGACCGGACCGAACATTCCGATGTTTTGCACGCCGATCCGGTCGGCCATCGAGCTTGGAATCAGTTCGGCAATGGCCTTCGAGGCGCTGAACCGGCCGAATAAAAGGACCATGCCTGCCGCGACGGCAATCGCGGTTGCGATCATGCTGTAGCTGACGATTTTGAAGCGCTGGAAACTTTGGGCGGTCCGCGGGGCGCGCTCCATCAGCAGCCCGCCAATTCCAGGCCCTTGAATGAATAGCGTTCCCCGCTGGGCTTGAGAGTGACGCAGAAGTACATCCTCTGCGTTTTTACCGATGGGGGCGCCGGGCTGAAGGCCGCGGTATTTCCAGAAGGCAAGCTGTGCGCCGTCAGCACCGGTCACGGAAAGCCCATCCGCTTCGAAAGCGATTGAAGCGGGTAGACTGCTCGCGTTCTCGCCGCTGTTCCAGCGTCCTTCGAAGACCGGTTTCGACAATTTAGAAGATCTCGATGCTAAAAGCTGCCTCTAAGCCCGCACCCTGTATACTCTGCTGTTCCGCGCCACGGAGGACATCATCCAAATCCGCGGTGCCCAGGAGCGCGAAACGGGTCACAAGGTATCTCAGCCGCCGCGCCTGTGTCACGGGACGCAATATCCCCAAGCTTAGCACCAAGATGAGCAAATTCGACAGGGCCAGCCAAAACACGCTCCCGCCCGAGGCTTGAAGTTCTGCGTCCAAAGGTCCGATCTTGGTGGCACGCGCAAAGACAGTGAGCTTGCGGGCTTCGAACCAGCTTCCGATGATCATCAGAGCAAGGATGGCAGCAAGAACGAGCCACACGGTAATCTGCGGGAGATTTTGCAGGACGGTGAGAGGCAGTTTTGGGTCGGTTGGCTGCATTCCCTGCTCTAAAACCGTGGTCAAGACCGAGACGTAACCCGCGATAAATGCGCCATAGAGCGCAATGGCACACAACCAAACGGCTGCGAACGGCACGTAGAGCGGGGCGGAGCCGCCTTCGAAGCGGAAGGGCACCGATCCGAAACGCATCGCCGAAGTCAGCCTGCGCCTAAGCGCCGTCATGCGCCAAGGCAATAGCCAGCCAAGGGTGAAACCAATCAGGAAGCCAGACCAGATCGAGGTCCAGGCATAGGCCGCGGCGTTACCGCCGAGTCCAAATGCGATCCCCCGCCACCGTGTGCGCGACAGGATGTAACGGTGAGCACGGAAAATGCCCACGAAGTAAAGGTAGAATACGCCTATATAGATAAGCGCTATCCCGCCTACAATGGCAGGATGTTCCGGGCCCAGCGCGAGCTGTCCTGCAACGATGAGCGCAATTATGGGCAGGAGTACGAAGAAAAAAAGTTTCAAATACCCAATGAAGAGCTCCATACCTGTGCCGGTATATTCGAGCGGTTCGTTATTAACGCGAACCATTTGCCACATATACCGCCTGTATTCGGCGCGGGCCCAGAACCAGTAGATGCCCACGGTAACGATAATGAGTAAGATGTTTAAAATGCACAGGCCGGTCAGGCTCCATGGGTTTCCGGCCCAGGACACGCTGATAGGCGTGCCTTTCGCCTGCTGCGTTCTTGGCTCCAGCACAAGATCAGACATCGCTCCCCCCGAGGCTAGATATATTTATTTATCTTAATTTATCTTAATCGGGTGGCGGGATCGGTAACACAGACGCACGGTTGAAAGAACAGAATAGATAAAGGCTGTGTCTATTTGGCCTCGCGCGGTGGATGCCGGACTCTTGCAAATTTAAGCTTTCGGCACTATACACGGCGCATCTCACACGCGGGATTATGTCGATCCGGGCCGTTAGCGGCCCTTTTTGACATTCCGGTGATGGCATCGCCATTGACGCCCGCGGAGGTCTAACCGGAAGAAGGATTTCCATGCTGCCACAATTCACAATGCGTCAGCTCCTCGAGGCTGGCGTCCATTTCGGCCATCAGACGCATCGCTGGAACCCGAAGATGCAAGACTATCTCTTCGGGACGCGCAATAAGATCCACATTATCGATCTCTCGAAGACGGTTCCGCTCCTGCATCAAGCGGTCGTGGTCGCGAGCGACGTTGTCGCCCAAGGGGGCCGGGTTCTTTTCGTGGGCACGAAGCGCCAGGCGTCGGATGCCATCGCGGATGGGGCCAAGCGCTGCGCGCAATATTACGTGAACCACCGCTGGCTCGGCGGCATGCTCACCAATTGGAAGACGATCACCAACTCGATCAAGCGCTTGCGCTATCTCGACGAACTGGTGTCGGGCGAAGGGCAGGGCTTCACCAAGAAAGAGCTTTTGCAATTGACCCGCGAGCGCGACCGGCTCGAGCAGGAGCTGGGCGGCATCAAAGATATGGGCGGCGTGCCTGACCTTTTGTTCGTGATCGATACGAACAAGGAGGCAATCGCCATTGCCGAAGCGCTGAAGCTGAAAATTCCTGTGATTGCGATAATCGACAGTAACAGCAACCCCGATGGCGTCACCTATCCCATCCCCGGTAACGACGACGCTGGCCGTGCCATAACGCTTTATTGCGATTTAATCGCCCGGGCTGCGATCGACGGGATCGAGCGCGCGCAAGGCGTTGCCGGCATTGACATCGGCGAGGCGGAGGAGGTTTCGGAATCCGCGCTGGAAGAAGCCCCCGCAGAGCCGGCAGCGGCCGGCGAGGCCGCGGAGGTGCCTCCCGCCGTTGAGGCAAAGAGCACCAAGGCTAAAGGCAAGGGCAAAGGGAAGGCAGCCGCCGAACCAGAAGCGGCCGCCAGCGAGGACACCTCCACACTGGAAGCGCTTGCCGAACCTCAGGGCGAGAAGGACGATCTCAAGAAGATCCGGGGCATCACCAAGGCCCACGAGAAGAAGCTCAACGAGCGCGGTATTTTCCACTATTGGCAAATTGCCGCCTTCACCCAAGACAATCTTGATGAGATAGACCGTTTGCTGCATGGAAACGGTCAGATTGCAAAAGGCGATTGGGTCGACCAAGCGCGCGAGCTAACAAGCTAGGATATGTGGCCGCGCCCTACGGGGCGCGGTTTCTGGCGCAAACTTATGAGGTAGCACATGGCTGCGATTACGTCCGGCATGGTTAAAAGCCTTCGCGAAAAGACAGGCGCAGGCATGATGGATTGCAAGACGGCGTTAGCCGAGTCCGCCGGGGACATGGATGCGGCGATCGATTGGCTGCGCGCCAAAGGCTTGTCGAAGGCGGCCAAGAAAGCGGATCGCGTTGCCGCGGAAGGATTGATCGGCGTTGCGCCGGCAGCGAAAGCCGGTGCGGTGGTCGAAGTCAACTCCGAGACCGATTTCGTGGCCCGGAATGCGGAATTCCAGAAGACCGTGGCTGAAATCGCCAAGCTCGCGCTGAAGGCTGGCGGCGATATGGCCAAGCTCGCCGCGATGGAATATCCCAAGAAAAAGGTCTCCGTGAGCGATCATCTGAAAGAACTCGTCGGAACCATTGGCGAGAACATCTCGCTGCGCCGGACAGCGGCCCTCAAGGTCAAGGACGGCGTGGTGGCAACCTATGTCCACAACCAGGCCACGCCCGGCATGGGCAAAATCGGTGTCCTTGTCGCACTTGAATCGGCTGGCGATAAGGAAAAGCTGAAAGAGATCGGCCGTCAGGTTGCGATGCATGTCGCCGCAACCAATCCGCTGGCGCTGAATGATTAGGAAGTCGATCCGGAGGTCGTCGAGCACGAACGCGCCATCTTCACCGAGCAGGCGAAGGAAAGCGGCAAGCCCGAGAAAGT
>CAZCIF010000259.1:0-4452 GCA_964498645.1 uncultured Rhodomicrobium sp. | reverse complement strand
ATCGGCGAAGAAGTCCCACCCATGATGGACGCGGCACTCCAGCCGATCCACCGGGAACTCAGAGCGATTCGAGAGGAGCTCGACGGCTTACAGCAGAAGGTTGGGAACATCACGGGCTACCGCAAGGAAATCGACTATGCGCTTGAACGGATCGCCGCGATCGAGAAGCATCTTGGCATCGAAAAAAGAATTGCCGCATAAAGGGTTTCGCCGGAAAAGCAGCTGATGAGCAAAGATCCCACTATCGCGGATCTAATCGCCCAAACACCCGGCGCACAAACGCGCGAGCAAGCGCTGGAACGCATCAAGACCCGCAGGCAAAAGCGCCAGGCGCAACAACCGCAACCGGCATTAGCGGACGGTGAGCTTTCAAAGCCCGAGCCGCTGCCGATTATTGATAAACCGGATCAGTTTGCGGCCGACTTTTTCAAGCGGCTGAAAGCGAAAGAAAACGCCAAGCGAAAACCGCCCAAGCGATCAAAGCCGCGGCTTGTGATCGACAACGGCCAGCCCGAACCTCCCCGCAAAAAATAACAGAGCGTCCCCCAAGGGTTCCAGCCGCAGCTGGCGGCTTTCCGGTTCCCGGTTTGAAGCAGCCATAGTGAACTGTGCAACGTATCATCGCTGGACACATACGCTATGCTCTGCATGCGATGCCCTGCTTACTCCGCTCAGGACCACAATTCCAGACGTTCTTTTCGAGGCTGCGGTTTCTTATGCGTGATTGTTGTTGGGAGGGGATGCCTTTATAGTGTGGCGCGTCACTGGAGCCACACGGGCATGGGTTTCGAGGTGCGAGGTAGTCCCTGGAAGGATTGGCGGCGCAAGCGCATGCGTGCCTGCGCCAGGACTGAGCGGGCACTGCGCGAGAGCCGCAAGGATCTAGACTGGGCGCAGGCTGTTGCCCGCACCGGCAGCTGGCGGCTCGACGTCAACCGCAACAAGCTTACGTGGTCCGCCGAGACCTTTCGTATTTTCGGGATCCCGCCCAAAACGCGGCTGACCTATGAGAGCTTCCTTGCTGCGGTTCATCCCGATGACCGGGAACGCGTCGACCGCACATGGAAGGCAGCCCTTGCAGGCATCCCCTACGATATCGAGCACCGCATCGTCGTTGACGCCAAAACGAAGTGGGTCCGCGAGCGGGCCGAGCTGGAATTCGGCGCGGCAGGCAAGCTTCTCGGCGGCTTCGGCACCGTGCAGGATATCACCGATAAGAAGCAGGCCGAAGAGGAACTGGCCCGGCAGCAGTTCCTGACGCATTTGATCGCGGACCGGGCGGCCGATGCCATTTTCCTCACGGATGAGAAGGGGCGCATCACTTATGCAAATCCCGAGGCGGAACGGAGCTTTGGGTTTGAGCACCGGGAGATGATGGGCCGGGATCTCCACGAACTGGCTCATCGCCATTTTGAGGGTGACGCGCGATTCCCGCCGGACGATTGCCCGTTGTCGAAGTTCCAGGAGAAGGGTATCGCGGTTCACAATCACGAGGATGTTTTTTACCGCAAGGATGGATCCCGGGTCGAGGTCTCTTGTTCCTATGCTCCGCTCGATCAGGACGACAGGAGGAGCGGCGGGGTCTTCGTTGTGCGGGACATCAGTGCACAGAAGGCTGCCCAGGCAGCGCTGCGCGCGAGCGAGGAGCGGTTCTGCGCCATTGTCGGCACCGCCGTCGATGCCATCATCGTCATCGACGAGGCAGGCCGGATCCAGTCCATGAACCCGGCAGGAGAGCGCATATTCGGCTATGCGTCCGGCGAGGTCACCGGCAAGAATGTTTCGACGCTGATGCCTGAGCCGCACAGGTCAGCCCATGACAGTTATATTGCAGCGTACTGCAAGACCGGTGATGCCAAGATCATCGGTATTAACCGCGAAATCGAGGGCTGCCGCAAGGACGGCTCCCTTTTCGCGGCTGACCTTGCCGTTGGTGAATGGCGTTTGGGCGGCAAGCGTTATTTCAGCGGCACCTTGCGCGACATTAGCGGACGCAAGCAGGCGGATGAGGCATTGCGCGCGAGCGAGGAGCGGTTCCGGGGCGTCTACGAGCATGCCGCTACCGGCATCGCCATTATGGACATGGACGGCCGTTTCCTCTCCTGCAACCCGGCCTATTCCAGCATGCTGGGCTACACGGAGGAAGAGCTCCGCCAGCTCACTTTCGCAGATATTGTGTCTCTTGAGGATCGCGATAGGTATTCGCTAGAGATCCGGCGGCTGGCCGCGCAGGAGATCCCTTCCTTTGAGATCTTGAACCAGTGCATGGGTAAGGACGGCACAATCTTATGGGCGCACAAGCATGTCTCGCTGCTGACGGACGGCGCAGGGAGCGCCGCCGGAATTATCGTGCTTGTGACGAACATGACCGAGCGCAAGCGCCATGAGGAGCATGTCAATATGCTCATGCGCGAGGTCAACCATCGCTCCAAGAACATGCTCGCCGTTGTGCAGGCGATTGCCCGGCAAACCGCTGCGACGAAGCCCGATGATTTTATCGAGCGCTTTGGAGAGCGCATTCAGGCGCTGGCTGCGAGCCAGGATCTGCTCGTAAGGAATGAATGGAAGGGCGTGGACCTCAGCGAACTCATCCGTTCCCAGCTTGCGCATTTCAACAATCTGATTGGCACGAGGGTTGAGCTTAGGGGGACGCCGGTTCTGATCTCTCCGCCTGGCGCCCAGTCTATCGGGATGATTGTTCATGAGCTGGCAACGAACGCGGGCAAATACGGAGCGCTTTCGAACGATAGCGGGCGCGTCGATGTTGACTGGGTTATCGAGCATTCCGCTCAGGGCGGTCAGATTTTCGCGATGAGCTGGTGCGAGCAGGGTGGCCCGCCCGTCATGGTTCCCGCCAGGCAAGGCTTCGGCTCGACTGTTATTTCCCGCATGGCGGTGGAAGGCCTCGACGCTCAGGTCAAACTCGAATTCCTAGTCGCGGGGCTGTCCTGGCGGCTCGAATGTCCGGCCGCGGAGGTTATAGACGGCATAGGTTCAGCCTCCTCACCGGCCTTGGCTGTTCCTCTCCGGCCGTGAACGCTGCCAAAATAGCAATGCGCCGGCGCCGGCCTTTCGCGCTGCGCATGGCCCGGCAGCTTGCTGGTGATATGGCGCCGCTGCAGGCGGTGGATGTTTGCAAGCTGGCACGAATTGCGGACAGGCTGGATGCGAGTGCGGGCTGGCGGCTTGGATGCCAGATGTGATGGAGGTGTCTTCGGCCGCTCCAAAGAAAAGCGTCGCCACTAACGCGTCCCCGGAAGTCCCCATAGTGGCGGCCGATGCGGATTGGTGAGGTCATACAGCGGGCCGGGCGCATCCCTCATACATGTAGGTCATAATCCGGGGACCCTCCGCATAGTCGTTTTTGAGCTCCAACAGCTCGAAACCGGCCGAGCGTATAAGGTCATCCATCTTCCGGTCCAGATGGCAACCGCCCGATATGCGGCTCCACATAGGGGTGAGCCAATGCTGCCAGCGCTGGACCCCGGCCTCGGGTGCAAGCCCATGCTCAATGAACAGCAGCCTGCCATCCGGTTTGAGTACCCGGCGCATCTCGCGCAACGCGGGCAGCGGCTCCGGGATCGAACAGAGCGTCCATGTCATGACAATCGTATCGATCGTGTTATCGGCGAGAGGAATCGCCGTCGCAGTCCCCTGCAGAAGCCCGGCGCATATTCTTGCCGCAGCGGCGCGCCGGCGCGCCATCGCAAGCAAGCGGGGCGAGGGGTCAAGTCCGATGACGGCCTTAACCTGCTTGCTGTAGAGCGGAAGGTTCAATCCCGAACCGATGCCGATTTCAAGCACTACTCCCCGCGCTGAGGCGGCCACCTCGCGGCGGTATTTTTCGAGTTGCTGCTGCTGCATGACCAGATCGAGCAGCGGCGGAAGAATCCAGCGATCATAGAAGTTCACGATAGTCTCCTGTGATAGATGCCGGCGCCGTTGTCCGTTGATAGCCGGTGGAAACATGGTATGAAATGGGGACAGCCATGTAGATACAAATCACGTTGGAGCCGGAGAAAGAAGAAATTTTCGAACTTGCTGAAGGATCGCGTGCGTTTGCCGGCGGCCAGGAAAACTGGACAATCAAGCGTGCCGAATCTAAAATCTTACTCTCAACGATGATGGCGGTGAATTGATCGCATCCCTCGAATTCGTAAAGGGGGTTGTGTGTACCGCCGTCATGAAAGCTGCTTCGGCTTTTGAAGATGGTGCGGACACTCAAAAAAAGCTCTTCAATGCGATCGCTTGCCGAAGCGATCAAACCCGCGGCTTGTCTTCGACAATGAAAAAACCAAGCCTGCAGATAAAGAGTAATCACTATATCACAATGATTGCCTCAATTGCCTATTTGACCCCTTAGCATTACAGTTGCATTTTCGACTTGAGGTGGACCTGCTTGGCTGCTGCTTGATGAGCGCGGCGCCAGAGGGACCAGGCGATGACGTGTGC
>CAZCIF010000258.1:0-4493 GCA_964498645.1 uncultured Rhodomicrobium sp. | reverse complement strand
GCTGCCCGTGATAACAGACGGTTAGGAGGCCGTCCCAAGAAAGTGGCTGCATCGGAAGTGTAGCCGCGGACCCAGCCTTGCCAAATGGCGCTTGTCTAATGCAACCGGCGCCTCGGCGGCATGCCAACGGCACGCGCGCCCTGTGCCTGATCGCTGAAGAGCTCCGCGAGCTTCCCGGTCATGGCGCCCGCCAATTCCTCGGCATCGGTGATGGTCACCGCGCGGCGGTAATAGCGCGTCACGTCGTGGCCGATGCCGATAGCGATCAACTCCACGGGCGAATAAGTCTCGATCTCATGGATGACTTGGCGCAGATGCCTCTCAAGATAGGTGCCGGAGTTCACTGACAGAGTCGAATCGTCAACCGGTGCGCCGTCCGAGATCATCATGATAATACGCCGCTGCTCGGGCCGCGCCAGCATGCGCGCATGTGCCCAGGCTAGCGCCTCGCCGTCGATGTTTTCCTTGAGCAGCCCCTCGCGCATCATGAGGCCAAGATTGCGCCGCGCGCGCCGCCAAGGCGTATCGGCGGCCTTGTAGACGATGTGGCGCAAATCGTTGAGGCGGCCCGGATTGGCCGGTTTGCCGGCGGCGAGCCATTGTTCCCGCGCTTGGCCGCCCTTCCATTGCCGTGTCGTAAAGCCAAGGATCTCAACCTTGACGCCGCAACGCTCAAGCGTGCGGGCAAGGATATCTGCGCAGCAAGCCGCCACCATGATCGGGCGGCCGCGCATGGAGCCTGAATTGTCCAGCAACAGCGTCACCACCGTGTCGCGGAAGGTCATATCCCGTTCGCGCTTGAAGGAGAGCGGATGGAACGGATCGGTGACGACGCGGGAGAGGCGCGCCGTATCCAGCATTCCTTCTTCCAGATCGAGATCCCATGCCCGGTTTTGCTGCGCGAGCAGGCGGCGCTGCAACCGGTTGGCAAGCCGGCTGGCCGCCACATGCAGCGCCGAAAGCTGCTTGTCGAGGAAACTGCGCAGCCGCTCAAGCTCTTCCGGGTCGCAAAGGTTTTCCGCGCTGACCGCTTCGTCGAACCGGCGCGTGAACACGTGGTAGCCGAAATTCTCGGGTGCATCGAGCACCGATGTGTTCGGCCGCTGCCGCGGTCCTCGCGGGTCTTGACCATCCTGCTCGCCGGGGTTGTATTCCATCTCGGAAACTTGGCCAACATCGCCCTGTTCCTGGCCGCTGAGAGCCTCCGCTTCCTCTTCGAGCCCGGCCTCGTCCGGTTGTGCGTTCTCTTCCTGCTGTTCCTTGGCTCCGCGCGCTTGCGAATCCTGGTCTTCGTTGGCGTCGCGATTATCCTCGTCCTGGGCGTTCCCAGCGGGCGCTTCGACCAGCTCAAGTGCGACAAGAATTTCCTGCATCAGCTTTGCGAAGGCGGCCTGGTCGTCAACTGCACCTTCCAGGCGTTGAAGCAGCGTCCCGGCCCGTTCGTCCACCCATGGCTGCCAGACATCAACGATTCCGTTCGCGCCTCGCGGCGGCTTCGCGCCTGTCAGCCTTTCGCGCACCATGAGCGCCAGCGCATCTTCGATCGGGGCGTCCTGGCGGTCGATATCGTGATCGGGGAGCCGGTCATAGCGGCTGGCGAGCTTCGCCGAGAGGTTCTTCGCCACGCCGCGCATGCGCAGCGCGCCGGCGGCCTCGACGCGCGCACGCTCGACGGCATCGAATGCCGCCCTGGCGGCGCCCGATGGCGGCGCAAGGGAAGCGTGCAGCTTGGCGTCGTGCATCGAGATCATCAAAGCGATGGAATCGGCATGCCCGCGAATGACCGCCACCTCCTTCCGCGACATCGCGCGGCTGGGCTGCGGCAGGCGCACGGTCTTGCCGTCGTATCCTGGTGCATCGGACCCGAACACGACATTCATGGATTTGCTGGCGGCAAGCGTGCGCGTCGCAAGCGTCACCGCGCGCTTAAACGGCGCCAGCGGATCGGGTTTCTTTTTTGCGCTGTTTGCCATGCCGTCAGCCCCCTACGCCCCGCCCAGCTTAGCCAAGCGCGATATTGGCCGTGGACGCAGGCAATTCCTCGCCAAAGCAGCGCTGGTAGAACTCGGCCACGGCCCCGCGCTCCAACTCATCGCATTTATTGAGGAAGCTCAAGGTGAAGGCGAAGCCCACATCGCCGAAGATGGTGGCGTTCTCGGCCCAGGTGATGACCGTGCGTGGACTCATGACCGTCGAAAGATCGCCATTGACGAAGGCGGTGCGCGTAAGCTCCGCCACGCGGACCATGTTGGCCACCGTGCGGCGTCCCTGCTCGGTCTGATAGCCTTTCACCTTGGCAAGGACGATGTTCACTTCGTCCTGGTGCGGCAGGTAATTGAGCGTAACGACGATCGACCAGCGGTCCATCTGTCCTTGGTTGATCTGCTGCGTGCCGTGGTAAAGGCCGGATGTGTCGCCAAGGCCGATCGTGTTCGTGGTCGCGAACAGCCGGAAGGCCGGGTGCGGCCGGATCACGCGGCTTTGGTCGAGCAAGGTCAGCTTGCCCTGCACTTCGAGCACGCGCTGGATAACGAACATCACATCGGGCCGGCCCGCGTCGTACTCGTCGAACACGAGCGCCGTATTCGATTGCAGCGCCCAGGGCAGGATACCCTCGCGGAACTCGGTTATCTGCTGGCCGTCGCGGATAACGATGGCGTCCTTGCCGACAAGGTCGATCCTGCTCACATGGCTGTCGAGATTGATGCGCACGCAGGGCCAGTTCAAGCGCGCCGCGACCTGCTCGATATGCGTCGATTTCCCGGTGCCGTGATAGCCCTGGATCATCACGCGCCTGTTGTGCGCAAAGCCCGCGAGGATCGCCAGCGTCGTCTCCCGGTTGAAAAGGTAATCGGGATCGAACTCGGGCACGTACTCGCTGGATTGGGAATAGGCCGGAACCTCCATCGCGGTATCGATGCCGAATACCTGCCGCACAGACACCTTCATGTCGGGCAGGCCGGCATGACCCGCTTCACCCTTTATCATCGCTCCCCTCGGAATTTCTGAACTGAATTTTGTCTCTGGCCTTGACGGGCCGCTTCATCTTACGAGCCCGGCCTGCTTAAGATAATTATAGGCAGCGAGCACTTCCCGGAACCGCTCTTCGGAACTGCGGTCTCCGCCATTGTGATCGGGATGGTGCAGCTTCACGAGCGCCTTGAATTGTATCTTGATTTCGTCAGCTGTTGCGTGTTCGTCAAGGTTGAGAGCCTGGAGATGTTTTTTCGCGCCCTTGAGGACCACGCGGCGCTTTTCTTCGGCGGGGTCCGGGCGCTCTTGCGCCTTGCCGCGCATCGCCTTGAGAATCTCTAAGGGATCGGCGGCGTCCTGGCCGCTTTTCAATTCCCAGGCTGGCGTATCCTTCCCGTGAACGCCCATCGACCAGGTGGGCCGGTGGCCGGTAGCCGCTGACTTTTGAAAGTCGGCGACCTCGCTATCGTTCATGCCCGCAAAATAATTATAAGACTTGTTGTATTCCGTGACATGCTCGCGGCAGAAATAAAAATACTCACCCTCGCAGGCGCGGCCCTTCGGCGCACGGTGCGAACCGCGCTTCGTGCAATTGCCCCATTGGCAGGCCGGAGCACTCGCCTGCTGCCCTTCGGAACGGCCCTTTCTCCGCCCGCGGCTTACGCGAATGCTATCGAAATATTTCGAGTCGAGTTTCATATGCCCCAAACTGATCTGCTGCGCGGGGCCGCTTCGTTGGAGGCGGTACCTATAGCACAGTATGCGACCAGGAAAGCGCCCTTACAAGGTCTTGACAGGTGGCTAATTCGTAGTCCGTAAATTGAGGCACGCAAGCGTTGCGATCTTGTGCCTAGCTAGGAGGGCAGTATGGCGGTCGAGGACTCTATCCGTGAGAAGTTGTTGAAGGCTTTCGCCCCTTCGAACCTCATTGTTGAAAATGAATCGGCGAAACATGCGGGTCATGCCGGAGCGCGCGATCATTTGGGGCACGCAACAGGCGAGACGCATTTTCGCGTTGTGGTTGTCTCCAGCCAGTTCCAAGGCCAGAGCCCAATCGAGCGGCACCGGCAAGTCAACGCCGTGCTCCAGGACGAACTGGCCGGCCCCGTCCATGCGCTTGCGATCAAAGCCCTGACGCCGGCCGAAGCCGCCCGCTAGATCAAGGAAACCCGATGCCAGTTCAATTCGACGGGCCGCAGCTTGCGCCTGCCTCCGGGGAAGCGCCGAAACAACTTGTCATCTTTCTCCATGGCTATGGCGCCGATGGGAACGATCTCATCGGCCTCGGGCGGGAATGGGCGCGAATTTTGCCAGACGCGGCCTTTGTGTCTCCAAACGCACCGGAAGCGCTGCCCAGCCCATTTTTCGGAGGGCGGCAATGGTTCGGCCTGGATACGCGCAGCGAGCGCGAATGGGAGGAAGGCGTCCGGCGGCTGCGGGGGGGGCACCGGGGCAAGGCGGGGAGGATCGAGCAGGTGCACCGGGTGCTCAAGGACGAACTGGCGGCGGGGGTCTACCCC
>CAZCIF010000257.1:0-4495 GCA_964498645.1 uncultured Rhodomicrobium sp. | reverse complement strand
GGCGACGTGCTCGACCTGCTCCATGTATTTCTGGACGTCGTCGCGCGGCTTAAGCAGTTGGGCCCAGCGGAGCAGCGGCAGCGACTCGTCGTATTTACCTTTTCCTACCAGCAGCTGGGCGTGGCGCACCCTGGCATCCGCTTCATATTTTTCGATGCTGGCGGCCCGCTCGTAGTAAAAGGCCGCTTTTTCGGTCTCACCGGCGCGGCTGCTATGCTGACCGAGCAGGATGAGCGCCTCGCCGTCCAGCGGATCAAGCGCGACAATTTCCTCGAGCACGCGGGCCTCCTCATCGCCGGACCCTTCGGCAACAGCAAGACGGGCGCGGAGTTTAAGCAAGTCTTTGTGGTCATCGGTTCCAAGCTGATCGCCGTGCAGGGCTTCTACGCGCTCAATCAGTAGCCGGGCCTCTTTGAGCGCGCCGCGGGCCGTCAGCACTTTAGCGGCGCGAATGGCGCGCCCGGCATTGTGCTGCGGATTTTTTTCCATGGCGCGAATGTAAGAGTTGACAGCCATTTCGTAGAGTCCTTCATTGATGTAAATGTCGCCCAGCATGTTGAGGCTGTTGACGGTGGATTTGCCGAGGCGATCGACAAATTCATAATTTTCAGCGGCTTTGAGCGGCTGTTTAAGCCCGATATAGGCATTGGCCTGCAGCAGCCAGAGATCCGCGCGGTCGGGTTGGTCGGCAATCAGGCGGCCGCAGAGAGCGGCCGCTTCAGCATAGCGCTCCTGTTTGAAGAGGCTGTGTGCGAGACCCATTTCCCAATCCCTCGTTGCGGGGTCGAGCAGGAGAGCCATGCGAAAGGCAGACTCTGCGGAAAGGTGATTTTCAACAGAGGAATAGGCAAAGCCAAGCAGTCCGTAGGTGAGCGTATCGCCGCCGCCGAGTTCAATCACGCGGGTGAGCGCAGGCAGCGCTTTTTCGAATTCGCTCTTACGGACGTAGATCAGGCCGAGGTTGCGCCAGGCGCGGCGGAATTTGGGATATTTTTCGACGGCGATTTGATAGATATTGGCCGCCTGATCAAGTTTTTCCTGCTGGAAAAATATGTTGGCCAGCATGAAATCATAAAGGGCGTTGGCCGCGTCGCCCCGGCTTTTTTCGAGCAGGCTGGCGGCTTTGTCCATTTGGTCGGACGAGATGAGCTCGAGCACTTTTTGCATCTTGTCACGTTCGTCTGCGGTGACGCGCGGCTCGATTTCAGTCTCGGCCATGTAGCTCTCGCCAAACCGTTTTTTGAACGCCGGATCGTTCCATATCTCCAGTTCCGATTGACTCAACCTGGACACCTGGGATGGCACGGGAGGAACCGCGCCCGTTTGCGTTGAGACACAGACGGTTATTCCAAAGGTCAGAAGAAAAAGGACGAAGGAGATACGTTTATAATTGGTAATCTGCAATCTTAATTTTTTCATAGATATTATCCTTTCGGGAAGCTGATGGGCACACGCATACGGAACCGCACGGCCTTGCCATTCCGTTTGCCCGGTTCAAATTTCCACTGTTTAACGGCGGTTAGCGCGGCGCTGTCGGCCTGAATAATGACGGGAATATCCTCTTTCTGAAGCTCCCGCCGGACGAGCGGCTGCACACCGCTCATGCCGATTTCGTGCCCGCCATAGACCACCTGGCCCTTTGCTGTCCGTGCGATCAGAATGCTGGTTTTTTCCAGCCGGACGCCTGAGGCTGCCTGCGGCTTATCCACTTGAACACCGGTCTCTCTGGGCGAAGTGCCGTCGGTTACAAAATCAAGCAGATTGCCGATCGGGCCTTTCCGTTCGGCGGAATGGTCAATCCAGTGGCGCTAGGTATTTTCAGGCACAGACTGAAAGCCCTTCTTGCGCAGTTTAAGATGCACATGTATTCCCAGCGCAAACATCACCAGCGCATTCACCGCTATCGCCGGCATGCACGACCCGCCGGAAAGCCAGATGGCGTAAGCCTGCTCCCACAAAGTTTTTAAATGTTCGATCATCGCATCCATTTTATAATTCCGTTCATCATTTATCGTTCGTTGCCGTATCGCTCTCTGCTTCTTCGTTGATGCGCTCATACGGGGTTTTGCTGACCTGGTTGATAAAAGAGATAGCGGCTTTTTCCATCTGATCGATTACGCCGCGCGCCTTGCGTGAAAGAATGGCGTGCAGCAGCAGCGAGGGAATCGCCACAACCAGACCGAACTCGGTGGTGATGAGCGCCTCGGAAATACCGCTGGAGAGGGTTTTGACATCGCCGGAACCGAAAACGGTAATCAGCTTAAAGGTTCTTATGATGCCTGTGACTGTTCCCAGCAGCCCGAGCAGCGGCGCACACGTGGCGCTCATGGCAACAAACGGCAGCAGGCTCTGAATTTTGAGGCGCGTAGCCAGAACCGTTTCGTACATGACCTCTTCGATCAGTTCTCGCGGCTCCCGGAGATACTCCACACCAACAGCAAGCATTTTGCCGGCCGGCCCGCAGATGGCGTTGGCCGCCTGCATAGCCGCATTTTGATCATACCGGGCAACAGCGAGCAGCAACGCGTTGATTTGTTCTTTGGACGGGTTGCGCAGGGAACGCATACTAATCCATTTGTAAAGCGCCAGAAGCAGCGCGGCTCCCGCCAGCAACAAGATCGGCACCATAACCGGACCACCCAGTTTGATGTGTTCCCAATGCGTTTCTTTGGTGGCCTCAATTTTGTGCGCGCTCCCAAGCGTTAGATCGAGCGGGAAATAACCGCGGGGGTCGGTGATGATTTGCGCCGCCGCGTCTGTATCGCCAGGGATTTGAAAACCGACGACGGCAGGTTCAGGCGAACCCAAGAGCTGTTCGGCGGTTCCAATGTCTTTCCCATCCTCCGACCGGAAAAGAGAGGCCGGGCCGACGAGGACAAAGGTGCCATGCTTGACCAGCCCGCTGGCAACCACCGCGGTTCCCTCAAAGCGGGTGCCGCCGAGAGCGTCGTTCAGGCGTTCCAGCGACACGTCCACCAGCGCGGTCTGCGCATGATAGACCTCCTGTTTGGAAAGGTTGCTGTTTTCGGGCGCCAGTTTGGAGGTTGCGAGAGGTTCACGGTAGCGCTGAATTTCCGCAATGTGCAGGCGAGCTTCAAAGTTACGGATGTATTCACCAAGCAGGTTGGAAATATAGGTTGCCTCCTCCCGGCGCGAATTGATTTCGGAGCGCAGGTTGCTCAAGTCAAGTGAGCGGCTGTCGAGCAAACGGGACGTCTGCTGATAGTCGAGCCGGAGTTTGACCAGTTCGCCCTCAAGATCGCTGAGCTTGCGGCTGAGTGGGATTATTTTCTCGGCTATCTGCTCACGCAGCTTGCTGAGTTCAGCGAGGCTTTCCCCGAGCTGCTGCTGCACGGTGGCAGCAGCGCGGCTGAAGGAGCCTCCGGTCTCTTCCGGGGGATTCCCAGCATAGACAAGCCGTGAACTGGCAAGGAGAAGAATAAGGACTAAAATGATTTTTGTTTTCATCATAGCTGTCTTTCCCGGTTATTGAATTTCGATCGGCAATTGTACAAAGGCTGCCTCGGTTTCGTTTTTCAAAATGGCGATGGCTTTAGCAATCCCGGCAGCCGCTTTGTTAGCCGGCGTCCAGACCCACCCCTCAGGCGAAGCGGTTCCGATGCCCGCCACGTCTCTCTTGCCGTTGACGTAATACGCCTGGCCGATTCCGATATAAAGCGCGGTGACTTCAGCAGAGGTTCCATCGGGCAGCTTGCGCACTTCGCTGGGGACGGTGATCTCGCGGTTGAATTTGTTCACTTCGTTAAGGACCCCCACGATGTTCTGAAAGCGTTCCCCCAGAGATAGCTTAGTCTCATCCGGATTTTCCGGGAACCGCTGACTGAGCGGTTTGACGCGCTCGCGGATCGGATCCGGCAGCCGTTTCAGGAACTCCTTGGTTCGGGCTTCCAGCTTGATCACCGTACCGCTGAGTGAGGCTGAGGCTTCTTTGAGTTTTTCATTTTCTTCAAGCAGTTCAGCTCGTTTCTTATCCGCCCCGGTGATGCTTTTTTCGGCCTCGCCGATTTTGCCGCGCAGTGATTCGATTTCTCGCTGCACGAGTTCGATTCGCTCGGTGAGCATTTCCCGGCCAAGTTCAAAGTCGCGTTTCTCCTGAGAAATGATGCGTTTGGTTTCGACCCATTTTTCAAGCGCCGCGCTTGTTTTGTCCACATCGCCATCGGTCGTCTCGGAAAATATGTTTCCAGACGACAGGAGACAAATGGCAGAGGTCAGCAAAAGCGTCATGATCACTCGCCGCTGACGTACGATATCCAATTTACGGCCTCTGATCTTTGATTTCTGATTTCTGGTTATTTTATTCATTTTTGTACTCCTCATTTCGTTCCGAGAACTTCTACCGGGCTTTGGTGACGTGCTCGACCTGCTCCAGGTATTTCTGGACTTCGTCGCGATAATTGGTTTGAGCTGTGCCTTTAAGCGTTCAGCGCCGCGTTTTGGCGATGCGCTCGACCTGTTCGAGGTAGCGGGCGAC
>CAZCIF010000256.1:0-4504 GCA_964498645.1 uncultured Rhodomicrobium sp. | reverse complement strand
AGGGCCGATGGGAATCCACCCTGACGAGTCAGGACTTTGGGCCGTTGGTATTATTAGCAAGCGGCGGCTCAACGCGCCGCCGCTTTAACCCGCTGCCGGCAAAAGTCTAAATGGTCGGAGTGGCGTGATTCGAACACGCGACCCCCTCGTCCCGAACGAGGTGCGCTACCAGGCTGCGCTACACTCCGGTCACCAGCGGACCTTTTATATACCCGGCGCATCGCGGCGCCGCAAGCGATCCTGAGGAAATATATTGAAAAACCCGCTTGGCAACCGCTGCCTAGCAAAGAAGTGCAGGGCGTCCCATGGCCGTGTTCTTAGGAGCGCCTTTTCCGCGCGAAGCCATTTTCAGCTTGGCGGCGTAAATCGCAAGCTTATCGGATAGATTGGAAGCTTTATCGGGGCTGAGTTGGATGAATGCAAGGGTTTCGCCGTCGCCGTCCTCGATTTGGATGGTAATCTTCTTATCATCCTCATCGGCCCAGGCTCTGATTATCGTAGATGCCCGTTCTGGAAGTTCCTTTTTCATCGTCCGCTTCCCCTTACTCGAAACAATCGGCTGCCCAGCCCATGCCCGGCTCCGACAGCCCATTTCTTACGCAAGGATTGTGCCGGTTTTGCGCCGCCACAGTGTTCCCAAGCTTATGAGCTTTTGGACCGGCTGATTCCGGGTCCAAGGAACCGCCGCCCCTGATGGCGCGGAAGCGTCTTCCGGGGTAGCATCTCAATTGGCGGTAACGCAAATAAAAAAGGGTTGCGGCACGTCCAAGCGACGCGCCGCGAGTATGCTCAGTGTCCGAAGTAAGGATTCGACGGCATGGGATTCGCCGGGGATTGCATTGCGGAGCCAGCCATCCGCGAGCCTTCCTTCACCGTCTTCACGGTAAGTTCGCGAAGCTCTTCAAGCTGACGGCTAAAGGTCTCCATCTGTTCGCGCACATGCGCGTTCTGCAATTCCACGATCTCGCTCATCTGGCGCGCATCGGCTAGCTTCATCGCCAAATTGAAGTTCGCTTCGGCATTTTGCCGGGTGAACACTGCGATCTTCTCATTCATCTGCTTGAGGTTATCAGCCACGGGGTTCGCCGACGTGTCGAGGCCGTGGATCATCTTTTCACTGGACGCGAGGAAGGTATCGAAAGCCTTCCGTGTTTGCTCGATGCTCGACTTCATGATGCCGCGGATGGAATCGGGAAGTTCGGCGAAATTTGGTGTAGTTTGCATAAACGATCTCCCTTGGGGTGACGGGGGCAGTAGCTGCACCGTTGTTTATGGCGAGCGGTTATTTCGAAATATTGAAGATAATTGTAAAAATTTGCAAGCTTATATGCCTTCTATCCTCATCTATGAGGCCCGCAAGGCAAAGAATCGGAATCTCATCCTATTTTGTGCTTGGCCAGCAGTACCGCACGCTTATCAAGAAATGATGTGCCGTTCGTGTGCGGCTGATACGATTTGCGTCAGGATCGACAACGCGATCGAAGGCGCTGACTTCAGCCCTGGAACGAGGCCCGCGGGGTTTTGAATGCGCGCAATTTCGGCATCGGAAAAGCCCGCATTTTCGAGCGCCAGCTTTCGTGCCGCGTGAGCGTTCCGGCTGCCAATGGACGTGATGAAGAAGCAGGAGCTCCTGAGCAATTCCCGGAAAACCGGCAGCTCTTGCTCGTGATCGTGGAAGGCAATCGCTGCCGCCGTCCAGGAGTCCACCGCGAAGGAAGTACGAGGCAAGAGGGGATAGGCATTTACGTGAGGCGGCAACGCGGGCAAGGCTTCCAGGTCCGGGACATAGAAATCGGTTGTGAAGCCAGAGAGAGCAGCAAGCTCCGCAAGGCTGACGGCGATCGGGCCTGAGCCTGCGACGAGGCAGCGCAGGGAGGGTGAGTAGGAACGGATGGTTCTCATCTTGACGGGGCATCGAGCCATAGCAGGCTTCCCCAGTAAGCTCTTCCAGTTTGCCGTTGCCGGTAGAAAGATCGATGCGAAGCGCAAAAGCCTGCCGCCGTTCCGAACGCTCCCGCATCTCTTCGATAAGCCGCTTGTCCTCAACCGGTTGAATGAAAACATTCAGTCCGCTGCCGCAGGGCAAGCGAATATCGAAGTAGGGCGATCCTTTTCCGTAACGCAAAAGCCGGTGCCTGCCAGCCTTGATCGCAGCCACGGCCTCAAGCGCGATTGCCTGCTCAAGGCAGCCACCGGATATGTAGCCGGCCCATTGCCCTGTTTCCGACACTGCCATTTGCGCTCCTTCGGCGCGGGGAGCATTGCCCTCGACGCAGACGAGCGTGACCAGAGCGCAGCGCTGGCCGGCACGGAGCCATTCGGAGAGACCGGGAATGACATTATCCAGGTAAGTGGAAGCAAATCTTTGCGTTTCGCTTTGCACAAGACCGGGCATGTTGTTGCACCATTCGCATGCGCCTGGGGCAGGCATGTTTCAGGCCGGCGGGCCGGTCGCCCGGATCGTTACTCCGCGGCCGGGGGGATATGCCCTGCGCCCTGCGCGGCGGCGTGGCCGTGAATGGCACCACCGAAGACGCCTCGAATCACGACATAGAACACAGGCGTGAAGATCAGTCCGAACAAAGTCACGCCCAGCATTCCGTAGAAGACTGCGGTACCGAGTGCCACGCGCATCTCCGACCCGGCCCCTGTGGCGATATATAGGGGGACGACGCCCAGCGTGAAAGCGAACGATGTCATCAGGATCGGGCGTAACCGCAGACGGCACGCCTCTACAGCGGCATCGAAGCGATTTCGTCCCCGCTCTTCAAGCTGCGCGGCAAATTCGACGATCAGAATCGCATTCTTGGCCGCAAGGCCGACCAGGACTACGAAGCCGATTTGCGTCAGAATGTTCACGTCGGCGCCATGCGACCACACGCCAAGAATCGCGGACAGGAGACACATGGGCACGATCAATATGATCGCTAGCGGCAAGGTCCAGCTTTCGTATTGCGCTGCAAGGGCGAGATAGACGAACAGCACGGCGAGGCCAAAGATAATGATCGCCGGCGTTCCCTGATGGGTCTCCTGGTAGGAAAGGTCGGTCCATTCATAGGTAACGCCATCGGGCAGCACCCGGGCCGCAGTGTCCGCCATGCGCTTGATGCCGGTGCCCGAGCTGATACCGGGCGCGGTTGCCCCCTGCATCTCGATTGCGGGATAGAGGTTATACCTCGGTATGCGCTGAGGCCCAGCGATGTCGCGGAAGCTCACAAGGGACCCAAGGGGCACAATGGCACCCTTCGCGCTGCGCACTTTTAATTGAGAAATCGCAGCCTTATCGAGCCGGTACGGCGCGTCTGCCTGCGCGGTCACACGGTAGGTTCGCCCGAAGGCATTGAAGTCATTGACGTAAGCAGAGCCGAGATAGATGCGCAGCGTCTCGAAGATATTCTGCAGCGGTACATCCAGGATTTGCGCGCGAACGCGATCGACGTCCACATAGATCTGTGGAGTGTTGGCGGTGAAGGTCGTAAACACCGCCTGAAGGCCCTGCGTTTTATTTGCTGCCCCCATGAGTTCGTATGCCGCCTGGGTGAGCGTCGGCAAGCCGCGCCCGCGCCGGTCCTCGATATACATCGAGAAGCCGCCACCGGTACCAATGCCGCGCAATGTTGGCGGCGCAATCACGAAAACATTCGCTTCCTTGATCTGACTGAGTTTCGTGCGGAGATCGTTGACAAGCTTGGCCGGGGTAAGCCCCTGTTTGACGCGTTCCTCGAAAGGCGTTTCAACCGCGAATACGGCGCCAACGTCGGGCGCGTTGGTCCTGGTCGCGCCCGAGAAGCCAGCGAACGAAGCCGTATGGGCGAAGCCTGGGGTTGAGAGGATGATATTCTCCGCCCGCTGGATGACTTCACTGGTCCGCGACAGGGAAGCGCCCGAGGGGAGGCTAAAAGAAACGATCAAATAGCCTTGATCCTGCTGCGGAATGAAACCCTGCGGGACCGTCACGAACAGATAGCCGGCAAACCCGATCAATCCGGAGTAGATCAGCAGCATGAGCGGCGTAACTCGGATAATCCCGCGCACCAACGCCGCGTAACCATGTTCCAGCGCCCGGAAGACGCGGTTGAAGCCCGCGAAGAACCAATTGGTGAGGACGGACAAGTCGAAACGCGGCTTCCTCTCTTTTTCTTCGCGGGATTTGAGCACGATCGCGCAAAGAGCAGGGCTGAGCGTCAGGGAATTGAAGGCGGACAAGATCGTCGCCACCGCAATGGTGAGCGCAAATTGACGATAGAACTGCCCGGCTATGCCATGTAGAAATGCCGTCGGGATGAAAACCGCGCAAAGAACCAGCGCGATTGAGATCAGCGCAACGCCCACCTCGTCCATGGTGGAGAATGCCGCGTCGCGCGGGCTGAAGCCCTCCTCGATTTTCCGCTCGACATTTTCGACGACGACGATCGCATCGTCCACCACAATGCCAACCGCGAGTACAAGCCCGAACAGCGTGAGATTGTTGATCGAGAAGCCAAGCAGGGACATGACGAAGACT
>CAZCIF010000255.1:1354-4516 GCA_964498645.1 uncultured Rhodomicrobium sp. | reverse complement strand
CGTCTTCGGCGTCGATAATGTGCTGAACGAGATCGAAGCGAAGTCTTGAGAAAGACGCACAAGCGCTGTTTCCTCAATCCTCTACGTGTCATCCCGTGTCTGCGCAGCGTCATTGCATGCCGCAGCGCGCACGGGATGACTTGGCCTGGCGGTGAAGCGATCAAGCGGAGACGGTATGAAACGAACCGGAATGCTATCCCGGGTTCCGAGTGGAGTGTGGGCGCTGGGCTTCGTCAGCATGTTCATGGACATCTCGTCCGAGATGATCCACGCGCTGCTGCCTGTTTACCTCGTGACGGTGCTCGGCGTATCCATGCTTACAGTTGGCGTTATCGAGGGCGTGGCCGAGGCCCTCGCAATGATCACAAAGGTTTTCTCAGGCGCGCTGTCGGACTGGATGCAACGCCGGAAGCTGCTCACCGCCATGGGTTATGCTCTCTCCGCTTTCACGAAGCCCATATTCCCACTCGCCGGCAGCGTGGGCTGGATTGTCGCCGCCCGCTTCATGGACCGCGTTGGAAAGGGAGTCCGGGGCGCTCCGCGCGACGCTTTAATCGCCGAATTGACCACTGCGGACCAGAGAGGTGCGAGCTATGGCTTGCGCCAATCGCTCGACACTGTAGGAGCGTTCACTGGTCCCTTACTCGCGATCGGGCTGATGATCCTGATGGCGGACAATTTTCAGGCTGTGTTCTGGATCGCTGTCATTCCTGCGATGCTTGCGGTAGGCATAGTGATATTCGGCGTCAAGGACGCCCCCCGGCAAGAGGGCGGGGCGCCCAGCCAACGGCCAAATTTCCGCGATCTCAAGCGTTTCAGTTTCACATTCTGGGCGATAATTGGGGTTGCTGGGGTTCTAGCGCTGGCGCGATTCAGCGAGGCATTCCTCGTCCTTAAGGCGAAAGATGCAGGGGTACCGCTCGCGTTCGTGCCGGCAGTCTTCGTCGTGATGAACATCACTTACGCACTTTCTGCCTTTCCCGCGGGAGTGCTCTCCGACCGGATGGGCCGGTCCAGAATCCTAGCCGCCGGCGCTTTTTTACTGCTGCTGGCCGATTTGCTCCTCATTTTTGCGAGCAGCATACCTTTGCTTTTGTTGGCTATCGGCATTTGGGGTCTTCACATGGGCTTGACGCAGAGCCTCCTTGCGGCGCTGGTAGCGGAAGCGGCGCCGGAGGAATTGCGCGGGACAGCTTTTGGCGCATTCAACATCGTATCGGGTGTCGCTTTGGCCTCCGGAAGCACCATTGCAGGCGCGTTGTGGGAGGCGGGCGGCCCAGCGTTGACTTTCGCCGCCGGGGGATGCTTCGCGGCCTTCGCCATGGCGGGATTCATTGGGCTTAAAAGGCTGACCGGCTAAGGGCGGCGCTCTCATTTCCCGGAGGGCTTTGAAGGAATGCGTTGCTGCGAATCGAGGTGATGTTTGCCAATCGGCTGCACGAAGCTTGCTTGCGGCCCTTTGTCCCCCACCGACTCCGAAAATCGCACTTCCTGACCGGCTTTTAGCTCGTCGAACCGGTTATTTTCGACACTGTTGCGATGAAAGTAGATTTCGCGGCCGTCGCTGGCGGCGATGAAGCCATGGTCTTCTTCCGGACGAAGCTCTAAGATAACGCCGTGGGGCGGCACCTCGTGTTCCTTCACGCGGCCACTCCGTTTCCGGATGACGTCCTGAAGCTGCCGGCGCGCGGCCTTGAACGCATCGCGGATCGTCACATAAACATCCTCATGGGCCCCTGTTGCCGCGGGCTCACGGTTCACGACGATATCTGCGGCATCGGGAACAACGAGATGAACCCGGATATGGTAAACGTCGCCCTTGTGATGGCGATGCTGCGGCCGGGCAACGACCACGCGAGCGCTGATAATCCGTCCGAAGAACTCCTCAAGCTTATCAGCTTCGTCTCTGATACGTGCCTCGATGACATCGGAATGCTGAATGCCTTCGAAGGCGATTTGAAGTGGGACTTGCATCGTAAACCTCTTGCAGAACTAAGCAATGACTGCTCGCGGGGACCCAGTAAACACTTCGCTATTTCATTGGTTTCTCTAGTCGCTACCATCCCGATTACTGGGTTCTCGCGTAGGACTTCACGAAGAACCAAGCTCCCTGTGTCATGGCCGGGCTTGACCCGGCCATGACACAGGGAGAGCATCATACAATCGTCTCGTACAGATCCGTCCAATCCGGATTCACTTCTTCTATAAGTTCGATTTTCCAGCTCCGAGGCCAATGCTTAAGGTTCGACTCCCGTTGTATTGCCAGAGTTATGTCAGAGAATTCCTCCGCATAAACGAGCCTGTGTACCCGATACCTCTTTGTGAAAGCGCTTCCTTCGCCTTGCTTATGTTGATAAGTCCGCCTCGTCAAATCGTTGGTAACGCCGGTATACCGCGTTCCGTTCCTCTCGCTGGCCAAGATATACACAAAGTAGCTGCCTTTCACTGTTAACTCCTGGATGGCCGGGTCAAGCCCGGCCATGACAACAGATGCCGGCGATTTCTTCACACGCTTCTTTCGCGGGAATGACACTATGAGTCCGCGTTAAATGCCGTCTGGTATTACTCCCGTCCGTAATAGCCAATAAGCTCCGACGCACTTGTCTCAAGCGGTCTGACATGCCGGATAATCCCGGCGCACGTAACTTTCTTGGGTAGCGCTTCAAGGCGGCCTGAGAGGGCGCTCAGCCGGAAGTGGTAAGAATGCGGTTTATGCCCTCTTGGAGGGCACGGTCCGCCATAACCGGGCTTTCCGAAATCGTTCATGGCTTGCATAAAGCGGCCGTCCTGCACCCCAGCACGGATTTCCTCGAGACCTGACAGTTCCGGCGGGATGCCGAAGGCGGCCCAGTGGTGAAAAGTACCGCCCGGCGCATCGGGGTCGTTGCAGACGAGAACCAAGCTGTTCGTACCGGCCGGCACGCCGGACCATTCGAGCGGCGGCGAAACATTCATGCCGTCACAGGTGTATTTTCTAGGGATGATGCCTCCATGGGCAAACGCACTGCTTTTTAGGGTGAGAGCCATATCGCACGTCCATGGGCTATAAGCGTAGTATTGCGCGCACAAGGCCCATCGTTTTTCCTTGATATTCGTCAATGTGACGGCCGCGGCAACTGCCGAAAAGGGAAAGGTGGCGAGTTCCACAATGGGTATCTCCAA
>CAZCIF010000255.1:0-1297 GCA_964498645.1 uncultured Rhodomicrobium sp. | reverse complement strand
GCAGTTGCAGATCGAAGATGCGCTCGTGCCAGTTCATGCCTACGATGCCGTGGTAACTCCCTTTTGCACGCTGATTGAATTTGCAAGGCGGGACATCTCCCCGCAGGCGGACTTGCTTGTTGTCGCGCCCTTGTCAGGTCATTTCCCGTTTCTCTTGCGCGACCTTGTTATCGGGCTGCTTCCCCGTTTCCGCGTGTATGTCACGGACTGGATCAACGTCCGTCATGCCCCGGCTGAGTGCGGAACGTTCGGTCTCGATGAGAATATTACCTGTGTGCTGGATATGATGAGGAGGCTGACGCCGGATCTGAATGTCATCGGGCTTTGCCAAGGAGGTGCCGCAGCGCTTGCCGCTACAGCGATCCTTGCCCAGAATGACGATCCCCGAACGCCCGCGAGCCTCACCTTAATCGCCTCCCCAATCGATCCGCTCGCCAACCCGACACACGTTGTTCAGCTTCTCCGTTCCCGGCCTTTAAAAAAAAAAAAAAAAAATCTGATCGGAACGGTTTCAGGGGAGCATGCAGGCAGGGGCCGCCGGGTTTATCCCGCGGACCGGCATTTGATACCTCTGTGGCTGTATCTTGCAAGGCACCTTAGCAAAGGCGGCGAGCTTGCTTCGAAACTGCTCTTCGACGACGGGACCGATCCGGACCGGTTTCCATTTCTCGATCTCTACATATCGATCATGGACCTCGATGCCGAGTTCTTCCTTGAGAACACGAGATGGTTGTTTCACGAATGCCTGTTGCGCAAGATGGCTTTACGCGTTCAAGGCGAACGTGCCGATCTGCGGGCCATACGGACGACCGCACTCTTAACCGTCGAGGGCGAGCACGACGATATCGCGGCGCCAGGCCAGACGAGCGCCGCACTTACTTTGTGCAGTTCGCTTCCCAGGCGCTTCCGCAACCGGCTTCTTGTGCGCGGCTCAGGGCATTTCTCTCTCTTCCATGGAGACATATGCCGAAGGGAGGTGCTGCCGGCCATTTGGGAGTTCTGCGGATGTTATGGGCCTGGGGCGCCCTGATCGTCCGCGAGGAGGGGATCTCGATTGCCAAGCCGGGGCACGAAACCTTAGCCGTGTTTCCATGCGGAATCGAACTACCATGCTAATGGATTGTTTTTTATGAAATAATTTATCTGCTTTTCGCGGGTACTATCCGGCCTGCTGCGCGATGACAAACTGCCGGAACTTTCCGGAGCGGATGGCCGTCCCTTTGGGAGACCTTTGCAAAAGCTGCCTCATCCTTCGAGACGCCGCTTCGCGGCTCCTCAGGATGAGGCGCAAGCGCTT
>CAZCIF010000254.1:0-4528 GCA_964498645.1 uncultured Rhodomicrobium sp. | reverse complement strand
TCCGCCGCTCCGCTTCAAAATCTCTAATCGTTGAGACAGCTAAGCCCGCTTTCTCTGCGAGTTCTTCCTGTTTCCACTTCAGAAGGGCGCGCGCGGCCCGGCATTGTTCGGCTATCAGCATGCCGACAGAAAATGCGGTTCGTGTGCAGAAGTCAACAGTGAGCGTTGACTATATCCGCAAAGTCAGTTATGAACACTGACATCTAACTTGCTATGCACAGAAACATTCACGCGCCGCAATCCACAAGATTCGGCGAACGGCAGAGCTTTGCCGGAAAGGATCACCCCATGCCCTTATCCCTTCAAGAACTGAAAGCCAGCCGGAGCTTCATCTTCCAGGCTCATATGCTCGTGTCAGCCGTCCGCACGCTGTTTTTCGGCGCCGGCGATGGCGAAACAGCCGCCCGCATGAACGGCATCACAACGCGGCTCGATGACGAGCGCGAGCATGTCGAGCGGCTGATTGCAAAGGCTGCCCCAAACGGCGGCGCCGCTTCCTGAAAAACCTGCAGTTGTGGCGCGCGCGCAATAGCGCCGTTGACGTTTGCTGCCGCAGACTAAAATCCTTTACCTGATGGAGAAAATTAAATGCTTACAGGAGACCGCATTATCCCGCGCCCTGCCGAAAAAACTCTTCCGGCGCCCGCCGAACCAGCAAAGGTGTCGCGCATCGAGGAAATCGCAGCCCGTCTTGCCGAACTTGAGCGCGACCGCAATGAACTCGATGTAATCAGCGTTAAGCTTCGCAATTCACCAAGTGGACCAATGAGGGAATTCGACCGCCGTAAAAGCTCAGCCATCGAAAATGAGATGAAACGTATTCTGCGGGAGATATGGATCCTTGAGGAAATGCTGAGCATTTCGAAGCCGCAAACCGCCAGCGAGATCCTCATAACAACGGCAGTCGCCAGCTACCGGGTAGACGCGTTAAAATTCACCGATATTGAGAAAGGTCAACCAGCATACGAGAAGGATTGCGCCATCCTCGAAAGCACCTTTAGCTATAGCATTCCAGCACTTGAGCAGCTTGCAGGCGTCACCCTGAAGGAGTTGGGCCTTGAGTGCTATTTCTCGCTTCCAGAGACGCCCAAAGCGCTTGCGGCCGGCTTTGCCGAGCTGAAGGAGGCAAGCGTGAACGGGCTTTGCGCCTTCACAGGTCTGGAGCCCATTACGGATCGAGCGGAATACGAACTTCTCAAAGACCAGCTCCGCCGCATCATAGTCGCCTTCAAGGCCATACAGGATCTCGATGCCTATGAGGATGACGATCCGCTATACATCGCCCTCTTCGCGAGGGCGAAGGATGCCGAGAATGCGATTTCTGTTATGGCTGACGATAGCCTCGCGGTCGCGGCGGCGAAGCTGGCCGTCGCCCGCATGGGCGAACTGAGGCAGGATATCAATGAGCGCGACTACGAAGGTGGCTGGACGCAGGATTCGCTATGCGCACAAGCAGCGTTGAAGGCCATCGAATGGTTCGGCCTCAAGGATCTCTACGATGCCTATGCCCCCGAAGAAAGCGAGGCCGCAGCGTGACAAATCCTGCAACAGAGCAAAAGGCGCTCGAAATCGTCGATGCCTTTTTCGATACGGCATTCGACGAGGAGGCCGAGGCCTCCGCATGGCTCGTCAAGCGCATCGCTGCGGCGTTGGAGCAAGCCGAGCGGGCCGGGCAGGAAGCGGCGTTTCTCTCGGCGCGGCGTGACCGGTGAGACGCTATTCCTTCCAAAACCCATTCCGGTGCGCCTGCGCTGCCCATGCACAGGCCTTTTGCGCCAGGCGCTCCGCCTCGTCCGCCTCGATACCGGGCCTAACCGCCATCACAGCATCGCGGGCCGCTCGCAGCGGCACATGCGGGTTCGCTCGCATCCCGTTGCGGCGCTCGATCGCGAAGGCTGCCCGGTAGGCGAGCACCGCGGCCCGGTAAGCTTCCACCGTCTCACCTGTGGGCGGCTGCACGCTGTCAGGCGTCGGAGACATGCCGGAAATGTTCATAAAATGTTCATTCGAGTCAACAAAAATGCCCGCAGCGCTTAGCTCCGGGGCCCGGCTATCGCCCGCCTCTGCGGCCTTCCTTAAGCGGCGGAGACCGGCAGCTTCCGAGGTGCCAGTGGGGCGCTCTGTCCTTTCGTGTACATTGTCAACGGATGGAACTAACCGCCCTGTGCTTGGATCTCGCGGATTAGGATTGCCGCTTCCTCGTTCGATCTCCTGATCGTAGAGCACTTTGATTTCCGGCTCGTCCGAGATAAGCCGTTGCGCGAACAAAAAAAGCCCCGGATCGCATCTCTGCGCCGAGGCTCATTCGTCAGCATATAGCAGCATGGGAGGTTGCCTGCTGTGCCTTCAAGCTAACGCCTTGGACGATATAGCCGGACGTGCGCTGGACGATGGCGCCATTCCCGAGGATATCCGCGAGAATGTCCCTAAGCTCGGCGCCGGTCATGTCCTTTGCCATCCGGCCTGCATAGCGCTTATAAGCCTTGAGGGCTTCACCGCCGCGCATCTCGCCGCCGGTGACCGTAGCCTTATCGAGCCACGATTTCACGCTATGCTTCGCCGCGTCCAGATGCACCACATTCGCTGCAACCGGGCGCTTTGTCCCGCCATTGGTTGGGCCGTGCGGCTTCACCTTGGCGGGGGCTTTCGTCATCTTGGGGCGCGTCCGGAGACCGCCAGCGATCAGGCTTGCGGCCTGTCCGCCGAGAAGGGCAACCATTTGCGTCACCGCGATGCCGAGGCCGGTGAGAGCCAGGGCAATGATGCGGGCGACGCTTGCGGCGTCACTGCCGAGATAGCCGGCAATGACGGTCGCCACCATGGAAGCCTCGGCTGGGCCTGCCTTGGCCTCGTCCTTCGCTTCTGCCAGGATGGCTCGCGCCTTGTCCCTGGCTTTCGCGTTGGATAGTCTGGCGGTCAGCAGCTTCTCGTCCGCTTCTGCCAGCTTACATGTTTTAGACCTTGGCCTGCGGCAAGCTTTCGCCCTGTCCATCGAGGCGAGAGCCTGAAGTTTGCCAAGTTCGCCAACTTCGCCAAGTTCCTTGATTTGCTTCAAGGTCTCGCGTACCAGCTTCTCGTCAGCTTTCGCCGACTCGTACTTTTCTTGGCTAGATTGTGCTGCAAGGATCGCCGCGCCCTGTTTGGTGCTATAGGCGTTAACCGCACTCCAAACGGTGAGCATGACGCAGACGATTGTGGTGAGTTTGATGTGCCGCGACCATCCCAAGATGCTTGCAGCGGTTGGCAGCGCCACCACGCCCACGGCCGCGAGGACGAGGATGGTAGCGAGTTCGAGAGAGACGGTTTTACCGTACTCCCAATTGTTGATAATATCGACCCGGACAGCCGCGGCAGCCATCAGGGCCAAGGCGAGGCCGGTGCAAAGTTGCACGCGCCAGCCCATGGGGCTAGATTGCATGGTGTGGACTCCCGTCTAGGGGGTGTTGACACGGCCCGGCTGCGTGTTAGCCGCACGCACCGGGCGCCCTTATCAGGCTAAAAGCCGTCCGCCGGAGCGGGCAAAAATAAAGCCCGGCGCGATAACCGGGCGGCTTCAATCTCGAAAATTCATTTCTCCTTAGGCGGCGCACCGTGCACAGCTTCGCTATGCCGGCCGCTTGGCCTTAGTCTCGGGAGGATGGGAGTCCTGAGTGAGTCCTTTGTTCCTCCGCTTCACCTGCTGGGCTTTGCCCTAGACCTCTTCGGCGTTTCTCTCTTCGAAACCTTGGCTACTGCGGCGCTCATGGGCCATCTCTCCGTCTATGACAAGCATAGTAAGGCGCACTAAGTTCGCTGTCAATAGCCAATCAGCAACAGAGACCGCGCGGCTTTGTAGTTTATTGTCTGATTTTTACAAGTAATCGTGCCAGAATTGCGACCGTATCCGATATATTGCGTTCGCCGTTCTCAAGATATTGATAGCCTCTGCGGCTCAATCCAAGCTCTTCCGCCATCTTTTCTTGAGACAGTTCGAGCTTGTTGCGGATCTCCGCAAGTTCTGTGTGGGGCATCTTGGCGGCCTTTCTCATGACGAAAAGGTGAACTACGTTCGCCATCGCGTCAAGAGGAATGGGTGTAATCTCACGCGCGCGCCCGCGCGAAAGCCCATCGCAGAGCGCGTTTGATGTGCGTGACTTTCGGCAGATCCCGGCTCGCGTAATCGTGCTTGATGAACTCGTTAAGCGGCCCTGTTAGCTGCACGATGCGAAGTCCTGGCGTTTGTTCGAGCGCCTGAGCCAAAGCGCTCTCGTCGGTGTGGCCATAGGCTACACGCTCTGCGGCTTCCGCCCAATTCTTGATAAGAAGTTTGGCAAGCGGCGTGTCCTTGATAGCGATGGTCCCGGCTCTTGGAACGATCATGAACCGTCCGCGGCGGAATTTTGCCTGCAGCCGGAGCGCAACGTCGCAATCGAGATCCGCCAGCGGGGAGAGATCGCCGGTTGCAAGCGCATCGACATCGGAGAGGATCAGCGTCAGGGGAATCGGGTGAAGGGATCATGCGGCAACGAGGCTGACGAGGAACTCATCG
>CAZCIF010000253.1:0-4535 GCA_964498645.1 uncultured Rhodomicrobium sp. | reverse complement strand
GAGCGGCGGGCCCGCAAGCTGCGGCAGAAGCCTCGCCGCAGTCTTTCGAAGCAGCGCCAGGCGGCTTTGCGGTTTTTCCACCAGGTCCCACTTGTTGACCGCAAAGACGAGACCCCGCCCCTCGCGCTCCACGAGATCGGCGATGGTGAGGTCTTGCTTCTCGAAGGGCGTCCCGGCATCAAGCAAGAGCACAACCACCTCGGCGAACCGGATCGCGCGCAGCGCATCGCCGACCGCAAGCGTTTCCGGCCTCGCGGTGATCCGCGCTTTGCGCCGGAGGCCAGCCGTGTCGAAAAGCCGGACGCGTTTTCCATGCCACTCCAACTCCGCAGAGATGGCGTCGCGGGTGAGGCCTGCCTCTGGGCCGGTGATCATGCGCTCCTCGCCGAGAAGTGCATTGGCAAGCGTGGATTTGCCGGTATTGGGCCGTCCGGCGATGGCGAGCTTGAGCGGGCGCTCTCCCGGCGCAGCTTCTTCGCCGGCCGTTGCGTCTTCCGCCTTGGCTTTGGCCTCGCGCTCCCTCAAAGCGTCGAGGCGGCTCGAGACCTCCGACAGGAGATCCGGAAGCCCAAGCGCATGCTCGGCCGAAATCGCAAGCGGTTCACCAAGGCCAAGTTCGAAGGCGCTATAGTAGCCAGCTTCCGCGGCGCGGCTCTCGCTTTTATTGGCCGCCAGAACGAAAGGTTTCCCCGAATCCCTGACGAGCTGTGCGATGCCGGCATCGGCGGCGGTTGGGCCTGTCCGGGCGTCGATCAAGAAGAGAATAAGATCGGCTTGCGCAATCGCTTGCTTGGTTTGCTCGCGCATGCGCGCTGCGATGCTGCCGGGTTCGGCCTCCTCTAGGCCCGCCGTATCCGTCAGGATAACCGAGTGACCGCCAATGCGGATGCGGGTTTCCTTGCGGTCCCGGGTCAGGCCCGGCATTTCGTCGACAAGAGCAAGCCGCTTGCCGGCGAGCCTGTTGAACAGGGTCGATTTGCCGGCATTCGGACGGCCAATGATGGCGACGGTGTAAGCCATCGGGTTGCGTAAACCGGAGAGTGCTAAGCTAAACAAACGCGGCTAATTCATCGCTATTAGTTTGGCGTTGTCGGTCAAAACGTAAAGCCTGCCCTCGGCGACAATGGGCGTTATCTTTACCGGCGTGCCGAGGTCTGTTTGCGTCGAGACTGCGCCGGAAACGGCATCCACCCCAACAAGCAGGCCTTTCGTCGACGCAAGCCAAAGCCGGCCGCCAGCGAGCACAGGCCCGTTCCATCGTCCACCAGCGGGCAGTGAAGTCACCCAGCGGACCTTACCGTCCTTGCGGTTCAACGCGATCAGCTTACCCGATGTATCGACTACGAAGAGCACGTCGCCTGCAACCCAAGGCATTTGCGAGCCTTTGATTTCGCGCGTCCAGAGCCTTTCGCCTCTCTCCCGGGAGGTCGCGATTAGCTGACCGCCGCGGCTCATGGCGAACACAGCGTCGCGGTCAACGACCGGACGCGCCGCCTCGCCCACCGCTGACGCGGAGTTGTTGATGTCGCCTTTTGCCAGCGCTTCGGTCCACTTGGGCTGGCCGGTCTTGACGTCGATCGCTGTTATCTCGCCGGAAGGGAACGGAACGAACACCAAGTTTCCGGCAACGGCGGGGCTCGCGCTTGTCAGCACCGATACGTTTTCCGGCAGGCCCTTCTGTGTCCAAAGCTCAGTCCCATCGGCTGCATTGTAGCAAAAAAGCTCGCTCTCAGAGTTCACGACGAAAACACGGCCATCGGCTGCGGCCGGCGCTTCCCGGATCGGAATTACAAGCTTTTTCGTCCAGACGGGCTTGCCCGAACCTGCGTCAAGGGCAACGACCGTCCCGTAGCCGGTGGCTGCGAATATCTTGCCGCCATCGGCTGCAAGGCCGCCGCCAAAACCGGCGCGCGCCATGTTGTTCGAATTAAAGGGGTGCAGAATGTTGAATGAACTCTTATCGCCCGGTATCGTAGGGACTCGCCAAAGCGTTTGGCCATTGACGGCCGATATGGCGTGAATCGTGCCTTCCGCGTCCATAGTGTAGATCTTGTTCTCATACACGATCGGGATGGCGGTCAGCCGCATGCGCTTCGAGGAGCCTTCGCCGGCATCCGCTGTCCAGACGGTGCGCAGCGCATTTCCTAACACGAGATGACCAGGCGCATTGGCCGGTACGCCTCCGGGCTGGCTCCAAGATGCATTCGCGATAGGCGGAGGCAGCACAATCGGCGCTGAGGCCTCGGGACCGGAGATCGTGCCCTTCTCATCGGCTTTAAGGACGGAGATCCGGCGGCCGGGCAGCGGTTCTTCCTTTTTCTCGAACATGGACGTGACCGACGAGACACCCGGAAGGCTCGGCGCGCTCAGCCCCATGGACTCGCATGCCCCAAGGCCCAAGGTGGCCACGGCAAGAAGCGGAATGGATTGAAACAGCAAAAACGGGCCCCCCCGGCCCCGGTCACTGCGTTTTCGCATCATTCGCCGCGTCCTTCTTTCCCGTTAACTCAGCCTGCGCTGGCTTCGGCTTTTCAAGAAGCAGCGCCAGCATGACTTCCGCCCGCTGCCGCATCCCCTGCGGCGCTTCGCCATCGCTGACGATCTCGCCAAACAACCGCTCAGCCTCTGCTTTTTTACCCTCTCTATAGGCAGCAAGGCCAAGAATTTCTTTTGCCGAGAATCGCCAGGGGCTTGTACCTGAACGGTAAGACTCCAAGCCTCGCGCGAGGGACTCGTAACTTTCTTTGTCCACAGAAAGCGACGCAAGCTGCATCCGCGCGAAGTCCCTAAGGGTAGAGGGCGCCGACTCATCGGCCGCGACGGCGCTATAATTTGCGCGCGCGGCATCAAGCTGATTTTTCGCGGCGGAACCGGCCGCTTCCTGCAAGCGGGCGAGAACCGGGTATGCCCCTGGTCCATTAGCGGCAAGATCCGACAGAGCCTTCTTCGCTTCATCTGCCTTGCCGGCGTCGATCAAAAGTAGCGCGCTCGTGAGGGCATCGCCGCCCTTAGCGGCATGGCTTGCCCTGCGCTGCTGCTCAATCGTGTAGCCCAAGGCGACTGCCGCAATAACGAAAGCGCCTGCAATGAAATATGCACCATAGGTCTTGAAAAATTTGATGGCCTGTTCGCGGCGATAGTCTTCCTCAACCTCGCGGAAAAAGCTTTCGTTGTCGTGGCTCATGGCACTGTTGCCTTGCATTTAGTGATACTTTTGCAACAGAGATGGGGTACCCCCCGCCTGCTGCAAGCAAAGAAGAACGTTTTCAATTTCTGGACAGATGGGCTTACCCTCTAAAGCTCAACGGTCAACTGGGCTTCGTTTTGGACATTTTCGTGACTCGCGGCCTGCCTTCATCCCGCTTGGCCATGGCATAGACTTGATCGGGGCCGGGAAATTGTGAGCTGCGCACTTCCGCGGCATAGTCCTTCACCGCTGATTCGATTGCATGAGCTAAGTCCGCGAACTTCTTAACGAAGCGCGGAACGGAAGGCGAGAGGCCGAGCATATCTTCCAGCACGAGGATTTGTCCGTCGCATTCCGCCGAGGCGCCGATGCCGATCGTGGGTATGGGCACCGAGCGGGTTATCTTGGCAGCAAGCAATTCCGCCATTCCCTCGAGAACAACCGCAAATGCACCAGCATCTGCAATAGCAGCCGCGTCGGCCTCGATGGCGGCCCATTCTTCATGGTGGCGCCCTTGCGTCTTGAAGCCGCCCATTACGTTCACCGATTGCGGCGTGAGGCCAATATGAGCCATCACCGGGATGCCGCGCACGGTAAGGTAGTTAATGGTTTCGGCCATGCGCAGGCCGCCTTCAAGCTTGATCGCGCCGCAGCCCGTTTCCTTCATGACCCGCGCCGCATTCCGGAACGCAACGGGAGGGGATTCCTCGTAAGAGCCAAACGGCATATCGACAACGACGAGCGCACGCTTGGAGCCCCGGACGGCTGCCGCGCCGTGCATGATCATCAGATCGAGCGGAACGGGGATTGTCGTTTCGTGCCCGTGCATCACCATGCCAAGCGAATCGCCGACAAGGAGAAAATCCACATGCGGATCGATCAATCGGGCCGTATGGGCATGATAGGCGGTCAGAGACACGATTTTTTCGTGGCCCTTCCGTGCCTTGATATCGGGCGCGGTCAACCGGCGTGTTTCAGAGTGTAGCGACATTCGAAAGTCCTTGGGCCGAATCCTGTCATAGCGAATATGCGGCCGCAGGGGAATATATTCCGTTGCGCTGCATGCCAGAATACGCCTCCTGCAAATTTTTCCAAAAAATTAACCTCGCCGGCGCACTGCATCCAAAATTTAGAAAAAATAGAATAATTTTAGCGGAATGATCGTGAGCAGATGTGCCCGATGAATAGACGCTCCCTTCTAGTTCTCATAATCTTCGCTCTTGACGCGCTATTGGGCCTTGCGCCCGCTCCGTCGCAAGCGGCACCCTCGGCTGGGCAGGCCGTTCCTGCCTTTGCGCCTAAGCAATCGCTACTGTCCGCAATCGGATATGATGGCTGCGGCTGGGAC
>CAZCIF010000252.1:0-4539 GCA_964498645.1 uncultured Rhodomicrobium sp. | reverse complement strand
TCCGTGAAGAAGCGATCCTGCCCGTGCTCAACAAGGTTGGCGCGTTCCTGTTCTCCCCCGCCATCCGCAACATCATCGGCCAGGCAAAAAGCACCTTGCATCTCCAGCACGCGATGGACTATGGCCGCGTCGTGATCGCCAATCTCGCGCGCGGCGTTATCGGCGAGACGCCCGCGCATCTTATGGGCGCGTTGCTTCTTGCGCGCGTGCAGGCCGCCGGCATGGCGCGCGCCTCCCTGCCCGAACATTTGCGCCGCCCCTTCCATCTCATCATCGACGAGGCGCAAGCCTTCGGCACCGAGGTGATCGCGCAGCTCCTGTCCGAAGCGAGGAAATACGGCCTCAGCCTCACCATCGCGACGCAATTTCTCGCAGGGCTAAGCGATAAAACGCGCGCCGCGGTCATGGGCAATGTTGCTACCCTGATTGTCATGCGCGTCGGCCATGAGGACGCACAGGTGCTCGCGCCTGAATTCGACCAGGCCCATGTTTCCTTCAACCCTTACGCGCTGCGCCAGCTGGAGCGCGGCGAGGCGATGGTGCGCATTTCCGGCACCGATGGAGAGCTTGTCTGCCTCGCCAGCCCTCCAGGCGCCTGCGGCCGGCCGGAGATCATCAAGAAGCAGAGCCGGATACATTACGGAAACCGGCGCGACTTCGTCGAAGCCCGCATTCACGGGCTCCTGCAAGGCGGCGGATAAGTGCGCAAGGTCTCGCGATTTTGCGCCGGTAACCAAGCCATTCTTTTTCTTGCACATAACTCAAGCACGGCATTACATTGCGCCCATGCAACTAGTTATGTCCGGGCCGGTCATTTGCGGGGCGCCCCATGAAAGCGTCACTTATACGGGTTCTCATTCTCATTTGTTTCGCTGCGATCGCCGTTAATTGCTCCTACAAGACAGCGCAGGCCAGCACGGTCTACGGCTCCCCGGAATATTACCGGGAGTTGAGGCGTGCCGAAGAATCGATGCGTTATAAGCCAAGCCCGGACTTGGAGTTCTTCAACTTTGGACAGATTGTGTTTGGACTGCCTATTTTGGCGATGGCCATCCTGGTGCCCTTCGGGTTCAAAGAGCGGGACACATTCGATTTTCTCGGGCCATTTCAGTTTATCTACTGGGTGTCGCTTGCAATAGCAGCAGGCGTAATCGTTAATGCTTTTCAGCCGGGCATGACATTCGCGGACACGCAATTCTACCTCATGTGGACGATTCCCTACTACCTCGTCTATGGGCGCCCGGCCATACGCGGATGGCACTATTTGTTCGTGCGGCATCCCGCCGAACCCGTTGTGCGCCCTGCGCTCAAAAGCGGCGGCGCAATCGACATCAAGGCGATTGCGAAAGCCCTCTGGCCAAGTTCCTCTGACATCGAAGAGCCGCCGCCGGCCTACAAATCCCAGCATATGAAGGAGCGCGCGGAAGCACTGAAGGCGAAACTCGAAGCCTACGCCGGACTCGCCAAAGCCATGGAACGCAGGGAGCGAGCACGCGCGGCTCTCGCGGACGCCGAGCGGCAGGTCAAGAAACTGAAAGACCGGAGCGAAGACAATGACTGATGGCGATCGCACCCCGAAGCTACCCACAAGGCGCGAAGAGGCACTTCCTGTTCCGGCCGATAACCCGAGCACCGATGGTGTTGTCTCATCGGCCGCCTCCGGCTTTCTTTCCGATATGCGCGCACGCGCCCTCTCCAAGCGCGCAGCGCAGACGCACGCGCATGCCGGCCTGCTCGATGCGCGCTCCCGCCTTGCCGAGAGCGCCGAAACATTGCAGCGCCGGATTGGCCGCTTGCACGACCTTCCGAATATCATCGCGGAAGATCACGAGGTGCGCGAGGACGAGCGGATTCAAGCTGCGCATAAGAGGGAGATTGCCGCGCTTCGCCGCCAGCAGGAGCTGGAGCGCGAGCGCGCGGCGCTCGAGCGCGGCCGCATGGAACGCGACCTCGACTACCATTTGACCCAGGCCACGAAACAATCCGAAGTGGAAGAACAGCAGGCCAAGCGTGTCCGCGCGGTCTTTTACCGCAAGCTACAGAGATGCTCGTGCCCATTCGCGAGAAGCGCCTGAAGCACCTCTATGAGACGGGCGCAATCGACGCGGAACTCGAGCGCATCATCGCCGAATCCGAGCGCGACGAGCAGTTGCGCAAACAGGCGGGCGCGGAAGACCAAAGCGCCGGCGCATCCACCCTCGACCAGCTGATCGAGGAACTGAATGAGCAGATTGAGAATGCGCAGGAAACGCACGCCTCCGACGAGGAGCTTGCCGTGCTGTTCCGGCTTCGCGCACAGCTCAAATCGAAGCGTGGCGGATAGCGGAGGCTCTTGCACTATGCGGCGCCCTACGCAAAGGCCAACCCCCGGCGAGCGCAAACAGGCATTGCTCGCGCGCCATCCGCGCCTTGCCGCGCAACGCCCGCCGGAAACCAAGGTTCTGCGCTCAAGGGACTCCATTCTGCTCGGCACCAATGACGGCGGAGGCCTCATCAGCATCGACGATAGGCCGCGCCTTGAACACATGCATGTGATCGGCGCGACCGGCTGCGGCAAAAGCACGTTTCTGTTGAACTGCATCCTGCAGGACATCGCGCGTGGCCGCGGCGTCTGCGTGCTCGATCCGCATGGCGGCCATCCGGACAGCCTGCTCAACATGGTGCTGCGCTTCCTGAGCGATCACCAATGGTTTGCGGCGCGCCGCGTCCATATTATCGCGCCAAACATCCGCAAGCATGTCGTGGGGCTCAATCCGCTCGCTCCACTTCCCGGTACCGATCCCGCCGTGATCGCGGGCGCGATGGTCGAGGCTTTCGGGCGCGTATGGGGCGATGAGGATACGCGCGGAAAGCCGCTCACGCGGCGCATCCTGCGCAACATGTTCATCGCGCTTGCCGGAAGCGGGCTTCCGCTCGCCGATGCCGCTCACCTCCTCGATTACGGAGACCGGCCGGGCCTCCGCCGTAGCCTCATCTCAACGCTCACCGACGAAAACGCGAGGCGCGAGATCGAGAACATCGAGCGGCTTTCCAAACAGCCGCGCGGGCTTTCCGATTTCGAGGCCAATGTGCTTGGCCCCGCGAACCGGCTCGCTGAGTTTCTCGCCTGCGAAGCCACGCGGCTGATGTTTTCGATGAGCGCTCAAAGCGATCCCCCGGATCGCACCATCGATCTCCTCGACATCATGAACCGCGGGCATATCCTGCTTGTCGATCTCCAGCACGGCCCGGCGGTAGACGAGGCCGCGGCCGATCTTTTGGGCAAGATCGTTCTGCGCTATCTCTTTCTCCTCATGACGCATCGCAAGCCGTATCAGCTCCCCAGTACCGCTGAGAAGAAATACCACCCCTTTTACATTTATGTGGACGAAGCGCACCGTTACGTGACGGACGACGTAGAAGGCCTGCTCACGCAGGCGCGGAAATTCGGCATCGGGGTTACGCTCGCCCATCAATATCTCGCACAGCTCGGCAAGCCGCAGGAAAAAATTTACGAAGCCGTCCGCAACTCGACCGAGGCAAAGATCGTCTTCCGCGTCAAATCGCCTGATGAAGCGCAGGCCCTTGCGCAAGACGTGCTTCCGCTCAGCCTGGAATTGCCCGTCAAGGCCAGCATCCGCCCCACACAAACGGGCTATGCGATCGGAAAGCTCAACAGCGAAACCTATTCCGTGCATGAAGGCGAAGGCGAAAGCAAAGCGGTGCACGCCGCCGAAGCGTACTCGCATGGTTATAGCGAGATGCGCTCCTGGATGCGTGCCGTGGGCCACGCCACGGGTAGCACGCATGCAAGCGGCACGGGCTGGTCAGCAGGCTCCGGCACGTCGGAAGGGATCACGAGCGCCTCAAGCTTTATGGAAAGCGCGAGCTTCGGCTACGATCCCAACACCAACAGCTTCATTTCCATGGTGCCCCAATCCATGAACCTCTCAAGCGCGGCCGGCTCCTCGCACGCGCATGCGTCGTCGCATTCCGCGCAGAGCGCCAACAACCTGAGCCGTATGGATGCGCACACCGACAGCGAGATCGTGACCGACGCCGAAGGCGGCGGATTCGCCACAAGCGAAGCGCGGACAATTTCGAGCGGCACTTCGGCCGGGCGCAATAGAAGTCGCGGCACAGGCAAAGCCACAGGGTCTTCGGAAGGCGTCTTGCCTACCTATACCGATTTGCCCGGCTCCTTCCACTCCAAGGACAGCGAGCTTTATTTCAAAGGCGAGATCATCCGCAATCTGCCCGTTGGCCGGGCCGTCATCCGCTTCCGCAATAACGTGGCCTTCTTGAACGTACCGCCTCCGCGCAAGAAGAAGTAGGCTCTATGGTATACTACCTTGCCTATGGATCAGGACACCCATGACATTCTTGAGGCCGTAAACTTCATCAAGGAACGCATGCTCACCAAGGACGATGTCCGGGACATTATCCGCGAAGAAGTCCCACCCATGATTGACGCGGCACTCCAGCCTATCCACCGGGAACTCAGATCGATTCGAGAGGAGCTCGACGGCTTACAGCAGAAGGTTGGGAACATCACGGGCT
>CAZCIF010000251.1:0-4665 GCA_964498645.1 uncultured Rhodomicrobium sp. | reverse complement strand
CGTTCCGGGCGGGTTATGACCGGCTTGGGCATGAGCTACAAACTGGCAAAACATCCTTAGGTTGTAATGTGCTAATCCTGCAAGGGAGGCCAAAGTACAACTTGCGGCCGCTTGTTCGCGCAGCTAAGCAAAAAAGGCGCGCCAATTTAATAAAGAGTCAGGCAGTGTGCCTAGCGTATCGCAATTAAGCTGGGGGATACATGCTTCCGTCCAAGACAACCGCGTCACTTGTAGCGTTCCTAGGTCTCACAATGGGCTGCGCTCAGGCTGCGGACATGTGGAACGGCGACGCGTTATCTTACAAGGATGCACCGGGCAATTACTGGGCCGTAACTTTGGGCGGCTACGGCGCCGCAGAGCCTGCATTTCCCGGAGCAAAGACCTACAATTTCACCTTCCGGCCGATTATTGACATCCATCGCGCCGGCGAGCGCGAATGGCTCTCTTTGCCCAACGATGCGTTTAACCTATCGCTTTACGAGACCGGCAGTTTCCGGGTGGGCCTGGCGGGCGATTACATCAATAACCGGGATCACGGCGATGACAGCGCGCTGCGCGGCTTGCGCGATATCGATTACACGCTTGAACTAGGTGCCTTTGCGGAATATTACCCAGCGCCATTTTTCAGGACACGCGTCGAGCTGCTTCAAGGCGTGACCGGAGCCGAGGGCTTTGCCGCAAATCTCATGGCCGATTTCATTTACCGCCCGGCCCCTCAATGGCAATTTACGGCCGGGCCGCGCCTTCAATTCGTCAACACGCAATATGCGTCCACATTCTTCTCCATCAGCAGTGCCGAGTCGGTCCTGTCGGGACTGCCAGCCTATCATGCTTCCGGCGGGGTGAACTCGGCCGGCGTTAGTGCGACTGCCCGCTACGACGTGAACGAGCGGTTGAGTCTTCGCGCATTCGGGGAATGGGAACGCTTGGCAGGCGACGCGGCTGACAGTCCTCTCGTCAAATTGAAAGGATCGGAGGATCAGTTCCAAATCGGCCTGGGCGCGGCTTACAAATTCAACTTCGCCCGCTAAAGACAGGCTTTGCACCGTTGAGCAGTGCAGAGCGTCATTCTTTCCGCCGTCCGCCTTAATTTCGCGCCACAATGAAAATATTAACGGCTCGTAATGTAGGGCGGGGAATCTCATTTTTTATGGCACGAAGAGCGCTTGCTATTTTTATCCTTGGCGCGGCGGTTCCGTCCGCGTTTGCTCAGCAGGTACCATGCGATCCCGGTGCATTCCGCGAGGTGGTATCGAGCGCCAGCGCCTCGATCACGGTGATGCACGAGACGAAAAGCAAGCTCTTCCAGGAGAAGCTGCAAAATCTTCGGGCGCTCCACAATTGGCCGGAGGCAGAATACATCGCCAAGGCCACGCCTTTGGTCAAGGACGCCACGACAACGGATTTGGATTCAGCAAATCAAACGCTTCTCGCCAAAGTGCAGTCGCTTGAAGCATCGAATGCGAACAGCGAAGCAGGCCGCTGTGCGATGCTCGGCGAGGTGAAGCTTACGATGGAAAAGATCGTGGCCAATACAGCTGCGAAATGGGAGCACATGATGTCGAATGTTGAACGGGCATCCACCGCGCTCCAGGCGGGCCTCAGCCATTAGAGGGGCGCGCGCGCTAAGGGTTACGCCGCACCCATCCGGCGGGGGTCAGATGCTCCTGCGGCGTGAAGCGTGTTTTATACGCCATCTTCCGTGAGCCTGCGATCCAATAGCCCAGATAGAGATAGGGCAGCCCCCGCGACCGCGCGAAGGCGGCCTGTTCCATGATGATATAGTTGCCAAGGCTTCTGGCCGGCAGTTCCGGTTCGTAGAAGCTATAGACAAGTGAGATCCCGTCGCTGAGGCGGTCGCAGAGGACGGCGGCAACGAGCGGGTTGTCATGAGCACGCCCGCCTGGGCTGCGCCGCAGCCGGTATTCGGTGAGATAGGTTTCTACCGTGCTGTCCTGAATCATCATCGAGTAGTCGGCGAGCGACATATCCGCCATTCCGCCTTCGGCATGCCGGGCTTCTATATATGCGCGGAAAAGCGCATATTGCTCGATCGTGGGCTTGCCCGAAATGCGCAGCGCCTCGATATCGGCGTTCGCTTTCCAAATTCTTGCGAGTGTTCGCTTCGGCTCGAACTCATTGACGACGATCCGCACCGGCACACAGGCGGCGCAGTGGTCGCAATAGGGCATATAAGCGATGTTCTGACTGCGCCTGAAACCGCCCTTCAGCAAATTATCGACGAGCGCGCGAGGCTTCTCTGGCGACAGATGCGTGAAAATCTTCCGTTCATTCCGGCCAGGCAGATAGGGGCAGGGCTGAGGCGCTGTTACGTAGAATTCAGGAAAGCGTCTTTTTTGGTCCACAACGATCCAAGGATTTGCATATCGATATCAATATTGTGCCGAAAAAATTGCATTTAGGCCAGAGCGGAAATGTGCGCTGCACAATGCTAAAAATCGCCCCCAAAACGGTGAAGTTCTGTGCCGTAAGTCTTGAGCCAAATTCTCGCTTTCTGCATGGCCGGTACGGCATCCCTTACCAGCCGCCAGAATCGCGGCCCATGGTTCATTTCGCGTAAGTGAGCGACTTCGTGAGCGGCGACATAGTCCAAAACAAATGGCGGCGCAAAGATGAGCCGCCATGAGAAAGAAAGAGTGCCGCTTGTCGAGCAGGATCCCCATCGTGTCGCCTGGTCGCGAATGGCGATCCGTTTGGGGGCGCATTCCAGCGTACCGGAATGTTTGGCGACGCTGAGCGCTATATCCTTACGGACTTCGGCGCGAAGCCAGTCGGAGAAGCGGCGGGGGGCATGATCTCTTTCGCCGCTTATACAAATTTGAGGAAGCGTGGCCGCACGGCTCGCGGCCCGGCTATCTGCCGGCACTGGAAACCCGGAAATATCTGACGGCTTAGCCCCTATGCCTTCGATCGACACCACGCCATTATATCGCAGAGCGCCTACAAATTTGAGGCGATGGAGATCGCCCCTTAAGGGAATAACCGCTCCATCCGCGAAGGGAACAGGCTCCGGCAGCCTCTCTAGCTGCTTTCTGAGCCAGTTTGCATGCCGTGCCAGGAAAGCGCTTGCATCTTCAACCCGGCCTCTGTTGGGAAGTGTCAGGATGGCGGCGCGCTCGATGTGGCTGACCTTCAATGAAAACCGCTTGGCGCGGAGTGAGCGGCGCAGCTCGACATTGCATCCCAAATTAGGAAGGCGAAGCACCGGAGTTTCTTCAAGCGGAATAATGGTTCTGGCTAGCATGAGACTTTCGTCAATGCTTCAACGCGGTTTTCGATTTGTAAGCGACTCATGTTTAAGTTTAACAGGCAGGTCCGGTGCAATCTGCGCCTTTTAGGCAACAGATTAAAGAAGAAACAACCACACTAGCTTCTTTTTCCCACCAGCGCTACAGCTATTCTTCCCAGTGCAAGGAAGCATAGCATCCTTCTCACAGCTACGGTCTGGCTTTTGCGCAACAGCGTGAACGAAGCTATAAGTTTCAACTTTATATCAACAGACCGTTAATTCATAGGCTCGGCATGGGCTTCAAGGTGCTACTCTTTGACCCACACCTCAACGCGCCGGTTTCTATCTTTGCCCGCTTCCGTTGAGTTGCAGCCTACGGGCAAGAGGCTGCCATACGCTTTCACTACGACTTGGCTTGCCGGGATGCCCTCGGCCACGAGCGCATTCTTGAAACTCGTAGCGCGGCTAAACGCAATGACACGGTTCCCATCGAAAGTGCCGGTGTTATCCGTGAAGCCGACGAGCAGGACTTCCTTGAACTTTGTGGAACCGGCTTTCAGAAAGCGTGCAAGGCGCGGAACATCCTGCCGGGCCTTCTCGTCGAGCGTGGACTGACCCTTTGGAAACCGGAAGGTAACCGATAGGCGGCGCGCGCTCTTGAGGTCATTCACAAGCTCGCGCATATAGGCAAAGTTGAATTCCTTATCCGGCACAAGCAGAGCGGGTGCCAGACGGTTGGTTTGCTGCTCGAAGCTTTGCAGATCGATATGCTGGTTGATAAAGCCCGCTTCGGAGACCGTGTCCTGTGCTTTGTCGGAGAGCGAAAAGTCGAGAAGCTTCGCGCCGAGGGGCGGCATGGTATCGGTGCTTTGCAGGAAAAGCCGGCGCGAGAGCGGATATTCCTCCGTCTTCACCGAAAAGACTTCCGGTGGCGATATAATTCCGCAGGGCGATGAGATTGAGAGCACCTTCGCGTTGCGGATATAGGCAAAGCCTGCAAAACCGATGGCGTCCGGGTCACGGGCGACATTGTCGGAAAGGTCTGGGCTCGATTCCATTCGCGTCGCGTCTGCGGAAATTTTCAAATTCTTCGGCTTCAGCACAAGGTTGTCGAAGGTGTCGAAAGTGCCGGACTTCGCGTCGCGCGCAAAAAGCTTGATCTTCCCGGGCTTTCCGCCAACCTCACCCCAATCCTTGACCTCGCCCGCGAAAATTTTTGCGATCTGCTCGAGGCTGAGGGCTTTGACCGGATTCTGCGGTGAAACGAAAACCACGACGCCGTCCAAGGCGAAGACGTGGATCTTCAACTTAATTCCGGCGGCGGTGATCGCTTTCACTTCTTCGGGCTTGATCGGCCGCGACATCTCGCCGATCTGTGCTTTCCGGTGGAGTAGATCCGGCGGTGCGGTGTTACT
>CAZCIF010000250.1:2348-4670 GCA_964498645.1 uncultured Rhodomicrobium sp. | reverse complement strand
AAGTCTACTTCCTATCGAAGCTTCCATCCGAGATGGACCCAGTGGAGGTTGCGGTCGTCGTAGCATTCGCCCTTCTGCTTTCTATGGCCGCAACAATCTATCCGGCGCTCCAGGCTGCGCGCCTCGACCCTGTGGAGGCTTTGCGTTACGAATGACCACGATCGCACGCGATTTTGCCGGCACAAGGCCAGTTCTGCAGGTTGTGTCCCTGGAGCGGACCTACGCCCAAGGCGGCCGTACCTTGCAGGTTCTACGCGGCGCATCCGCCGAGATCTATGAGGGCGAGGCGGTCGCGCTTGTCGGCCCTTCCGGCTCCGGTAAGTCCTCCCTGCTTCATATGGCTGGGCTGCTCGAAAAGCCCGGCGGCGGAAGCGTGCTTCTCAACGGCATCGACTGTACCGCGCTTTCGGACAGGGACCGCACCGGGGTGAGGCGCACGCAGATCGGCTTCGTCTACCAGTTCCATAATCTGCTGCCTGAGTTTTCTGCGGTTGAAAATGTGATGATGCCGCAGCTGCTGGCGGGGGTCAGGAAGAAGGCTGCCAAAGAACGCGCGCTTGAGCTTCTGTCGAATTTTGGCCTGTACGAGCGGGCATCGCACCGTCCGGCCGAGCTTTCCGGCGGCGAGCAGCAGCGCGTCGCCATTGCACGCGCCGTAGCTAACAATCCTTGCGTGCTCCTGGCGGACGAGCCGACCGGAAATCTTGACCCGCATACCGCTGACCGGGTGTTCGAAGAGCTGATTTATTTCATCCGCGCGTCCGGCGTCGCCGCCCTCATGGCAACGCACAATTTTGACCTAGCCGCCCGGATGGACCGGATTCTGCAGGTTGAAGAGGGGCTGCTTGTGGAGGCGGCTCAGGGGCGCACACCAGACGCCGCTTATGCGGCGCAATCGCAGTACGGCTAAGTGTCTTTTGCGGAAGTAAAGTCGGCGTCATTGCGAGCGAAGCGAAGCAATCCAGAGATAAGCGTTTGATTCTGCCATGGATCGCCACGGCGGCTTGAGCCGCCTCGCGATGACGGGTGAACCTAGCCAGCCGAGCGTTGGGGAAAACCCATGATCCACATGCCGAATCGCGCAGCGCAGGCTATGTTGCCCCGCGCCCAGCGAAACGAGCAGGGGACTGATGACCACGCCTAGCTTTGTCCATCTTCACGTGCATTCCGCCTATTCGCTGCTCGAGGGGGCGCTTCCGGTCAAGGCGCTGGCCAAGCTAGCGGCCGCGGACGGGCAGCCGGCGCTTGCAATCACCGACCGGAACAATCTTTTCGGCGCCTTGGAGTTTTCGGAAGCGCTGGCGGCGGAAGGCATTCAGCCCATACTCGGCTGCGCGCTGAACATCGCGTTCCCGGCCGCCGCAGACGAAACGGCACGCCCAGGCGCCCGCCCGCCCAGCCATCACGGTCCCATCGTACTGCTGGCCAAGGATGCGAGCGGCTATGCCAATCTCATGCGGCTTTCGAGCCAAGCCTTTCTTGACCACGCGGAAAATGGCGCGCCGCATGTCACGCTCTGTGAGCTGGAGCAAAGTGCCGGAGGCTTGATCGCGCTCTCCGGCGGCCCGGAAGGGCCTGTGGACCGGGCTTTTGCGGCCGGCAACGCAGGCGTGGCCGAGGCAAGGCTTGAAATCCTCGCCAGTCTTTTCGGCGGCAGTTTCTATGTTGAAGTTCAACGGCATGGACTCGCCCGCGAACGCCTCATCGAGCCGCAGCTCCTGCGCTGGGCCTACGATCACGGCGTGCCGCTTGTTGCAGCAAACGAAGCCTATTTTCCGAAGCCCGGCACCTTCGATGCGCACGACGCGCTTCTTTGCATCGCCGAGGGCCGCTATGTTGCGGAGGATGACCGGCGGCGGCTCTCGCCCGAGCATTGGCTAAAGCCGCAGGCCGCCATGTCCCAGCTTTTCGCCGATCTCCCCGAGGCGCTCGAAAATACCGTTGAGATCGCAAAGCGTTGCGCCTTCCGCCCAACCCCGCGCAAACCCATCCTGCCGCAATTCGTGCCGGATGCGAAGGATGCCGCCGAGGCCGAAGCCGCTGAGTTGCGGGTGCAAGCCGAAGCTGGCCTCGCCCGCCGCCTCGCCGCGATCCCGCAGCATTTGCGCGCGGCGAGCGAGGAGGACTATCGCAAGCGCCTCCATTTCGAGCTCGATGTCATTACCCGCATGAAGTTTCCGGGCTACTTCCTGATCGTGTCCGACTTCATCAAATGGGCGAAGGCGCAAGGCATTCCGGTTGGTCCGGGCCGCGGCTCGGGCGCCGGTTCGGTGGTGGCCTGGTCACTCACCATCACCGACCTCGATCCTATCCGCTTCGGCC
>CAZCIF010000250.1:627-2338 GCA_964498645.1 uncultured Rhodomicrobium sp. | reverse complement strand
CCTGTTCGAGCGCTTTCTCAATCCGGAACGCGTGTCGATGCCGGACTTCGACATCGACTTCTGCCAGGACCGGCGCGACGAGGTCATCGCCTATGTCCGCGATAAATACGGCGCGGGACGGGTGGCCCAGATCATCACCTTCGGAAAGCTGCAAGCGCGCGCGGTGCTGCGCGACGTCGGACGCGTGCTGCAAATGCCCTACGGGCAGGTCGACCGGCTGTGCAAGATGGTACCGAATAATCCGGCAAATCCGGTGACGCTGGCGCAGGCGATCGAGGGCGAACCCCGGCTGCAAGAGGCGCGGGACAGCGAACCCATCGTGACGCAACTGCTCGACACGGCGCAAAAGCTTGAGGGCCTATACCGGCATGCGTCCACGCACGCGGCAGGCGTCGTCATTGGCGATAGGCCCCTCGTCGAGTTGATCCCGCTCTACCGCGATCCCCGCTCGGACATGCTTGTTACCCAGTTCAACATGAAATGGGTCGAGCAGGCGGGGCTTGTGAAGTTCGATTTCCTCGGCCTTAAAACACTGACGGTCTTGCATAAAGCCTGCGCGCTTCTTGCCAAGGCGGGCAAACCCCTCGATCTTGGCTCGCTGACACTCGACGACCCGGCCACTTACGAGCTTCTGGCAAAGGGCGATACGGCAGGCGTGTTCCAGCTCGAAAGTACGGGCATGCGGGAAGCGCTGCGCAAGCTTAAACCCGACCGCTTCGGCGACATCATCGCCATGGTCGCGCTCTACCGGCCGGGTCCGATGGACAACATCGAGACCTATGTCAACCGCAAGCATGGCATCGAGGAGCCGGACTACCTGCATCCGCTCGCCAAGCCGATCCTGGAGGAAACCCACGGCGTCATCATCTACCAGGAGCAGGTGATGCAACTCGCGCAGGTGCTATCCGGCTATAGTCTTGGCGAAGCCGATCTCCTGCGCCGCGCCATGGGCAAGAAGATCAAAGCCGAGATGGATGCGCAAGGCGCGCGCTTCGTAACGGGCGCGCTGGAAAAGGGCATCGAGGAAGCCCGCGCGCGCTACATCTTCGAGCTGGTGGCGAAATTCGCAGGCTACGGCTTCAACAAGTCGCACGCCGCCGCCTATGCGCTGATCGCGTACCAAACCGCTTACCTCAAGGCGAACCATCCCCGAGAATTCATTGCCGCGTCGATGACGCTCGATATGGGCAATACTGACAAGCTTTATAGCTTCACGCGGGAAGCAAAGCGGCGCGGCATCGCGATCATGCCGCCTTCGGTGAACAAATCCGCCGTCGAGTTCGAGCCGGAGGGGAGCGGCATCCGCTATGCGCTGGCCGCGCTGAAAAATATGGGCCAGTCTGCGGCGGAGCATATCGTCGCCGGGCGCGGGGATGCCCCATTCCGCGATCTCGCCGATTTCATGTCGCGGATCAATCCGAAAACGGTGAACAAGCGGGCGATCGAAGCACTTAACGCGGCGGGCGCGCTTGAGGATCTCGAGAAAAACCGGGCCAAGGTTGCAAAGAATGTGGAGCGGCTGATCGAATTCGGAACGCGGATCGCGCAGGACCGGAACGCCGGCCAGACCGATATGTTTGGCAGTAAGACCGGCGCAGGAATGGCCGGGCCCCAGCTTATGTTGGCAGATGCACCCGCCTGGAGCTTGCTTGAAACCCTGGATGCAGAGCTGGCCGCCGCCGGATTTTATCTCTCGGGCCATCCGCTCGAC
>CAZCIF010000250.1:0-617 GCA_964498645.1 uncultured Rhodomicrobium sp. | reverse complement strand
GACGATTTCACGGACCGGCTCGCGCGCCTCAATGTGATGCGCTGGGCCGATTTCTCCGTCCGCGCCCAAGCGCATGGGCGCGCCGAGGCCCGGCTCGCCGCAACCGTCACCTACCGGCAGGACCGCAAGGCCAAATCCGGCAACCGCTTCGCATTCGCCGGCTTTTCCGATCCCACCGGACAATTCGAGGCAGTGATTTTTTCGGACACGCTCACCTCCGCGGGCGAGAAGCTCGAACCCGGCAAGAACGTGCTCATCAATGTGGAGGGCGAGGCGGAAGGCGAGGCGGTTAAAGTGCGCGTGCAGACCGTTCAGACCCTTGACGAGGTATTGGGCAAGGGCGCACGGCATATCGCTATTACGGCGACCGAGAAGCTGCAGATCGGCGATCTGATGAAGCATTTGAGCCGCGAAGGCTCGCTTGAGATCAAGCTCGTGGTCGAGTTGCGGGAGCCGGGGAGGGCGGTGGAGTTCAGCCTCGGAAGCAACTTTTCGGTCTCCGCCCGCCAGCTATCGGCTTTGAAAACGCTGCCCGGTATTCTGCAGGTAAGCTGACTTGCACGCCTCCTCGTCCTTCGAGACGCCGCTGCGCGGCTCCTCAGGATGAGGCCCGCCCC
>CAZCIF010000249.1:3608-4705 GCA_964498645.1 uncultured Rhodomicrobium sp. | reverse complement strand
GGCGGTGAAGCCGGGCAAGGGACCGGCCTATAATCAGGTCGAGCTCAAGAACCTCATCACTGGCACGAAGCTCAACGAGCGCTTCCGCTCGTCCGAAACGGTCGAGCGCGTGCGGCTCGAGCAGAAGGACTTCCAGTTCCTCTATACCCAGGGCGATATGCTCGTATTCATGGACACAGACACTTACGAGCAGATGTAACTGCACCAGGATTTCGTGGGCGAGCGCTCTGCGTTTCTTCAAGACGGCATGAAGGTGGTCGTTGAAATGCATGAGGGACGCCCCATCGGCATCAATCTGCCGGATCAGGTGACACTAACCGTCGCAGAGGCGGACCCTGTCGTGAAAGGCCAGACGGCGGCATCGTCCTATAAGCCGGCGGTGCTTGAGAACGGCGTCCGGATCATGGTGCCGCCCTTCGTGACCGCCGGCGAAAAAGTTATCGTCGATACGAACGAAATGGCTTATGTGCGCCGCGCGGAATAAGCCCCGAACCTGAAGACGCGAAAAGCTCTCACAATCCCGCAATAGTACATGGCCTCGTGACATGCCCGCATCCGCGCTGATGACCATCATGATCAATGCCGCCCGCAAAGCTGGCCGCAGCCTCGCGCGCGATTTCGGCGAGGTGGAGCACCTCCAGGTCAGCGTTAAGGGACCTGCGAATTTCGTTTCCGCCGCCGATCACCGGGCCGAGAGCATCCTTTACGAAGAGCTAAGCCGGGCACGGCACGGCTACAGCTTTCTCATGGAGGAGCGCGGACTCGTCGAAGGCCCCGACAAGACGCATACTTGGATCATCGATCCTTTGGACGGAACCACGAATTTCTTGCATGGCATCCCGCTTTTCGCGATCTCCATCGCCCTTGAACGCGAAGGCGAGCTCGTTGCCGGCCTGGTTTACAATCCGGCAAGCGGCGATCTTTACACCGCCGAACGCGGCAAGGGCGCTTTTCTGAACGATAATAGGCGCCTGCGCGTCGCGGGCCGGCCCAACCTCGAAAATGCGGTGATCGTCACCGGCATTCCGCACCGCGGAAAGCCAGGACATGAGCAGCATTTGCGGGAGCTTTCCACCGTGATGCGCGAAGCGGCGGGT
>CAZCIF010000249.1:0-3598 GCA_964498645.1 uncultured Rhodomicrobium sp. | reverse complement strand
GGCGGGTATCCGCAGAACGGGCTCGGCGTCCCTCGATCTTGCCTGGGTCGCTCAGGGCCGCTTCGATGGCTATTGGGAGGGCGATATCCAAGCATGGGATATGGCCGCAGGCATCGTGCTCGTGCGGGAAGCGGGGGGCTTCGTCTCGGATGTGGACGGCCGCCAGACCATGCTGAAGACCGGGGCAATCGTTTGCGGCAACGAGGCCATCCATGCGGCGCTTCAGAAGTGCATAGCGGCGGCCGGTCAGACTTAGCTTACCAATTTGCAAGGAAGTTGTGATTTCCCGCACGGCTCAAATGTTGTATGGAGACGCTCGAAGATTGACTGTCAGGACCAAGGCGCCCGTGAGATCCCTTACCATGAGTAAGCCCCCCTATTACCGAACTCTGTCCGGCCCGCAGACTTTCGTCTGGCGGATGTTTCTTTTCCTGGTTCTGACGGGACTGATCGCGGCAATCATCAATAAACAGATTCTTGCCAATTTCGAGAATAACAGGCCGCTGAATTCCTTGATCATCGCTGTGTTGATCTTTGGCATTCTGTTTACCTTTCAGCAAGTCCTTCGCCTTTATCCCGAGGTGCGCTGGGTCAATAATTTCCGCATTTCGGACCCCGGCCTTGCCATGGACCATGTGCCGGTGATGCTGGCGCCCATGGCGATGATGCTAAGGCGCAGGCAAGGTCAAGCCGCCATCTCGGCCACGGCGATGCGCTCGATCCTCGATTCGATTGCCTCGCGCCTCGACGAAAGCCGGGAAACGACGCGCTATCTCGTGGGCCTCCTCATTTTTCTTGGCCTTCTCGGCACATTCTGGGGGCTTCTCTTAACGACCGGGTCCGTGGGCGACACCATCGCCGCGCTGAACACCGAGGGCAAAGAGTCTGGACAAATCTTCCAAGAACTTAAGACGGGCCTCGAGGCACCGCTGCGGGGCATGGGCACGGCTTTCTCCGCCTCGCTCTTCGGCCTTGCCGGTTCCCTGATCCTTGGGTTCCTGGATCTGCAAGCTGGGCAAGCGCAGTCGCGCTTTTATAACGAGCTTGAGGAATGGCTTTCCACCATCACCGAGCTTCGCGCGGATGGGCCTAGCGATGCCCCCGGCTCGCAGACGCAGCTCCGCTTCGCGCTGCTCGACATGCAGCGAAGCATTTCAGACCTCGCAGACAAGATCGAGCAGGGCGTCATTCGCGGCGGGTCGCAAAATAGCGAAGGCTTGCTGCGGCTGACCGACGGCATCGATAAGCTCGTTCAGCAAATGCGGGCGGAGCAAAAAGTTCTCCGCGAATGGGTCGATGAGCAGTCGCAAAATCAGAGCGAGCTGGCAGCCGTGTTGAAAGAGCAGAACCGGCTTGCGGGCGCGCTTCGCGAGATCGCCTCCCGGGCTCCCCGCCGCGATACGATCGACCGCTAGTGTTTCTGGCAAAAGGTTAACCGATGGCGTTATCGAGATCCCGCAGGCGTCCTCATGGTATCGACTATTGGCCGGGTTTCGTCGATGCGCTTTCGACGCTGCTCCTCGTCGTTACCTTCCTGATGGTCCTGTTCATGGTTGCGCAATATTTCGTTGCGCAGGAGGCGTCCGGGAAGGACACGGTCCTGGCGCGGCTGCAGAAACAAATCGCTCAGATGGCCGATTTGCTGTCTTTGGAGCGTTCGCAGAAGAAGTCCGCACAGGATGAGGCTTCCTCGCTCCGCGCGACGCTTACTGCATCGGAGGCGGAGAAGAAGCGCCTTTCGGGGCTTTTAAGCTCCGAGGGTGTAAAGGGCACCTCCGCCGAAGCGCGCGTCGCCGCGGTGACGAAGCAGCTCAGCGAGCAACGCGGGCTGACGGCGCAGGCATTGGCGCAGATTGAACTTCTCAATCAGCAGATCACGGCCTTGCGAAAACAGATCGCCGCGCTCGAAAATTCGCTGGGAGAATCCGGCGAGCGCGATAAGCAGGCGCAGGCTCAAATCGCCGATCTCGGCCAGCGGCTTAACGTGGCGCTGGCGAAGCGCGTGCAGGAGCTTTCTCAATACCGCTCGAATTTTTTTGGCGAGCTGAAAAAATCGCTCGGCGACCGGGATGACATTCAGGTGGTCGGGGACCGTTTCGTGTTCCAGTCGGAGATTTTCTTCGATAGCGGTTCCGCCGATTTGTCGCCGCAAGGTCTCGCCGAACTCGATAAGCTCGCGGCTGCGTTGCACGATCTGGAGAACCGGATTCCGAAAGACTTGAACTGGGTGCTGCGCATCGACGGCCACACGGACATCCGGCCGATCTCGACGCCGGTTTTCAAGTCGAACTGGGAGCTATCGTCGTCCCGCGCGATCTCGGTCGTGAAATATTTGGTCGGCAGAGGCGTGCCGCCGAAGCGGCTTGTTGCGGCCGGATTTGGCGAATTCCAGCCGCTTGCCGCCGGAAGTTCCGAGACCGATTTGCGGCGGAACCGCCGCATCGAGTTGAAGCTCACGGAGAAGTAGCAGCCTGAGCAGGGGGCGATGTGCATGGCTACATCCGAAGACTTGCGCCGCATCGCACTGTCGCTCGAAGGTACCACAGAGGCGCCCCACTTTGACCGTACCGCATTCAAAGTGGCGCGTATTTATGTGACGCTGGCGCCGGACGCAAAGACTGCCAACTTCAAGTTCACGCCCGGCGAGCAAGAGCTGAAGTGCGCGACGGCGCCAGACGCATTTTATCCGGTTCCAAATGCGTGGGGCGAGCGGGGATGGACGACGGCAGCGCTCGCCGCGCTGAGTGTTGACGAACTGACGCACGCTCTTGCAATGGCCTGGCAGCATGCAAGACCCTCGGCCGGCAGGAAGCGTCCGGGGCCGGCCTGACGCGCTGGACGCCCGCCACTGCGCGGGTCATGGCGCTTTTTCTTCCTTTACCGGGTCGCTGAAGGCGAGGTTTTCGAGATCGGCGCGCAACGCGTTAAGGCGACCGGGCGAAAATGCGGCATCGATTTCCCTGTGCGCCGCTTCCCATACGGGATAGGCTTCCCCGAGCAGGCTTCGCCCGGCGGCAGTAAGCAGAAGCCTGCGCGTCCGTTTGTCTTTTTCATCCGGCGCCGTTTTGACGAAACCCCGCCGCTCCAGCGGTTTCAGGGCGGCGGTGAGCGTCGTGCGGTCCATGGCGAGCAGCTCTGCGACCTCGCCCATGGCTGGCGGATTGGGCCGGTTCAATGACATCAGCAGCGAGAACTGGCCATTGGTCAGGCCAAAGGGCCGGAAGGCCTCGTCGAAATGACGTGCGACCGTCCGTGCCGCTCGCTGAAGGAAGAGGCACAGGCAGGAGTCACGCACATGAAGCGTGCGTTCGAAAGGTAAGGGACCGTGTGTTGACATGAGGCAAATATGTTGATATCAACCTAAAAATGTCAATAGCGACGAAGCCCGTTCTAAAGGAGAAAGCAATGGCCGGATATGGAAGTTTCGTCTGGTATGAACTCCAGACCAGCGACGTGAACGCGGCAGAAACCTTCTATGCGAAGGTGCTGGGCTGGAAGAGCGTGGATTCCGGCCAAACGGGTGTGGACTACAGGTTTATCACGGCCGGCGGGGGGAGGATTGGCGGGATGATGAGAAGCGCCGATGACTGCTGCGAGG
>CAZCIF010000248.1:0-4814 GCA_964498645.1 uncultured Rhodomicrobium sp. | reverse complement strand
ACAGGGCCGATGGGAATCCACCCTGACGAGTCAGGACTTTGGGCCGTTGGTATAAGCAGGTCTCGCACCAAATCCGCGCGATCTTTGCCCGGTATACAACGCTCATCGAGCCTTTGTCCCTGGATGAAGCCTATCTCGATGTCACGCAGAACTTGAAAGGAATGGCTTCCGCGTCGCAGATTGCCAAAGAGATCAGAGCCGCAATCTGCGCCGAAACTGGCCTGACAGCTTCGGCCGGGGTCTCCTACAACAAGTTCCTCGCCAAATTAGCCTCTGATGAAAATAAGCCCGACGGGCTTTTTGTGATCACACCGGACATGGGGCCTGCTTTCATCGAGACGCTGCCCGTCGGCAAGTTTCACGGTGTTGGCCCGGCCACAACGGCGAAGATGAACCGCCTCGGCATTCACACCGGGCGTGATCTTCGCGAGTGCGAACTGCCGTTGCTCATCAAGACTTTTGGGAAGGCCGGGCGGTTCTATTACTGGATCGCCCGCGGCGTCGACGAGCGGGCCGTCCGGGCTGACCGCATCCGGAAGTCCATCGGAGCGGAGACCACCTTTTTGCAGGATCTGACCTCTTTCGAGGCGATGAGCGAAGTTCTCGCTGAACTTGCCGCCAAGGTCTGGCGGCATTGCGACACCGCGAATATCCGGGGCAGGACGATTACGCTCAAAGTCAAATATTCCGACTTTCAAATCATAACCCGCAGCCGGACGCTTCCAGACGCAGCCACGTGCGAGGCGGAACTCAGCAGGATCAGCATCGATCTTTTGGCGCGGCTCATGCCGCCAAGGAAGGGCGTCCGTCTTCTCGGCGTGACCTTATCAAACCTGGATGCTGAGGGCCGGTCCGCGCCCTTTCATCCACAGATGAGTCTTGCACTCTGAGGCCGCATCGGCGAACTGCCCGGCGCGGCAACCCTCGCCTATCCGACATAGCGCCCGCTTGCGCCAATCGACACTGTAACAAGACCGAGGGCGAGGTTCACCGCTACAAGGCGGCGAATCTGTCCGAGGTTCGCCGCCGCTTCCGTCCAGCCGGCAGCTGCCACGGCGCGGCGGAAGCGCTGCCACAATACGAAATAGAGATAGACGTAGATCGCCACCATGACGATGCCCAGCGCCATCATTGTGTGAACATAGGTACCAACCGCCCCAAACCCGCCGAAGCTCAAGAACACCATGGCAAAGCCGCTTACGAGCAGTGCGGTGATGCTGAGCCAGACCCAGGGGAAGAAGCGCGAGAAAACGCGGTGCCAGAGTTGCAGGCGGATGGCGGGCTCCAGCGGGCTGGCACTCGGCCGCAGGATCATGTACGCGAAGAACATTCCGCCGACCCATATGACGGCAGCTAGGGTGTGGAATGCAAGCCCTGCGGCCATGCTCTGTCTCCCGGCGTTGATAATTAGAAACGTGAACCCTTACCCTTGATCGTATCCGTGTATCAGTTCCGGTGCAGTGCGCAAGTTCGCCGCCGGGCGAAACAACAGCCGCAGCGCCGGTATCAACCGCGCGGGGTTATTTGCCGGCGATTTATCTAGTCGTCCCGCGGCCTCCTTCCACCCCTCCTGGCGGTCACGTCAAGAGCGGTTTTGGCAAGGGCAGGAACCTCTCTCGCTACCCGGAACCCGAGAGAGGGCGAGCGGGCATCGGCAAACTCCCTCGCTCTCGCGGTCAGGCGGCGCCCCGCAGCCGCAATTCCGCGTACAACGCGGTAGGCACAATCTCCGCCTCCCGCAGACAGCCAGGCGGTGCCGTCCGAAGGGGCTTCGTCATAAGTTCCATGCCAGCAATCCTCGACCCATTCCTGGGCATTGCCTGGCATTCCGTGAAGGCCCCATGCATTTGGCGTCGAAGCGCCTAGCGTCTTGTATCCCGTGCCGAAACGGAGACCGCCAGTATCCTTCCGCGCCGCGATCCGGGCGCCGCCTTTATCGGCTGCCTGACCGGCCGGTGCATGCGCCGCGTACTCCCATTCGGCCTCGGTCAAAAGGCGGTAGCGCCGCCCAGTGATGTTGGAGAGCCATTGCACATAGTCTTTCGCATCGAACCAGGACACCCTTGTCGCAGGAACGCGCCGTCCGATAGCAAGAAACGAAGACAGTGTCGGGCGGCAGGCGCCGGCATCGACACAGGCGCGCCAGTTCCCTGCTGAAACTCCGAATTTCGACACGGCAAGCGGTTTGTGCATATTAATCTTGTGCGCAGGCACCTCTTCCATGCGGTAGCCGGCGCGTTCTGGCCGTGAGCCCATCACTCCCTGCCCGCTGGGAATAATGACCATTTCCGGGCAAAACTCGCAATCTGCGAAGCTTTCATGAAGGCCATTGCCCGGCCCCAGCCGGATTATGGCCTCATTCGCTTTCGGACCGGCGGCGAACTCGATGATATGATCGCCGCCTTCGTAGGACTGGCGGCCCCGGTCTTGAAGCGAGGCAACTCGCAGCCGTTCACGCGCGGCTTGCCTGTCTTGCTCGTCCTTCAAGTCCACGATGCGCTTTGTAATAAGGTCTCGCGTTTCCCGTTTCGATGCAAGCGCGGCAGCCTCGGATAGGTCGCCGATGCTGCTGCTCGAATTGACAAAGGCGACGAGCCGGTCAGCAGCAGCTTCTTCGCCGGAACCGAGCGAATGTTCCTGCTCAAGCACCACCTCGGCGAACGCCGAATGGGCGGGGGCAAGCGTTTGTCCGCCCGTTTCCTGGGTTTCCGGCGCATTGAGGTGCCCAAGGTTCGCCGGCTGTTCAGGCGTTATCAGGGATTCAGCGGGGATGCCTACGGCTTCCTCTGCCTTCTGAGGGGGGGGCTCCACCGGCTGTTCCAGCGCCGCAGTTTGCGTCGAATCGGCAGGAGCCTGGGCGGGAGAAGGGGGCGGTGTATCTTCCGCAACCGTGTTTACCGCACCGGTTTGGGAGGGCGGAACGGTTTGGGCGCCGGCGTCCGTGATCTGCGCTGTCTCTTCCGGTCCGGTATTTGACGAAACTGTCACTGAAACAGCTTCAACATCGTTCTGAATGCGTAACGATTCCTGGCTTTTTATGGCGCCGACTCGCGCATCGGCACGGTCGAGATAAATTTTGGCGCCAAGCGCGGCAATCGCGAACAGGAAGCCCATCGCAAGCCCTGCGGCAAAAGTCCGCGGAGAGCGGCTTTTATTGCCTCCGCGCGATGCAAGCTGCCGGGCGCTATTGAGTTCCTCGTCATAGGCGCTGCGGCGGGCTGGATCTTTTAGCGTCTCGTAGGCTTGGGTGAGCGCCCTGAAATCGCCTTCGGAAGCGGGGTCGCGGCCGGCGGGTTTGCTGTCGGGGTGCAGTTCTTTCGCCAGCGCGCGGAAAGCGCGCCGGATTTCAGCCTCGGGAGCATCCCGCGGAACGCCAAGTATCCCATAATAATCACGATCGTATTGCATAACTCGACGCCTACTCGCGTAAAAATATGGCCACGCGCCCCGCTGGCGGCGTTTTCATTTTGGCTGAGTGCGTGATCTTAGACAAGGATACGGCGTTATTGCGGCATGCAGGCAAAGGCAGGGAAGGGAAAACGTGCGCCTGCCCCTCCCTCTACCCATGGCAGCGGGTGGCGGACTTACTTGCCCGTCATGATTTTCGGGCACTCTTTCTGTACGAAGCGGTTCACTTCCCGGATCATGTCGCTTTCAAGAATTCCGAAATTTTGCTCCAGTGTGGCAGCCGTCCAGACCACGCCCTTGATCAAAGCCGCTCCCTTGATATCGTCCATGTGCAAGGCCACGCCCGTGGCCGCGGCATTCTTGAACTTCAGCTCTGGCGCCATCGTCGCGCTGACGGGATATTTCTCGGTGCCGATCTCGCAGGAGATTGATTGCTTGCCAACCTTAAGGGTGTTTTCCGGAGAGGTGAGGGCTGCCAAGATATCGGCCCGCTTTGCGCTGACCTTCGCGCTGCATTTCGCCGCACCAAGGCCCCAGGAGAGTTTCTTCGAATCAGCGCCCTTTTGAATCTCTTCCTTCTCCCACGTCTTCGTGAGATCGCAGACGAGATCCGGGCCGCTTGCGTTTTTCGAGACAATTATGCCGCAGATGTCTTTCGCGCATTGCGCAAGCTTTTGATTTTCCTCGCTAGTGCCGGCCCGGGCGCCGGCTGCCAGCAGGGCCGTCACGCCAAACACTAAAATCGCGCGGCCGATGGATAATTTTCCACATTTGGATCTTGTCATAGGCTAAGGCTCCCCCCCCCATTCCCGATGCCCGGTTTGGACGCCGGATTTCAGTTGCCCGCCCTTGATAACATGAGCGAAAGAGACTTCAACACTTGGCGTTCCGATAAACTTGTGCAAATGTCACCCGGCCCGATCGAACCGTGAGCCCACAGAGGGGAGGAACCGGATATGAACATCGACATGACCGCAGCGAACGAAAACATGGACATGCCAGCCCATGTGAAGACCTACCGCAATTTTATGACCCTGGTGAAATATTCAATCGCCACCGTCGTTATCATTCTAATTGCGATGGCATTCTTCCTCACTTAATCCCCTTCATTTATAGGCTCATGATCACAATCTCCGTCACCCGGGAGGGAGAGGGCGAGCCGCGTCTTGCCCTTACCCCCGAAACCACGAAAAAGTTCAAGAGCCTTGGCGCTCGCGTGCTGTTTGAGGCTGGCGCAGGCGAGCGCTCGTTCCTGCCCGACAGGCTGTTTAGCGAGGCGGGCGCGGAAATCGTGCACAATGCCGCGGAAGCGCTTTCCGCGGCCGATATCGTTTTGAAGGTCGGGCGCCCTTCCGCGGAAGAGCTTCAGGCCATAAGGCCCGGCGCGATCTATGCCGGGATGATCG
>CAZCIF010000247.1:0-4824 GCA_964498645.1 uncultured Rhodomicrobium sp. | reverse complement strand
TTGACCGGCAAGCCATGCTCTTTTTGATAACGGTTGACCGCTTCTAGCAAGCCCGTGTCATAGGTTGTATCCGGTGTTCCTTCCGCAGCCGTCCCAAGGCGCTTGCGAACCAGCGCGATTTGCGGATTGTCATCGCCGGGCTTGAAATTCGGCCCCTGGGGAATATTCGGGGAGGAGCCGCTATTCCCAGCTTTGTTCAAGGCTAGGAGAGCCCGCCGCAGGCGCTTGAACTGCTCGTATTTGGGGTGCAATCCGCGAAGATAGGCGTCCGCCTCCCCGGCCAGGGCGATAGCTTCCAGCACAGACTTCGGCTCGAAAATATGGGGGCGGCGGTCCATCATTGCACTGATCGAAGGTGGATCGAGCCGGCCGCCGCGCGCATAGCGGGCATATTTCAAGACAGCGAGGCTTAGCTTGATTTCGGCTTCGGCCAAAACCTCGGGGGCTGCTTGCCCGCCTGAGTTCGCCGGAAGCTGAAAGGCGGACGCATCCAGGCCCCAATCGTTCGCGTTGCGAATTTCATGGATAGCCTTGAGGGCTTTTGAGCTGAAGCCTTCCTTTTCCGTCCAGATAGGCTGACCTTTGCTTTCGGTGTAAAACGCGGTCAGGCCGCTCACATCCTCACGGGCATCAGCCTTTCCGCCTGCATGAGCAAGCTGCGCCAAAATCTGCGTGGCGACAGGATCTGGTTCCGGCAAGGGCACCTGCGCGGTTTCGGCAGGCTTAGCGGCCGGAGCGCCGGGCGCTATCGGGGCGGAGGCATTTTCTTCCGGCGGGGTTAGCGGATCGGGAGCGGCGCGATCGGGTTCCGCATCCAATTTTGCGGCAGCCGGTTCTCCCTGTGAGGCAGTCTGTGCAGTTCCGGCAGGTTTTTCCGCAGGACTGGAGTCCGCCGCCGCAGGCCCGTTTTGCTCCAGCTGAGCGGCCGGCTCTCCCTGTGAGGCAGTCTGTGCAGTTCCGGCGGGTTTTTCCGGAGCACTGGAGTCCACCGCCGCAGGCCCGTTTTGATCCGGCTGAGCGGCCGGATCGAGAGCGCTACCCGCAGGCGACGCATCCATATTGACGGCGGACTCATCCGGCTTTGCAGCTTCCTGCGCCATGGCCAGAGGTGAAATGTTTGCGCAGCAAGCCGCAAGCGCCAAGCCAAACACTATCCTTGCGATCATACCGGAACCTCTATTGCCCCTTTCAAGGTATGTTATCAGAAAGACAAAGGGTGTTGTGGCTTCCCTCATTCGTGGCGAATGGAATGGCAAAGACCCGCTCTCACACCGCGCATCCTTGCGCGGTAGCTCGAAGCGATACCCCCGTTTTCCGCACGTTAGGGTGTAATCGGTAAAGAGGCAAGTTACGTTAACGCGATCAGCCGTAGCATGACGATCACGGAAAGCGGCGGTCAGGCTTCACCAGGCGCGCGGCTTGACCGCGCGGCCAAAGAATGATTTGGCTTCGGACAAACGAAGCCAGCGTCTGGAGCTTCAGGTGCGATCCTTTTTTCGAGCGAAAATTCACCGCGCAACCGTGACGCAGGCTGACCTCGATTATGAGGGAAGCCTGTCGATCGACCGCGATCTCATGGATGCGGCGGACATCGCTGAGTTCGAGGAAGTTCACATTTGGAATGTCACGCGCGGCGCAAGGCTGACCACCTACGCTATCGAGGCGGAGCGCGGAAGCGGCATCATCTGCGTCAATGGCGCAGCCGCGCATCTGGTTCACGTGGGCGACCTTATTATCATCGCGACGTTTCAGTTGGTTGAGCGGGCGGAGGATGCCCCGCCGCCAATCGTGGTGCGCGTGGACGGGAAAAACCGCATTACCGGCACCCATGCGGAGATCGCAGGCCCGCGCTGAGATGCTCGAAAAAAGGCTGCGCAAGCCTCAATCCTCCGGCACCCGCCCCAAACGCGGCCGGAACCAGAATTCTTGTGCGCCGGAATATGGGCTGAGACTGTCGATCATAGCGTTGCAAACCATTCCTTAATCTTGGAAGCCATCAGCAATCGGCGCCGTTCCAGGAATGTATTGTAGGCTGGCACCTCACCATCAATCACAGCCTCGGGAATACAGTTCATCTTGAGATTCGCCCGCATTTCCGGCTCGCTCGCGATGCCGCCATACTTGACCTTGCCGCCCCGGCACTGCTCTGCCAGGTCCCCGAAATAGACTTCCGGCGCCCGATCTCCGATCGCGATGTTAATCTCACTTTGCGCCAGCACGAAGTTAGCGATTTGGTTATAACGCCCCCGCGCAAGCCCCTGCTTCTTGAGATGGTTTTGCGGAAAGACGTGGTGCACATCGCTGCGGTTAAGCAGGAGATCGCGGACTGTGATGTCGCGAGACAGAAAGCCTTTGTCGCCGAGCTTCACTTGTGCGGCTTGGTACGCGAGGAAGTACGGACTCGTCGATGATGACGTGTCCATCTGCTGAGGCAGAAGCGCCGCCCAGAAACTGTCGGGTAAGCCCGTCGAAATGATCGTCTCTGCATATTTTGCAAGCCCATTCTGGCCGATCTGACGCATATCCAAATCGAATGCGGTTTCAGGACTTCCGGTATATCGGCCGGTTAAGAGCGACATCGCGTACCAGCGCCGCACAATGCATTCTAGTTCAGCGGCCGGAACACCATCCGTGCGGCCCTTCAGATAAATGATGTAGGCGAAATTGACCGCGTTTCGGCCAACAAACATATCGCGAGTGATAAACCCTGCCGAACGCAGAATCATTGTAAAGCGGACGAAATGGGTCTCATTGATAAAATTCAGGATGCCTCTGCGCAGGCCCGCAAACGACTCTTCTGCAATCCTCTCTTCATACTGCTTTGTTTCAAAATTCCGGCCGGAAAGCAGAGCAACCAAATCCTGCAACTTGCCGCGTCCAAACTCCGACGTGAACGCGACGCGCAGCACATCCGTGTAGGATGGATCGTAGATTTGATCGCTCCCATTCTTGAGCCACCGCATCTTCTGAAAGAGTTCTGATTGCGCGAAGCTCCTCTCGATACGTCCAACAAATTCTGGAGAGACAACTGAGTGGCAGAAATAGTCGATCGCCTTGCGAAGCTCGTTGCCGCCGTAACTGTCGTTGGCGGCGATCTTCGACATCGCGAAGTCGGCTTGGCTCAATGACTTTCCTGCCGAGTTCACGCGAATGAAGATTTCCGTAACCGTCTCGATATCGAGGTCCTCGGCGAGCTCGATAAAGCCGACATGGTTGTTGATAATCTTGCGGAGCTTTTCGAGGATGCGCGAAACTTTGCGCCGGTCGGCATTTGAGTTCTTATCCGTGTAACTGTCGGTCAACTCGGAAAGACTCGCATCCGGAGCGAACACCTCAGCGACGTCGGCAATCCAAGCCGCGTCTTTGAGGATCGCAGGGTTCGAGACCTCGAACTTCTCTTCGATCGGATGAAACGCGATCCGGATGCGCGTGGTCTCATAGTCTTGCGTCAGCACTTCCTTCCCCAAAAGCGCTGCCATGAGAGCCGTGACGCGCTGCTGCCCGTCGATGAGGATGCGTTTGCCTGCTGAGAGCGATCCATCTTTCAAGCGAACATTCGGATTGCGCCAGGCTATGAGATAGCCGACAGGATAGCCCTGGTAGAGGGAATCCAGAAGATTGCGGACCTTGGTGGGTTCCCACACGAAGGGACGCTGGATTTCAGGGATCGCAATCTCACCGGATTTGACCCAGGTCAGAAGGGTTTCGATGGGATGCGGTGTAACCGAATAGCGTTGAGTCGACATACTTAGCTGTGTGCCCCGATAATCTCTGCCAGCAGGCCGATAAAATTCTAATTAAACGTGGAGTAATTAGCCAAATGGACCTCATAATGCAAGGGACTAGCATGCGCTTCGTGGGGTGTGGCTGAGACTGTGTCGCTCCGCATTTCAGAGTAAAGCTGTTGTATTCCTTCGACTAGCTTCGCCGCAGCTTAGTCTCAAAACCCCATCCGCCGCAGGTCGAGCGTGTGGGGGAAATACGGGTTCGTCCCGGGATCGTAAGGCTGCATCGGCCCTGGCGTGTGGCCAAAGGTCTCGAAGCGTGCGAGCCGCCGCGTCTCCGCCTCCAAGGCATTGACTGGGAACGTATCGTAGGCCCGCCCGCCCGGATGCGCGACGTGATAGCGGCAGCCGCCGATGGACCGCCCGGCCCAGCTATCGACGAGATCGAACACCAGCGGCGTATGCGGCGGGATGGTGGGTTGCAAACATTGCGCGGGCAGCCAGGCGCGGAAGCGCACGCCGGCCACGGCTTCGCCATGGGCGCTTGCGGGCTTGAGCGGCACACTTACGCCGTTGCAAGTGACTTGATAGCGCGTGCCGGGATTGCCCTTGACCTTCACTTGCAGGCGCTCCAGCGATGAATCGACATAGCGCGCGGTTCCGCGCGGCGCGCCTTCCTCGCCCATCACATGCCATGGCTCAAGCGCCGAGCGCAGTTCAAGTTCAATGCCGTCATAGGTCACGGTACCGTAGACCGGGAAGCGGAACTCGAAATGCGGCGCGAACCATTCAAGCCCGATTGGGAAACCCGCATCGCGCAGATCGGCGATCACATCTTTGAAGTCCTGCCAGACGAACTCCGGCAGCATGAAGCGGTCGTGAATTTCCGTGCCCCAGGGGATGAGCTTGCGCTTATAGGGCTTCTCCCAGAACCAGGCGATGAGCGCGCGCAGGAAAAGCTGCTGCGCGAGGCTCATGCGCGCATGCGGGGGCATCTCGAAGGAGCGGAACTCGACAAGGCCGAGCCGCCCGGTTGGGCTATCGGGCGAATAAAGCTTGTCGATGCAGATTTCCGAGCGGTGGGTGTTGCCGCTGGAGT
>CAZCIF010000246.1:0-4842 GCA_964498645.1 uncultured Rhodomicrobium sp. | reverse complement strand
GCGCGCGGAAGGCCGCGAGCAGGCGCTTCTCCAGATTTGGTTTGCGCCATCGTTGCCCGTTGGCAGTTTTGCTTATAGCCAAGGGCTGGAATTCGCGGTGGAAGCGGGCCTTGTCCGGGACGAAGAGGCTTTGCGCGAATGGCTTAGCGATCTTCTCGAAAGGGGCGGCGCCGCCAATGATTTGGTGTTCGCGGCGCAGAGCTGGAAGGCGGCTACAACGGAAGATTGGCCCGCATTGATTGAAACTGCCGAGCTTGCCGCCGCCATTCAGCCCTCGGCGGAGCGCTATCTCGAAGTGGTCACGCAAGGCGCTTGTTTCCTGGAAGCGGTCAAAGGCGCGTGGCGCACGCAAGGGCTCGAACCGGCGCTTGCGCATTTGGCCGGTTTAGCCATCGCCTACCCTATCGCCACAGGCATCGCCGCTGCCTGCCATAAGATACGGCCCGGCCCTTTCCTGGCCGCCTATGCCCTTGCGTTCGTCAGCAATCAGGCTTCGGCGGCGATCAGGCTCGGCCTTATTGGCCAGACGGCCGGCCAAAGGATCATTGCCGGCCTTCTCGACGCAATCGAAGCTGCGGCTGAGAAAGCAATGGCAGCCTCTCTTGATAGCATCGGCACGGCCTGCTTCAGTGCCGATCTCGCATCCATCGAACACGAAACCCAATATTCACGGCTTTTCCGCACATGAAGTCCGCACCCAGCCCGAATGGCCCTCTCCGCATCGGCATCGGCGGCCCTGTCGGCTCCGGCAAGACCACCTTGACCGCGGCGCTCTGTAAGCATTTCCGCGACCGCTACGACATGTGCGCGATTACGAACGACATTTACACGCGCGAGGATGCCGAGATGCTCATGCGCGCCCAGGCTTTGCCGCTGGAGCGCATTATGGGCGTCGAGACGGGCGGCTGCCCGCACACGGCGATCCGCGAGGATTGTTCGATCAATCTCGCCGCTATCGCCGCGATGCGCGCCCGTTTCCCGGCGCTGGAGCTTATTCTCATCGAATCGGGCGGCGACAATCTGGCTGCGACCTTCTCGCCCGAACTTGCGGACCTGACCATCTACGTCATCGACGTCGCGCAAGGCGAGGACATTCCGCGCAAGGGCGGCCCTGGCATTACCAAATCGGACCTGCTCGTGATCAACAAGACCGACCTCGCGCCCTATGTGGGCGCGCGGCTCGATATCATGCAGGCGGACGCCCAGCGCATGCGCGGCGCGAAGCCCTTCGTCTTCGCAAGCCTCCGTCATAACCGGGGCGTCGAGGACATTGCAGCATTCATCGAGCAGGAAGGCGGCCTCAAGCCGTAACCGGCGGCGCGGAGCCCCGTCATTGCGAGCGAAGCGAAGCAATCCAGGGCTAAGTCTCTGATGCTACTATGAATCGCCACGGCGGCAAAGGCCGCCTCGCGATGACGTCTCATGAACCGGCTTGGCAGCGCGCGGGCCGCGGGTTATGCAAGTCCGGACCAACGCTGGAGTTCCCATGACAGCCCTCGACCGTCCCGCTCAAGCCCTCCCCGCGCCGCGCACGGACCTCAAGCCCAACACCGCCGATTTTGAGCGGCTGCCCTACGTCAAGCCCACCGGCTTCCGCGAATACGACGCGCGCTGGCTCTTCCCGCAGGAAGTCAACCTCATGGGCATGCAGGCGATCGGCATGGCGATGGCCACGCTGATGCGCGAGCGCGGCGTGCCGCCCAGGATCGTGACGGGGCACGATTACCGCTCCTATTCGTCGAGCATCAAATATGCGCTCATTTCCGGCATGCTGGCGGGCGGCGCCGAGGTGCACGATATCGGCCTGGCGCTCTCGCCGATGGCCTATTTCGCGCAATTCGCGCTTGAGGTTGAAGGCGTGGCGATGGTAACGGCGAGCCACAACGACAATGGCTGGACCGGCATCAAGATGGGCATGGCGCGGCCGCTCACCTTCGGCCCGGACGACATGACCGCGCTCAAGCATCTCGTCCTCGAAGGCCGCTACGCCATCCATTCCGGCGGCGCCTATTATTTCCATGGCGATATCGGCCAGCGCTACATGGATGACCTCACGAACAGGGCGCCGTTCACGCGCAAGCTGAAGGTTGTGGCCGCTTGCGGCAATGGCACGGCGGGCGCGTTTGCGCCGCAGGTGCTGGAAAAGCTCGGCTGCGAAGTCGTGCCTTTGAATATCGACCTCGACTATAATTTCCCGAACCACAATCCGAATCCCGAGGCGCTCGAAATGCTGCATGCGGTTTCGGATGCGGTAAAGACGAGCGGCGCCGATGTGGGCCTCGCCTTCGATGGCGACGGCGATCGCTGCGGCGTTGCCGACAATGAAGGCAACGAGATTTTCGCCGATAAGGTGGGCGTCATGCTCGCGCGCGACATCTCGGCCCTCCGTGCGAACGCGAAATTCGTGGTTGACGTGAAGTCCACGGGCCTCTTCACCACGGATCCTGTTCTACAAAAGAACGGCGCACATACGGCCTATTGGAAAACCGGCCACTCCTATATCAAGCGCTATAGCCATGAGACGGGGGCGCTTGTCGGTTTCGAGAAGTCCGGGCACTTTTTCTTCAACCCGCCGCTTGGGCGCGGTTACGATGACGGTCTCATCGCCGCCATCGCCGTCTGCGACATGCTCTCGCGCAACCCCGGAAAGAGCATGGCCGATTTATACCGCGACCTGCCCAAGACCTGGCAATCGCCCACCATGTCGCCTCATTGCGACGATGAGAAAAAATACGGCGTCGTGGATCGCGTGATCGCGCATTTCAAAGGCGTTGCCGCGCGCGGCGAAAAGCTCGCCGGCCAGCCCATTCGCGATGTGATCACGGTGAACGGCATCCGCATCATGCTCGAAGACGGCACCTGGGGCCTCGTTCGCGCCTCATCCAACAAGCCGGAGCTCGTCGTCGTGGTCGAAAGCCCTGTCTCCGAAGCCAATATGCGCGCGATCTTCGCCGAGCTTGATGCGCATCTGCAGACTTATCCCGAGATCGGCGCATACAATCAGAAGATTTAGTGCATTACGTCATTGCGAGCGAAGCGAAGCAATCCAGGACCAGCTCTCTGATGTTGCTTTGGATCGCCACGGCGGCGAAAGCCGCCTCGCGATGACGGCCGCATGCACGCCGAATGCGGCTTGGCTGCCCGCCCGCCGGCGCCGGCACAATTTGTTGCAAAACGGCATCAAACTTAGCGAAAGATAGGCCAAGCCGCAGAATATCATTCATATGGGTGATGCCCATCGAGCAGGGCTTAGCTATGTTCCGGTCATACGATAATTTGTGATGACCAAATACTACTACAGTTATATTAGGCACAGGTAACCCGGCGCAAGCCGGGTTACCTGGGGCATATTAAACCCGCTGCGCCCCTTACTCCACTTGAGTCGCCCCATCGATTAACTTTGAGCAGTGTATCGAAATAGTCTGAAAATACCCAAGCTGGTAGTTCCGCTGCTGCCATTTCCATAATAATACTTATGTTCGATATTCCGCCGCCGAAAACAATAACGTCGGGATCGACGATATTCACGACGGTTGCTAGCGACTTCGCGAGCCGCTTCGCATAGGCTGAAAGCGCCCTCTTCGCCAGAGTCTCACCAAGTTCAGCGCTCTCCGCAATCGATTTTGCATCTGCGGCTTGGCCTGACAGTTCCAGATAGTGTTTTTCGAGCGCCGGGCCGCTTAAAAATGTCTCGATGCAGCCGCGCTTTCCGCAGTAACAGGCTGGTCCTGGCGTTTCCTCCGCATCGGGCCATGGCAGAGGATTGTGTCCCCACTCGCCCGCGACAGCGTTATGCCCAATGAGCGGACGGCCATCGATTACGAGGGCGCCACCAACGCCCGTTCCCAGGATCACGCCAAAGACAGTGCGATATCCCTGCCCAGCTCCATCGGCCGCCTCCGATACCGCAAAGCAGTTGGCATCGTTTTCGATTGCGACGGGCCATTGGAAGCGCGCCTGAAGATCGCGATGGAGAGGCCGGTCATTAAGCCATGTTGAATTCGCGTTCCGGATCAACCCTGTCCGCGGTGACACGCTGCCAGGGATGCCGATGCCGATGCCCGCGATGTCCGGAGCCGCCAGCCCCTGCGTGCACCTGTCTACCAGGCTCACGATGGCATCGAGCGTTGCGTCATAATCGCCGCGTGGCGACGGGATTCTAACCCTGCACCGCTCCTCTCCGGTTGGAGAAAGCGCCAGCGCTTCGATTTTCGTCCCGCCAAGGTCAACGCCGATCCGCCACATTCTTGAGCCCCGCTATTGCGCCAGATGTGCGCTGGCGACGATTCGCTTTGCGGCCTCCACAGGTTCCAGCACTTGCTGAGTGCCATTGGGTGTACCGATCACCGACTTGCTAAGCGGATTATGCAACCCCGGAAGCGAATTGGAAATATTTGTGACCTTGCTCGCGGCCATGTAGACGGCCGCGCCATTCGGGGCGGTAAACTGGCAAAGCGGAATTTTCTTGCCGGCGTCTCCCACGAGACCGGCAAGCGGTGCCGCGACGAAAACCCTGTTGTTGGCGAAGTCGATCACGGTTGTTCCTTTGGGCTCGTCGCTCGCACAGGCGCGTCGTATGCGCCAGATTTCGCCAAAGTGCACAAGCTGTGCACCGATGCCCCGGAGGTCAACGGTAATGCCCTCGCCCGTCCAAGCCGTGATCCGTCCGGGATGCTTCCGGCCCCAAATGAGGAGCGGGCGATGCGGAGCCCGAAGGCTTGCCTGTGCGTTCGCTGGTATTGAACCGCCCGGGCTTGCCATACCGGCCAGCGCCGATGCCAGAAAAACAACCGCCATCGTTTTCATCGCCGCGCGCCCTAACAAGTTGAGGAGAAGCGGAAA
>CAZCIF010000245.1:0-4895 GCA_964498645.1 uncultured Rhodomicrobium sp. | reverse complement strand
GTGCAGCACGCGCCCCCGTTGCACACCTGCCCGGAGCTGCAGCACGTGGCGCCGGTTGCGTGCGCGTGCGTAAATGGGCACATGCGGGAAATAGGTCATCACAAGCTGCGCAGCTTTGAGCGATTTCTCGACATCGCCGATTGCCAGCACGAAGGCCCGCGCTTTGCTCATTTCCACTGCTTCCAGGATCGCAAGCCGACTGGCATCGCCGAAGTAGCTCTTGTTACCGAATTGATTGACGAGGCGAACCCGTTCGGGATCGTTATCGAGCGCCGTGAAAGGAATGCCCTTCGCAGTGAGGATGCGGGCAACGACTTGTCCAATGCGTCCGAAGCCTGCGATCACAACGTGACCGGCCTTCGCGGGGAGAGCTTCGAAGGCCGGTTCCTGCTTGCGGATGCGCTTGCGGATGAAATCGTCGGCCCCCAAGAGGATTGGGGTCGTAACCATGGACAATGTGACGATGATGCCAAGCGTCGAGGCATAGCCGGATGTCAGGATGCCGCCTTGCTGGGCACTTGCAAAAACGACGAAGGCGAATTCGCCTCCCTGGGATGTGACAATCGCGAACCGGCTTGCGGATGTGCCGTCGAGCCTTTGCCAGCGGCCAATGGCGTACAGGACGCAGAACTTGACGCCGATGAGCACGGCCACCCCCGCCGCGATTACGGCTGGCTCGCGAAGCAGCGCTTCATAGTTCAATCCCATGCCAATCGACGTGAAGAACAAAGCCAGCAGCAGCATCCCGAAAGGCCGGATATCGGCTTCGAGCTGATGACGGAAGGCCGAGCCGGCGAGAAGCACACCCGCGAAAAAGGCTCCCAGCGAGGCAGAGAGGCCGATTTCCGTCATCAAAAGCGAGACCGCAGCAACCGTGAGCAGGCCAACGGCGGTCATTGCCTCCCGGACATGTGCCAAGGCGAGGAGATGATAGAGCCTGTCGAGAACATAGCGGCCCAACGCAATGATGAGGGCCACGGCCGCCACGATCTTGATCGCACCGGGCAAGGTGATGACAGCGCTCGCCGGCAGGTTCGTTGCAAGCAGAGGCACGATGGCGATGAGCGGGATCGCAGCAAGGTCTTGGAACAGCAGGACCGAGAAAGCAAGACGGCCGTGACGGGCGGTCAACTCGCCCTTCTCGTCAAGCGTTTGCAGCGCGAAGGCCGTCGATGACAACGCGAGCGCGAGGCCGATGAGCAGCGCCTTGGGGAAGGAGAGGCCCGCCCCCGGGTCGAGCCAATAAATCAGCGCGATGAGCAAAACGCCGCTTACAATGAGCTGGACAGAGCCGGCGCCGAAGACCGTATCTCTCATTTTCCAAAGACGCCTCGGCCTAAGCTCGAGGCCGATCAGAAACAGAAACATAGCGACGCCCAGCTCGGCGATATGCCTCAGTTCCTCAGCGTCGTAAGGCGAGTACCCGAATATCTTCCCAACGCCATATGGCCCGATGACGGCGCCGGCCAGCAGATAGCCTGGGATCGAGCCGAGCTTCAACATCCTGGCGATGGGGCCGGCGAAGGCCGCGACGCCAAGGAAAACAACAAGCTGGATCAGAAGATTGCCGTCCATGCCGCTATCCTCCGGGGAAGAACTCGGGGAGAGACGTCAAGGAAGTCTCTGATATACTTATGGAATGAAAAGGCGCCGCTGCCAACCCATCAGTCGGCGGCGGCTTAGATTGCAACGCGCCTATGCGTCTGCTGAAGAAGCAGCGGCCTCATCCTGAGGAGCCGCAAAGCGGCGTCTCGAAGGATGGGGCCGCTAAGCCTCCTCGCCTCATGGTTCGAGACGGCCTATCGGCCTCCTCACCATGAGGCCGGGCCTCATCCTGAGCTTGTCGAAGGATAAAGCCGGAATTTCCAGTTTTTCAGCAGGCTGTTAGATGAGTTTTGCGAGAATCGCCAAGCCCAGCGCGACAAAGAGTGACAGCGTGCTATCCGTCATCAGAGCGTCAGTTACGGCTGGAATGCTGATCCCAGCAAATTTCGAAAGCCCCACTACTACCGCGATAGCGATGGCGGCGAGCCAAAGCAAATAACCGATCTTCATGGAATCCCCCCAAAGGTTCTAGGACGATGCAGTACGCCAGCATCGAACGTAGAGAAAGCCGTGTTCATTGACAAGCGGCGGCGTGGCATTTTCCCCTTTCGCGATCCCGGCGTGTTTCATTTGCATCACCGTTGAGCGCCGGCAGGATGTAAATCCGCGCCGATGAGGCAATTACATCGACTTAACGATTTCTTCGGTCACCTTTTTCGCATCGCCAAACAGCATCATGGTGTTGTCGCGATAGAAAAGTGTGTTGTCGATGCCGGCATAGCCGGACGCCAGCGAGCGCTTGATGAACATCACGGTTCCGGCCTTCCACACTTCGAGCACTGGCATACCGAAGATAGGGGAGCTTGGATCCTCCTTCGCGGCCGGATTCGTTACGTCGTTTGCACCGATCACGAAGGCGACATCGGCTTGGCTGAACGCGTTGTTGATATCCTCCAGTTCGAAGACCTCGTCATAGGGCACGTTCGCTTCGGCAAGGAGCACGTTCATGTGACCCGGCATGCGTCCCGCAACGGGGTGGATGGCGTAGGAGACCTCGACGCCTGCGGCTTTGAGCCGGTCGGCCATTTCACGCAGCGCGTGCTGCGCCTGCGCTACGGCCATGCCGTAGCCCGGCACGATGATCACCTTCGCGGAGTTCTTCAAAATGAAGGCTGCATCGTCCGCCGACCCGTGTTTGACCGGGCGCTGCTCCACTGCACCTGCCGCCGCGGAAGTCTCACCGCCAAAGCCGCCGAGGATCACGGAGAGGAACGAACGGTTCATGCCCTTACACATGATGTAAGAAAGGATCGCACCCGAGGAGCCAACAAGTGCGCCCGTAATGATAAGTGCGGTATTCGACAGCGTGAAGCCGATCCCGGCGGCGGCCCACCCCGAATAGGAGTTCAGCATCGATATGACCACCGGCATGTCCGCGCCACCGATCGGAACGATGAGCAGGATACCGAAGACGAACGATAAGATGGCGATGGCCCAAAAGAGGGGCTGGCTTCCCGATTGCACGAAAACGACGATCAGCGCTATGAGGCCGGCGGCTAACGCGATATTGATCAGATGCCGGGCCGGCAGGAGAATTGGCTTCCCCGACATGCGTCCATCGAGCTTCGCAAAAGCGATGATCGAGCCGGAAAAGGTGATGGCGCCGATGGCCACGCCGAGCGACATTTCAATCAGGCTTTGCGAGTAAATGGCGCCCGGAACGCCGATCCCGAAGGCTTCCGGCGCGTTCAGCGCGGCAGCGGCCACGAAAACCGCCGCCAAGCCAACGAGGCTGTGGAACGCGGCTACGAGCTGCGGCATCGCGGTCATGGGGATCCGGCGCGCTGTGATCGCGCCGATGCTGCCGCCGATGGCGAGTCCGCCGAAGATGAGAAGCCAGCTCGTGGTGCCCTCGGGCTGGGCTACGCCGAGCGTCGTGGCGATGGCGATGGCCATGCCTATCATGCCATAGGTATTCCCCCGCCGTGAGCTTTCCGGCGAGGAAAGGCCGCGAAGCGCCAGAATAAAAAGAACGCCCGCGACAAGATAAAGCAGAGCGACGAGATTGGGGCTCATAAGCGCTCCACTTTCTTTTCTTTTTTCTTATACATGGCGAGCATCCGGCTGGTGACGAGGAAGCCACCGAAAATATTGACTGACGCCATGGCAAGCGCGAGGAAACCGAATACTTTCGCAAGCGTGCTTCCGCTGGCACTCAGCGCGTCCGCAAATTCCACGGCCACGGCGAGGAGCGCGCCGACGACGATGACCGATGAAATAGCATTCGTCACCGACATCAGGGGCGTGTGCAGCGCGGGCGTCACGCTCCATACCACATAGTAGCCGATGAAGATGGCGAGCACGAAGATCGAGAACTCGAAGATGAATGGGCTGACGCCATGTGCGCCCTCCGATGCCGCGAAGGCGGGAAGCGGAGCGGCAAACGCCACGAGTAAAGCCAGGATCGCAATGACGTTTGAAACATACCGGTTCATGCTGCGCCTCCCTTCAAGCGCGGATGGACGATCTGGCCGTCCTTGGCGATCAAAGTGCCCGAGACGATTTCGTCATCCCATTTGATGGCAAGCTTGCTCTCTTTCCGGTCGATCATAGGCTCGATGAAAGCGTAGAGATTTCTGGCGTAGAGGCTCGACGCATTCCCCGGCACGCGGCCAGCCATATTGGTGAGGCCCATGATGATCACGCCGTTATGTTCGACGATGGCGCCTGGTTGCGTCCCCTCGACATTCCCGCCGCGTTCCGCGGCAAGGTCGACAATCACGGAACCGGGCTTCATGCTTTCAACCATGGCCTGGCTGACGAGCTTCGGCGCGGGCCGCCCTGGGATAAGCGCTGTGGTGATCACAATGTCCTGTCCGGCGATGTGGCTAGCGACAAGCTCAGCCTGCTTTCTTTGATATTCAGGCGACATCTCTTTCGCATAGCCGCCTGCCGCCTCGGCTTGCTTGAATTCCTCATCCTCGACGGCGATGAATTTGGCGCCAAGGCTTTGCACCTGCTCTTTGGCAGCGGGCCGCACATCGGTCGCGGAAACGATCGCACCCAAGCGGCGCGCCGTGGCGATCGCCTGCAAACCTGCAACTCCGGCGCCCATGACGAAGACGCGGGCAGCAGGCACAGTGCCAGCCGCTGTCATCATCATCGGAAGGGCGCGCCCGAAATATTCGGCGGCATCGATAACGGCCTTATAGCCGGCGAGGTTCGATTGCGACGACAGCACGTCCATGGATTGGGCGCGGCTGATGCGCGGCATAAATTCCATGGCGAAAGCCGAGACGCCTTGCGCGGCAAGAGCTTCCAATCCTTCGCGCGGTCCGAAAGGATCGATC
>CAZCIF010000244.1:0-4926 GCA_964498645.1 uncultured Rhodomicrobium sp. | reverse complement strand
ACCCAGTGGGCCGCAATCCGGCTTCGTCCCCAAGGGGGGAACACCCGCGCCCGCCTTCGCACGATCTTCACATAGCCGCCAAGGCCTGCATTATTGAGAAAGGCCCGGCCATTGACTTCCCCCACGTCAACGATCCTCTCAGTCCCCCCGGCGATAACCCGGATCGCATCTTCCACCGTGAGCGGGATTCCAAATTCGCGCGCCACGTAGTTGAAGGTGCCAAGCGGCAGGATGCCGAGAGTCCTATCCGAACCAAGGAGATGAGATGCCACGGCACTAACAGTGCCATCGCCGCCCGCGGCAACGATTGTTCGGAAGCCGGATTGGAGCGCGCGCTCGGTCTCTCTATGCACATCAGATCCGTGGCGGATCAACCGCACTTCGCAAGCCAGGCCGAAGTTTGCCAGCAGCCCCGGCAGATCCGAAGCCATACCGGCACAGTTCCGGCCGCCAGCGCCCGCATTGACTATGAAACAGATGCCGGGTCTCACGGTGTACCAGTGCTCGCTATTTTTTCGAAGTGGGTTAGACGCATATTGCGGTAGTTTCAATGATGAAAGACACTATGCTCGTTAGACACGCAATTGATAGTCAACGCATTACGTTTTTCATCTATCCCGCCGGATGCGCTTGAAAGCTTTTTCGGCCGCAGCCCTAAAGACGGCTTTGTCGCGAAGCCAAAGCGTGCAAACGATCGCGTCCTCCGTCACCTCAATAATCCAAAACCCGTTCGCCTCGCCCCGCATTCGCGTTGAGAGCGCGGTTGGTGCACCGACCGCCACCAGCGGCTGTCCCTCGATTTGCGTTTCCACGGCGAAACTTTGATGGGTGTGTCCAGACATGATTAAATCGACGCCCGATGCGGCAAAGGCCTGCAATGCCATGCGAGCGCGCCGCACCGGCTCCGCACGGGGGATTTCCGAAACCTTCAACAAGGGATGATGCGCTGCAATGGCCTTGAAGTGACCGGTGGAGACGGAGGAAAGCGCGTCCCGCGCGGCCTGGATATCGTTGAGCCTAGCGACGCCTTCTTGCCAGCGCAAATGCGGCTGCCATGAGCCCGTCGTGTTGAAGCCGAGCACGACGCCGGTTGAATGCTCGATAACCGGCATGAGCGTGTCCGAGCCCGCCGCCTGCCGGTACTGCCGGAAAGGATCGGTGAAACGCCGGATGAGATTCCAATAGGGGAGATCGTGATTGCCGGGGATCACCAGTGGCTTTGGAGAAAGCGACCCCAGCCAAGCGCTCGCTTGTTCGAATTCCGCCCGTCTCGCGCGCAAGGTCAAATCGCCGGCGATGACAATAACATCGGGCTCACGCCGCTCGATTGCTTCCCGCAGCTCCATGGAGAGGCCCTCGGGCACGCTGCCAAAATGAAGGTCGGCCGCGAGTGCGATCTTCATTGCTGCTGAGCCGGTGGCGCAAAAGCTGTCAGCGCCTTGGGATGAATTTGATAATGCAGCGGCATATTGAGCGTCTCAACCTCTCCGTCGTTGCAAAGGCAGAAAGACTTCCTGTTGGAACTAATAATGACCCGCTGGCTATATAGGTACCGGGGGCGCCGCCATCGAGCGCTTGCCGTCCAAAGAGGAGCGTGGGGGGGGGGGGCGCTGCTCCGGGACAGACTTCTGGCTTAATTTGCATGATCCCGCGAGCAAGTGGAACATAAACGCAGGCGCTTGGGTCGATAGGAAGATGGGCGTGAAAACCACGGCAGCCAGATGCGCCGGAGCAAAATGATGACCGCTAGCGGAAAACGCGAAGCTTGGCCGGATTTGCCGTACAATGACTGGAAAGAGACTTGCGAAACGCTTCACCTATGGACGCAAGTCATGGGCAAGGTTCGGCTTGCGCTCACACCGTGGCTCAATCATTCCTGGCACGTTCCGCTTTATGTAAACTCACGCGGCTTTACGACTTCGCCCATATATTACGAACATCGCTCGTTCGAGATCGTGTTCGATTTCAATCAGCATATCCTCGAAATCGTAACGAGCGATGGTAGCGGAAGCCGTCTCGCCCTCGAACCAAGGACAGTCGCCCAGTTCTATGAGACAGTGATCTGGGACCTGGGGAAGGCAGGCATACACGTTGTCATCGACGAACATCCTTGCGAGATTCCCGGCGCTATTCCATTCAGCCGTGACCGGGTGCATTGCGCATACGATCCTGAATTTGCGCGGCGCTTTTGGAAAGTTCTCCTGCAGGCCGACCGCATTCTTAAGCAGTTCCGGACCGGGTTCATCGGCAAATCCAGCCCCGTGCACTTCTTCTGGGGAAGCTTTGATCTGGCCGTCACCCGCTTTTCAGGCCGGCGCGCACCGCTCCATCGGGGCGGTGTTCCCGGCTTAGCGGATGCGGTGGTACGCGAGGCCTATTCCCATGAAGTGAGCAGCGCGGGGTTCTGGCCGGGCGGTTCCGGGATAGACTACGCGGCGTTCTATTCGTATGCCTACCCGGCGCCGGAGGGATTCGGAACATCCGCCGCCGAACCAAGCGCAGCCTTTTTCAGCGAAGCACTCGGCGAGTTTATATTGCCATACGACGTGGTCCGGAATGCCCCCGAGCCCGATATGGCGCTTCTTGCTTTCTTGAATACGACCTACGAAGCGGCTGCTCAAAAGGGAAATTGGGACCGGTCCGCGCTCGAGCGCACCCCAGGGATTCCGGGCGTAGCGAAACCCCCTCAATAACGGGACCGGTTTCAGCGCTGCAATTTGTCCAGCGTGACCGGCAGATCGCGCACGCGCTTTCCGGTCGCGTGATAGATGGCGTTGGCGATCGCCGCTGCAACACCGGCGATGCCTATTTCACCAACGCCCTTGATGCCGAGCGGGTTGATGATGTCATCCGGCTCGTCGACGAAAATCACCTCGATGCCGGGCACGCCGGCGTTCACCGGCACATGGTATTCGGCGATGTTGGCGTTCATGAAGCGGCCAAAATTGTGATCGATCAGCGTTTCCTCGTGCAGCGCCATCCCGATGCCCCAGACCACGCCGCCGATGATCTGGCTGCGCGCCGTCTTGGTGTTGAGGATCCGCCCGGCCGCGACCGCGCTGACCATGCGCGTGACGCGGATGACATTGAGCTGCTCGTCGACCTTCACCTCGGCGAAGACTGCCGAATGCGTGTTGCGCGCGTGCTTGCCATCGCGCTTGAAATCGGTGGATCGCTCCTGTTCGATGCGATCCACGCCGCCGTGCCGCATTACGTCCGCGAACGGCACCGCGCGCGAACTGTCCTGTTTGCTAGCGATTTTCCCGCCGGCAAGGACGGCATCTTCCAGCTTCAGGCCTGCGAACGGCGAACCGCCGCGGCATCCGTTCTTGAAAGACCGGACATCGACAGGATCGGTCAATTCCCATCATACGCCCGTTTCAACGACGCAAGATCCAATTTCTTCATTTGCAGCAGGGCGTTCATGACTCTGCCCGACTTGGCGGCGTCTGCGTCGCCGATCATGCCGGAGAGGGCGGCAGGAACGATTTGCCAGGAGACGCCATATTTATCCTTCAACCAGCCGCATTGCTGCGCCTTCTCCTCCCCTCCTTCTGAGAGTTTTTCCCAATAGCGATCGATTTCGTCTTGCGTCTCGCATCGCACGGCGAAGGAGATGGCCTCGTTGAATTTGAAGTGAGGTCCGCCGTTGAGCGCGGTGAATTCCTGCTCTCCAAGACGGAACGTCACAGTCAGCGCCGAGCCTTCCGGCCTTCCGTGAACCTCAAATCCTTCCTTTCCGTAGCGGGTAATGGCGCCGATTTCGGAGTTTTCGAAAATCGAAACGTAAAACTTCGCCGCCTCTTCGGCCTGGTTGTCGAACCACAAGCATGGCGTGATCGTTTGCAGTTTTGGCATGACGTCGTCCTCACTGTTTCAGGCTTCTTTTGCGGTAAGCTAGCGTGCAATTGACTTTTAGGTTGATATCAACATAATTGTCAAGCCAGTACGTTCCCCATATTGCTGCCAGAATCTGGCATTCATCCCGTTGCCATCATGTCACGCACTCATCGCCTGCTCGAGCTTCTGCAAGTTCTGCGACGGCGCCGCCAACCGGTGAGCGGGGCGGAGCTTGCGCGCGAGGCAGGCATTTCCTTACGAACGCTTTATCGCGACATCGCAGCCCTGCAGGCTATGGGAGCGGAAGTCGACGGCGAGCCAGGGGTAGGCTATGTGCTTCGCCCTGGCTTTTTGCTGCCGCCCTTGATGTTCTCCGAGGAAGAAATCGAGGCGCTGGCTCTGGGAGCAAGATGGGTGGCGCGGCGGACCGATAAAGCGCTTTCCGATGCTGCTCGCAACGCCATGGCGAAAATCGCCGCCGTCCTCCCCGGGGAACTGAAACATCGGCTGGAGGATGACGCCCTCATCGTAGGCCCGGGCTGCGAAAAGCCGAACGCGGTTGACCTTAAACTATTGCGGCGGGCTTTGCGCGAGGGCCGTAAGCTCGCGATTGTCTATCGGGACCAAAAGGGCGAGCGAACCGAGCGCATCATCTGGCCGGTGGCGCTCGGCTTTCTTGAATCCGCCCGCGTTCTCGCCGGCTGGTGCGAGTTGCGCCAGGATTTCCGCCATTTCCGCGCCGACCGGATCGAAAGGGCGGAGGTTCTCGAGATGCGCCCGCCGCGCCGCCGCCAGGCGCTGGAGAAGGAATGGCGGCAAAACATGCTGACAGAAGCTGACAGGGCCTTGGTCTATGCCGGTTCCAACTCAATAAACGCGAAAGGAAAAGCCATGACGAAGGAACTCGTTTTCTACACCAATCCGCGCTCGCGCGGCGGGATCGTGCACTGGATGCTGGAAGAGATTGGCGCGCCCTACACAATAGAGGTCATAGACTTTGGAACGCCAATGAAGTCGCCCGGCTACCTCGCCATCAATCCCATGGGCAAGGTGCCGGCCATCAAACATGGCGAGACGGTGGTGACG
>CAZCIF010000243.1:3586-4929 GCA_964498645.1 uncultured Rhodomicrobium sp. | reverse complement strand
TCTTTGGGAGACCTTCACGAAGGTCGCCCGCAAGCACGACATCCTTGACCTAACTCTACATGATCTTCGCCGCACCGGCGGCTGTCGGCTCCTACAAGAATACCGCATGAGCATGGAGGGCGTGTCAACTTGGCTTGGCCATTCAAGCATGAAGGTCACCGAGAAGCACTATGCCTTCCTCAAGGTCGACCAGTTGCACGACGAAGTCGAGTGCGGACGCGAGAACGTGGTGATGCTGGTAGAGCGAAGAAAAAAGAGTGCATAGCTATGCAAGCGAGCACTTGCGACAATGACAGCGTCAACCGCCAGCCTAGCGGCAAATTTGACGATTTTCGAGGGGATCCGGGGGTCCGTTTGGGGGTCTACCCATAGCAGAAAACTGGATCAGAGCATTGATATAACTTGTGAAAACGGCAATGAATAAAGACGACTGCAAATCCGCGTACCCCGGTTCGATTCCGGGCGTGGCCTCCAATAAATTCAAAAGCTTAGAAAACACCATCTGGCAAGCCCGCCCGCCTTCGGCAAATAGCGCACCGTGAATCTCTCCGGCTTGGCCGCATAAACGCTCTCCGCCCGGCGCGGCAGAAGCCCTAAGCTTACAATAGTTCGTATTATCGGCCGATTGTCATTAAGCTGGCATTGCCGCCGGCCGCGGCGGTGTTAATCGAGATGGTTTTTTCTTTGACGAGCCGGAACAGGCTGAACTCCGGCGAGCCGCAGACCGCCTGCACGATGGGGCCGGGACGCGCGGCGAGCGCACGTAGAACTTCGCCAACCCTTGCCTGATCGGAAACCATGACGGCATCGAAGGCGGCGCTCTGCCACTCGTCCGCGAATTCGATATGTGCCTGCAAGCGGGGTAAGATACGTTCGCGCAACAGGCCCAGCCCTTCCGCATGCGCCAGAATAAAGCGGTTACCGGTGGCGAGAGCAGCGCCGAACTGGTGTAAAGCATTGACGGCCGTGCCTGCAATTCCAAGCGCGCGCCCGCGCGGCAGGAACTGGAGCCGGTTCTCTTCGCCAACCGGTCCGGGGAGCGCCATTTCAACCGGCAGGGGCGAAGCCTGCCGGTAATGCTCGAAGAATCCAGAAAGGCGGCCACGCTCCTCATCGCTGAGAAGGCCGCTGGCGCCTGCCTCAACCCATGCCGCCAGGGATGAGAAGGCGCCGGGTTTTGTCTCGCTTCGTGTGCCATCGAGCCGGGGCGGGGGGCCGCCTCGAAGCAGGCGGTGAAGATAAAGAGGCCCGCCGGCCTTCGGCCCGCTCCCCGAAAGCCCCTCGCCGCCAAAGGGCTGGACGCCGACCACCGCGCCGATCATGTTCCGGTTCACATAGATATT
>CAZCIF010000243.1:0-3576 GCA_964498645.1 uncultured Rhodomicrobium sp. | reverse complement strand
ATAATTGCATCGATGGTTTCGTCGATGCGGGAATGAATGCCAAGCGTCAGGCCGTAGCCGGTGCCGTTGATGTCCTCGATCAGGCGGTCGAGGCCGCTCCTCGCAAAGCGGACCACATGCAGGACCGGGCCGAAGACCTCGTGCGTCAGTTCGCCGATGCTGCCAATTTCCAAGAGCGCTGGCGCTACGAATGAGCCAGCGGCGCACGAGGCGGGAAGCCCGGCTTGAAACAGCACGCGATGGCTGCGGGCATCAAGATAAGCCTGAAGCGAAGCTTGCGCCTCCGTATCGATCACCGGGCCGATATCCGTTTCGAGCCTCGCCGGGTCGCCGGGCCGAAGCTCCGCCATCGCGCCCTTGAGCATATCGAGGACATGGTCCGCGATGTCCTCCTGGAGGCAAAGGACGCGAAGCGCCGAGCAGCGCTGGCCCGCCGAATCGAAGGCCGACGCGAGCACATCGCCCACGGCCTGCTCGGGCAATGCGGACGAATCCACAATCATGGCATTCTGCCCGCCCGTCTCGGCGATGAAGGGAATGCTGCCCCTTTCCGCCAGCGCACGCTGGATAAGGCGGGCAGTTTCGGTCGAGCCAGTGAACAGCACGGCCTGCGTCCGCCGGTCCGCAACCAGTGCGCCACCAACCTCCGATCCCGGTCCAGGAACAAGCTGCAAGACTGCGCGCGGGACGCCCGCCGCGTGCAGAAGCCGCACGGTCCCAGCAGCGATCAGCGGCGTCTGCTCTGCCGGCTTGGCGAGAACGGGATTGCCAGCCGCCAGCGCGCCCGCGATCTGGCCAGTGAAAATCGCCAGCGGGAAGTTCCAGGGGCTGATGCACACCGTTGGCCCGAGCGGTTGATGCTCCGCGCTTAGCCTCCGGGCCTGCGCCGCGTAATAGCGGCAGAAATCTGTGGCCTCGCGCACCTCGGAGATTGCGTTGGGCATCGTCCGCCCCGCCTCCCGGACAAGAAGTGCGCAAAGCCGTTCCATGGATTGCTCGATGAGGGCGGCACCCCTGTCGAGGATGGCGGCCCGCTCCGTGGCGCTTGTCGCGGCCCACTCCGCCGCGGTGCCGGCGGCGGCTGCCATTGCAGTCTCGATATCGCCCCGCGCCGCGCCGGCAGCATAGCCCACAATATCCTCGCGGTTCGCGGGATTCCGTATGGGCCTTCGGGCTGGAGCTGCGTGCGGCGGAGATGCAAGTATTGGACCTGCTTCGCATGGGGCGGCGTAGCTTTCCGCAATTGCGCGTTCGAGCCGGTCGCGAGCGGCGGCATCGGAGAGATCCAGACCCTTCGAATTTCTGCGCTCCCCGCCGAACAGATCGTCAGGCAGCACGATTGCCGGATGCGGTGCCCCGGCATACCTCGCCGCCTCCTCCGCAGGATCGGCGATGAGGCCGGCGATGGGAATGGTTTCATCGGCGAGCTGGTGGACGAACGAGGAGTTCGCGCCGTTCTCCAAAAGCCGGCGCACGAGATAGGGGAGTAGCGTCTCATGCGTGCCCACGGGCGCATAAATACGGCACGGCCGCCCAAGATTGCCGGTGCCAACCACATGCCCGTAAAGCGTCTCGCCCATGCCGTGGAGGCACTGAAACTCGTAATCGCCGGCCTGGAACTCCGCTCCGCCGAGGTGATAAATCGCAGAGAGCGTATGCGCGTTATGGGTCGCGAATTGCGGAAAAACGAGATCGCGCCGCGCCAAAAGCCGCTTCGCGCAGGCGAGATAGCACACATCCGTATAAGCTTTATGCGTAAAAACCGGATAGCCGCTAAGGCCGTCTATTTGCGCGCGTTTGATCTCGCTGTCCCAATAGGCGCCCTTTACCAGCCGGATCATGAGGCGCCGCCCGGTGCGCTCTGCGAGCGACAGGAGATAGCCGATCACCGAGGGAGCGCGCTTCTGATAGGCCTGGACGGCGAAGCCGAGGCCCTGCCAGGCCCCAAGCGCGTTGTCCGCCGCAAGCGCTTCCAGCAAATCAAGCGAAGGCTCCAGGCGATCCGCTTCCTCGGCGTCGATATTGAAGCCGATGCCGTACCGGCTTGCGAGAAGCGCGAGGTTCCGCAGTTGGGGATAAAGCTCGTCCCGGACGCGTCCCATCTGAGTATAGCTGTAACGCGGATGAAGGGCCGACAGCTTCACCGAAATGCCCGCGCTGTCATAAACGCTCTTGCCGTTGCGGGCCGCGCCAATCGCCTCAATGGCGTGGCTATACGAGGCCATGTACCGCGCGGCGTCTTCGGCGGTGAGGGCCGCCTCGCCCAGCATATCGAAGGAATACGAAAAGCCGCGCGCCTCGAAAGGCCGCGCATGCTCTAACGCTTCGCCGATGGTTTGGCCTGTCACGAATTGGCGGCCCAGCAGCCGCATTGCGAGATCCATCGCCGTGCGGATGACCGGCTCGCCGCCGCGGGCCAGCACGCGGGTGAGCGCCGCGGCCATGCCGTGCTTGCTATGAGTGGCGACGAGCTTGCCCGTGATTAGCAATCCCCAGGCTGAAGCGTTAACGAACCAGGACCGGCTTTCGCCAATATGCGCACCCCAATCGCCCCGGGACAGCTTATCGCGGATGAGAAGGTCGCGCGTTTGCCGGTCGGGGATTCGGAGGAGCGACTCCGCGAGGCACATCAGTGCCACGCCCTCGCGGCTTGAGAGCGAAAATTCGTTCATCAGCGCTTCCACGCCGAAAGCGTGGGCGCGTTCGCTCCGCACCTGGGTTACCAGCTGGCGGGCAAGGCTTGCGATGCCAGCCGCCAGCGCCGGATCGAAGCGTGCTTCCTCAATCAGCGGTGGCACGCAGACCGGCTCAGGCAAGCGATATGCGGCAGCTATGGCAGCGCGCCCCGGTTTCGCATCCGGCGCTAGACTTCCGTAAAGCGGCGCGGCTTGCGGAGGAAATACTGGCTGTCCGCTGTCTGGAACGCTGGTCACCTTTTCACCGCGTAAACCTATGCGATATTGGCGCACCTGGCGCCTGCATCTCATTCAACGTGATATTGGTTTCGCGGCGCTTGCGGCCAAGATACTCCCCGCGGCATTCGCGATCCAATTCCCGTATAAATCGAAAATGGCTCGCCAAGTGCAGTTTCTTCATTTAGAGTGCTGTGAAAGTAATGTCTGGTAACTATTAAGTCTTGATCTTAACGGTATTCATGAGCGCCGGTTAATAATTGCGCAACGTTAAGGTAGAATTCTATGCTAGCAGTGCAAGTACATGATCGTTACGGCCACAGGCATGGCCCTGATTGCGGTCATACAGCGGTTCATCATGGTGACCACACCTATTATCTTAACGACGGGCATCTTCACCACATGAGCGGTGATCGCGTTGAGGAACATTCCATCGAAGTTTCATCGAAAAATCCCGATGTCTGCACCGGCGGGCATAGTTGCGGACACCACGGCGCCGATCACGTGCATGGCCCCGGATGCGGGCACGAGGCCGTTCCCCATGGAAACCATATCGACTATCTCGTCGAAGGCCACTTGCATCACCCCCATGACGGGCATTGCGACAATCACGGGCCGCTGGAACTCGAGTAGCTCCACTGTCAACTTAACGGCGCGCCATGAA
>CAZCIF010000242.1:0-4941 GCA_964498645.1 uncultured Rhodomicrobium sp. | reverse complement strand
CGACGCCGGCGAACCTTTGCCCGTTATGGCAGGTGGTGCAGCCCGAGGTGATGCCGGCATGATTCATCCGCGTGCCGGAGAAGTCCCAAACCGAATGGCAGGTATCGCAGGAAGGTATCCAGGTTGGGATGTGATTGGCGGGCTTGCCTGGCGCCAAAGTTCCGTTGTGGCAAGCGGCGCAAGAACGCGGCGTTCCTTGCAAGCGGCCATTGATGTGGCAGCTCACGCATTCGACGTTCATATGGCCGCCCGTGAGCGGGAACCCCGTCTTGAAGTGATCGAAATGGGCGTTCTGCGCAAGCAGCGGGCTTGCGAACAGCATAAGGATCAGCGCAGCGAAGCAGCTGAATAAGGAAGCATGTTTATTCATGTATCCCCTCGCGCAACTCGGCTGACCCCCTATGAGAAAGCCGGATACGCCCCAATGAGCGGCTGCGAGCCGCCGTGCCCAAGCCAAACAGACAAGGCGCAGGAGCGTGGATTACAGCCGGTCCATGCCCAAACGCCCCGCAAATGCCCATGAGGCAGCGAAAGTCACAATGCTTAATGTGCCGTTGCCTGCCTCGGGTTAATAACGTCACAATTTGAGACTTATTCCCGTTGCAAATATGTAGAGAGGAATATGAAGAAATTTGGCCCGTTGTCAGATTGCAGGTAGTGTAACTGCCGTTGAGAAGGCCGATGCAAGGAATTTCATTTTTGCGCAACGCGCTCCGCTATGGATTGGCTGCGATAGCGGCGGGAGCCGTTTTGTGCTCGGGAACCGATTGGGGTTCGCCCCCGGAGCATGCCATTGTGCACTTCTCACAGGCTGGTGCCCGCGACCGTGACGGCAAAGACGATGACCGGAAAGGCGGCGATCGAGGCGGCGACGATGATCGCGGCGAAAGGGACGGGGCGCAACGCAGCGGAAATGATCGCGAAGATGACGGGCACCGCAGCGCCGGAGACGATGGCAGAGACAGCCAGCGCGGCGGGGACAGGGAGCGCAAGGGCGGAGACGATAATCGTGCGAGGCACGGCTCCCCGGACTCGGACGAAGATTCCAGCGAAAAACTAAGCTACGACGCATCGAAGAATTTGCTGAAACTCCACCTTAAGCTGGGAGCTGGGAGCCGCCATAAAGGTCACGAACTTGAAGCCCCGCATCGTTTCTCTGAAGGCCGGAAAGCGGGTTTGAACCTGCTAACGCGAGGCACTCATGGCGAGAAGGATAACAGCCGGCAGCTTGGTTCCATCCCTCTTCGTTCTTTGAAGGCTGATGACTGGCATCGCGAAAAATCGCTAGCGGCGCTGGACAAGGTGCTCCGGCCCATTGAATCGCGCTATCACCGGTCGATTATGACGGCGAAGCCAAAGGCGATGACGTTTTTCACCAAAACCAAACTTGGCATTGGCGGATTGTCTTTCGTGCCGAATGAGGTGCTCGCAGTGAACCCCGGCCCCGGCGCGGTGGCGCGGGCCGAAGCTCTGGGATTTAGGGCGGAGCACGGCTCTCAGGGTACGCATGGAAAGTCCCGGGTCGTTCGCTTTTCTGCTCCGCCCGGATTGGACGCGATCCGCGCAGAGGAGCTTTTGACCAAAGAGCTGCCCGGACAGCAGTTCGGATTGAACCGGGTTTACCGGCTCTATCGGGCTGCAATGAGAAATGAGGCGCCGCAGCCAAAGCCTTCCTGGTCGGTAGAAACCGCCCCTTCGCCTTGCGCTGGCGACCATTGCTTCCCCCGGAAGATCATTCAGTGGCAGGATCAATTCGGGTCTTGCGCCCGTGGGTTGAGGGTTGGCATCATCGACACGGCGATCGATATCGGTCACCCAGCCTTTAAGGGACGGCATATTCACAGAGACAGCTTCGCGCCGGATAACCGCCCCGCCGCGCCGGACTGGCATGGAACAGGCGTGCTTGCGCTGCTTGCGGGGGATCCCGTAAGCGGAACGCCAGGGCTTATCCCCGACGCCGAATTTTTCGAGGCCGGCGTCTTCTTCTCCGAGGAAAATGGCGGGATGGCCACCGACACGAGCAGCCTCTTGAAGGCGCTTGACTGGATGCAGGCCAACAAGGTCAAGCTCATCAATATGAGCTTCTCCGGGCCGCGCGACGAGCTTGTCCAGGATGCCATCGGGCGCATGACTTCGGAAGGCGTGGTGTTCGTCGCGGCCGCCGGAAATGAGGGACCGACCGCAGACCCAAGCTATCCTGCAGCTTATCCGCAGGTTGTCGCCGTGACCGCGATTACGCAGGGCATGCACAATTACCGCTACGCCAATAGGGGCGACCACATAGATGTCGCAGCGCCTGGCGTCGACATATGGACCGCGGTGCCTGGAGGGCGCGAAGGATATCATTCCGGTACATCGTTTGCCGCACCCTATGTAACAGCGATCCTGGCCGTCCTGCCCAGGGACAAAGTTGCAAATTCGAAAGCGCCGCTGCTCGATGGTTTGTCAGCCATCGATCTGGGCCCGGCAGGACGGGACCCGATTTATGGCCGCGGGCTCTTGCTTGCGCCATCATCCTGCGCGCCGCCATCTGAGATGGTTGCAAGCGTTTCCCGCTAGTCCGGCTAACGGCGGATGCTTCGGCTTCGGGGGCCTGAAATAGGTTCGCCGGAAATAGGTGAGCCGCGAATCCAACTCTGGCCCGGCATTCTGGCAGAACGCCCGTATTCATCAAAGCTTTGCCTTGTAAAAGCCTGGAATGACCGGCTAGAGATGTGCGGGGCTGCGCGAGAGTGCGGCCGCGGCCTGCTCTGGATCAACACCATATGGTAATGCTTAAAGGTCAGCCCATGGCGCCACCATTTCCACTTTCTCAGCCGTCCAATTTGATGCCTGTCGCTGCGGGCCGGAGCGTCCACTCCACGGGCGATTCCAACATCAGCAACGACTTGACGATTATCGGCGACGTGTCGTCGACCGGGAGCGTCACTCTCGACGGCATAATCGAGGGCAACATTTATTGCACGTCGCTCATTGTTACAGCGAATGGGCGGGTCAATGGCGGCATTGTCGCCAATCAGGAAGTGACCGTGCAAGGCAAGGTGTCAGGTACTATCCGCGGCCGCCGCGTGATGCTGCAATCCTCGGCAAAGGTCGAGGGCGATATCTTCCATCAAGGCATCGGTATCGAGATGGGCACCCGCTATGACGGCACGCTGCGCTGGACCGAGGACGAGCACGCTTTCGACGAGCCGCACCCGCCATCGCACAAGAAAAAGGACGGCGGCGAGAATAGCGGGCACTCTGGCTAATGCATTTCAGGCGCAATAGAAGTGACCGTCATTGCGAGCGAAGCGAAGCAATCCAGAGCCACTTTTTCGTTCTGCTCTGGATCGCCACGGCGGCTAAAGCCGCCTCGCGATGACAGTATCACCGGTAGCGCGCGATAAAGTCAGCGCCGGTTAGCCTGCGGAAGTCCGGCAACGCCTCGCGCAGGCGTTCATGGCTCCAATCCCACCAGGCAAGTTCGATGAATGCGGCTTCGATATCGGGCGTAAAGCGCCGGCGGATGGGCTTCGCGGGAACGCCCGCCACTATCGTGTAACCTGGCACATCCTTGGTGACCACAGCGCCCGCAGCCAGCACCGCGCCGGTGCCAATGCTTATGCCCGGCAGAACGATCGCGCCATGACCGATCCAGACATCGTGGCCGATTGAGACTGGCTGCGAACGGCGCCAATCGAAAAACTCGCACTCATCCTTTTCCAGGCCCGGCCAGTAGGCCGACGAGCGGTAGGTGAAGTGCGCCTGGCTCGCGCGCTCCATCGGATGATTGCCGGGATTAATGCGCACATGCGCGGCGATCGAGCAGAACTTGCCGATTGCCGTATAGATGACATCGCCATCGTTCACGATATAGGAATAATCGCCAAGCTGAGACTCGGCAAACTGGGTACGGGCACCGATCTCGGTATAGCGGCCAAGCTGCGAGTCGCGCACAACGGCCTCTGGATGGATATAGGGTTGTTCCGAAAGCGCTTCTGGCATGGTCACGGTTCGCATCTCCCCCAGTAGCTTATTAGAAAACTGGAAATCTTGGCTCATCCTTCGACAGGCTCAGGATGAGGCCGGGACGTATCAACGGGTTGAACCTCATGGTGAGCCTGCCGGCCATGGGCTGCATTCATTTTCATCAGCCTGCTAGCGCAAGGATCGATAGCATGACGGAACGCTTTCAACGCTATGCGATTTATTGGACGCCGGAGCCGGGAAGCGCCCTCGCCGATTTTGGAGCACGCTGGTTCGGCGCGGGCGCAGAAACCTTTGGGCTTCCACCGGAGCTTGCCGGGCGCGCGGCCCGGAACCCCGCGAAGTATAGCCTTCATGCCACGCTCAAAGCACCCTTCCGCTTGCGCGAGGGCACGAGCGAGCGCGAGCTGCGGGAAGAGCTGGACGCGTTTTGCACCGTGAGGCGCGGGCCTGTGGGCGGCGCCTTCGAACTTGCCCGCTTCCAGGGCTACCTTGGCCTCGTGCTGAGCAGCGGCGCAGCGGACCTCGATTGGCTCGCCGCCGAATGCGTGACCCGGTTCGACCGCTATCGCGCGCCGCTAAACGGCAGCGACCGCGAGAAGCGCGATCTTCCGGCATTTTCTCCCGAGGAAAGGGCCTTCTTCGAAACGTTCGGCTATCCTTACGTACTGAGCGCGTTCCGCTTCCATGTGTCGCTCGCGGGTCCGCTTGAAGACGCAGAGCTTGATGACGTGGCCGCGGCCCTGAGGCCTCACCTCGCGCCGTTCATGACAGGACCGGTCAGGATCGAAAGCGTCTCGCTTTTAGGTGAGCCGCATGGCGGCGGCGTTTTCGAGTTCGTAAGCCGGCACCGGTTCCGCTGGAACGCTGCCGCTTAGCTGAATCAGAAGTGCCAGAAACCCGGTAATCGCAGCATCGAGCGGGCCTGAATTGTCGAGCATATGGACCGGCCCGGCGATCGCGCTTGCCTCG
>CAZCIF010000241.1:3277-5152 GCA_964498645.1 uncultured Rhodomicrobium sp. | reverse complement strand
TGAGCCTGCCGACATGGCGCCGGGCCGCGGAGTTGAATTTCAGCATGGCGCTGACGAGTTGCAGCGCCGGCGCCAGTTGCGGCGAATGCTTGCCGCTAAGGGTGACATCCCACCGGCCGCCAATATCGAAGAGATGGCCGTTCACATGGCCTATTCTGGCGCCGGTCTGATCGAAGAGCGTGTAGCCGCCCCCGATATTGACCCAATCCTGCCGCAGCCGGTAAAGCCGCGCTTCGCCGTCTTCCATCAGAAAAAATGAGAACTGCTCCGGCATTCCAGGCCATTTGCGCGCCGAGCGCTCGAGTTGAATGACCTGATCGTGGCCTTCGATATGGATCGAATAGGCCGTCACGGGAAAGCCGCCGGCGCCCGCCGAAAGCTGCACGCTCCGGCCCACAAGCATGTCCATGCTGGCGCGCCAGTTCATCGACGGCGTGAAGAGCTTGAGCACAAGGCGCTTTTCGCCAGGCTTTTCCGACTTCCAAAGCCCTTCGCGATAGGTGATCAGCCCTGTCCGCTCGCCGCCTTCTAAGACCTCGCCGATCACATCCGAATCCTGCGTGAACTGCCGCGATTTCACCCGGTGCCGCGAGTGGATGAAAAAGCCGATCTCGACATCGTTGAGATCGGTCCACCACATATCGACCGTGAATGCGCGCTCCGCCTTCTTCGCCATATCGCCCCCCTCTGGCCGAATCACTGGCGAAAGTGTGCGTGAAGCGGCGCCGGATGCGACAGGCGAAAGCACCGCAATCCACAACTGGTTTTCCAGCGGCATTTCTGGCACAATCCCGGCAGAGGCTTACGAACATGTCTTCATTCGAATACAGCTTATTCGCCGCGCTCCCGGGGCGCGCACCGAAGCACCGCACGACGATGGCCGCCGAGGGGATGCCCCGGCTCGCTTTGACCGTGGACGATGTCTACAAGATGGTTGAGGCCGGCATTCTGGATGAGAATGAGCGGGTCGAACTCATCGACGGGGAGCTTGTGCCGATGAGCCCGAAGGGAAATCATCATGAGGTTTTGAAGGTCCAGCTTAACCGGTTCTTTGCGCGATCGATCCCCGCCGATGTCATGTTCGCGCCAGAGACGACATTCCGTCTCAGCGAGACGACATACCTTGAGCCGGACTTCGTCTTTTACAAAGAGGCGCAGCCGCTTGCCGAGCTGCGCGGCGATAATTCCCTGCTCGTCGTGGAGGTAGCGGACTCAAGCTTGTCCTACGACCGCGGGCGCAAAGCGCGGCTTTATGCGAGCTTCGGCATCCCCGAATTGTGGGTCATCGATGCCGTGAAGCTAGTGACGTACATCTATCGCGATCCCGAGGGCGGCTTCACCGAGCCCGTCGCCGTGAAAGACAAGGACGAAGCTATCGAGTCGCAGCTCATTCCCGGCCTCAGCGTGACGCTGGGCTCACTCACTTTGCGGTAGGGCCGGCGGCGCCAGGCTGCGGCAAGCTCGGGCCTCATGGTGAGGAGGCCGCTAGGCCGTCTCGAACCATGAGGGAGATATGATGCTGAGCGCCTCATCCTTCGAGACGCCGCTTTGCGGCTCCTCAGGATGAGGCCTCCACGAGCGGCGCACATCGTCCATTGTATTCTCCTTAATTATCATACTTCTGCGGGCTGCGCCTGGTCCGTTGAACTTAGCGTGAACGATGCCATCTTTGCGGCATGAGAGACGGAATGTGCGGGGAAACAGCGCCTTTGAAGCTTGAAATGGTGCTTTATGCGCTGAGCGATCCCGTGCGCCTGCATATCGTGCGTAACCTGGCGGTGCGGGGCGAGCTTGCCTGCTACGCCGCGATCGCCGGCCTCGATGGCCTGCACGATGATGGCGTTGACGAGTTTGACAACGGGTGAGTCCTCAACG
>CAZCIF010000241.1:0-3267 GCA_964498645.1 uncultured Rhodomicrobium sp. | reverse complement strand
GGGAGGCGGGCCTCATCGCCCAGCGCAAAGCGGGCGTGTGCTTTATCTCAACCTTGCGCAAAGACGCGCTGGATGCGCGGTTTCCGGGGCTGCTCGACGCCGTGCTCCGCAATTGCGAAGCCTGAGCCGGACACGGCTTTGCTTGTGCTTCACAAAAAGGCCACGCATGCCGCATTTAGTCATTGCTAAGTATCCGCCTGGGCACAGTGACCGGGCATCTTGGCCAGGTAGTAATGCGTCGCGTCTTAATCTCCATCCTTGTTTTCGCGCTCCTGCAACCCGCGCTGGCGGCTCCGCTGCCGCAGGTGTACGCCGGCGGAGCCGATGTGGCGCTGAAATGGATCAAGAATTACCGCGCGAAGCCCGATCCGCTATCCGTCCCCCGGCTGATCCGGGCTTTAAGCCAGCAGGGCACTATTAAAGACCCGGAAAGCTCTGGCGTTTACGTGGGCTTTTTCGCGGGCGTCCTTCACGCCAACCCGGCCAAGGCATGGTCCCTGATCGAGAAGGCCTTGCCCTTGCCTTTCGAAGACCAGTGGATCGTGATCCGTGCGCTCGCCTATTCCGGCCTGCCGGATTGGAAAAGTTTGATGCAGAAGCTCGTTGTCCGGCTGCCCGACCGCCGGGTGATGGCGGAACGGTATATCAGCGGGGATTTGCCGCCGATCGCTCAAGTGCCGCTGGAGCCGCATAGCCCCGGCAGCTGGGAAAAAGTCAGCGGCTTTTTCACCGGCGGGAAAAAGCAGCCCAAGCGGCAAGTGACCTACGTATCGTCTCCCGAGCTGATCGACGCTCTTTGGGGCATCTATTTCGCCACCGGCAGCGAAGGCGCGATTGCGCAGATCGTGGTCCTTCTTCCCTGGTCGAAAGACCGGGACAACACCGCGAAGCTCACCATCGGCAGCATGGCGAAATTCACGCTTGCCTCGAACGCGGCGCGCGATGCCGCACTGCTAAGCCTCTTGAAGCGCTTGAATGAGCATCAGTCCAAGGAGGTCAAGCCGGTTCTGGCCGATGTCATCGAGGCGGCGGAGCTTGTCGATACCGCCCGCCTCGGCAAGGAGGCATTTGCGGCCCTCGACGAGCTTAAGCGAAAGGGGCCGGGCTCCACGCGCGACCTCATGTCATGGGGCGCAGTGGGCGAGGCCGCGATTTCGCTCGGATGCCTCGGTTTGGCGGTCGCGGGCCAGGTCGAGGCGGGCATCCCTTGCGTCGTCGGCGGCGCGCTCAGCACAGGCGCGCTGCGCTATCTGGGCCGGGCGGTGGAATGAAAGGCTAAGCAAAAGTTCCGTGCTTCCTCAACGCTTGGACCTCTTGTCCCGTACGGCCTGACGCGGGCCTCGATGCATTGCGGCCTTCGCGGTTCCACTGCAGTTTTTCCGTCCAGGACAGGAAGCAGATATCGCGGCGGAAAATATGAGAGCGCCCGCGCTACCTCAGAAACTGAAATTGCCTTCAACGTGCGAAACTATCGGCGGCGTTTGGGGTCGCAGACACAAGGAACTGAAGCCGGAAAATCTTTTGTTGTTCGCTTAAACTTGGCGATCTGTTTAAGCACTTTCGCTTCGGAACTGGTTAGCCGAATAAGAACCTGAGGTGGATGGAAACGTGCTCGAACTTCACGCAGCTGGTCAATTGTTATTGGACCAACTCGGCGTGCCGCTGCGAGTACAATCGCGACACCTTCCTGTACGCCTTCAAAATAGGCTTTAAATGACGCATGGTCGACGGCGGTACCGTTGCCGTGTTCCTTCCATATTGTGGCTGGGGGGGCCTTGGTCACTTTCTTAACTTCCGCGATCCCGACGATTGCTCCTGTTGGCCGCGTCGCGTAGATCCACAGCTGAGTTCCAAGCGGGATTGCGGGAATCCGTCGGCGCAGCTCAATTGTTTTCCTGCCATCAAGTATCGCGTCTGCATGACCAGGGTGAATTGATATAATAGCGTCAGTTGCTTCAGGCACGGGACCATCCGGAATCTAGAATTTTGCAAAGGTCAGTGTGAGTAACCGTAGCTGTTGTCTGGAAATTCGAGGAAACATCGACTTCCAGTCGCCGCATTTTTCCAAGCGAGACCGGCACAGGCAGCCGCAGGAGGTTGTCAAAAGTAGTGACAAGAATCTCCTCCGATGCGGATAGTGGCCCCAGATCCTCTACAACAGCTCGCCGCAAATGATCTGACGAAACCTGATCTTTCAGCATAACCGTGGCATCCACGATGCGAGCGATCGCAATAATGGCACCACGCCCGCCAGAGCGAATGGACTCGTAGAACAAAATTGGAGAGCCAGCACGCATCAACGCAGCTTTTCGCGGGCTGTTAAAATAGGTTCTGTATGCATGAAATAGGGCTTCTGGGCTTCCAAAAAGCGAGAATTGGCTTCCTGTTCCAAGGAGCTCGTCTGCATAAGCCTTTGTTATGGGAACGACGACACCATTGCGTCCCGACCAAATTAGTACTGTTGGACCTATCGCATCTTCAATATCTGATAAACTGACGGTAGCAGCCTGGCCGTTTGGGCAGACGATTGGTATGCCGTTTAAAATTGCTCCTGGATCGACAGGAGCTTCTGGCAAGTGAAGCCCGGTTCTGCGTCGTGTTTGACGAATGATCACATTCCAATTACTAGGTGTAACTGGACATCCAATTGCCACCTTTATAAGAGCATCGTCCCCTCTCAACGAAAAGAAGCCTCTTAATGTCGCTGCACGGCGAACAGCCGTCTGACCAGCGATATTAGGCATCTCTATTACAACAGGCCCGGAAAAACACGCATCACGACACTGAACGTCGATTAGATGGTCAGCGAAAACATCGCACGAAACGTGGTCCGAGCGGACATGCACCAGAATTCTTGCGGGCCCATCGATGTTGTCCGCATGGAGATAGACTCCCGCAGCAACCAATTCTTCAGCCTCAACCACAGCTCTACCGAGCCACGAGCGCGAAGCAACCTTATTGGATGCAAATTGCGAAATAAGACTTTCGAGCACGCCTTGTTCTTCGAGGTACTTTTTTATTTCTTCAACGGTTGCCGATCTTACAACGCGATCCGTTCCCGCAATTTGGGCTGAGAACGCCGCTGATGTTTCCGTCGGAAGTAGGCTTATAAACTCCGGCAAGTCAACGACATCGATACCGATTTGCTTAAGAAGAGTTTCACGTGCATTTAACACCTGATTATCACTTGTTACATAACCAGACACATGAGCAAGTGCAGCCTGTGCTATATGACGGCAATCACTTATCGCTTGAACGCTTCCGGCG
>CAZCIF010000240.1:0-5167 GCA_964498645.1 uncultured Rhodomicrobium sp. | reverse complement strand
TCCTAGGTTTAATTTCATCGCGTATTGACATATATGTCAATAACCTCACTATGGCAAGAATCGCCTTAAAGAAAGGTTAGAAGAGTCCAATTTCACGTCAAAAATCAATCTGAACATTATGCTTGACGTCAAGCATTGCAACTGGTGCGCTGGCGGGATACCGAGTTTACGCCCCCCTTCGGATGCCCTACCGCGTGCCTGACCGGCCGCGTCCAAATGAGTATTATCAGCGGTAATATCGCCACATCCGCTGTATGGTGTGGCTGATCTCCTCCGCGGGCGGGGCAAAGGGCTGCAGATTAATCCTGACGATGTTGTCGTAGCCCATCGTCCAGGGCAGCCGCATCAAGAGGCGCCAAATGGGAAGCCTCCGCCAATCTGCAAGTAGCGCCCTGTTGACAGGCTGATTAAGCTTAATGTGCAGCTCTTCCATTTCGAGGGTACGCACGGAATAGGTGACGAGGCAGATGTCCCCGATCGCGCGCCAGGCGATCAGTCCGAATCCGTCGATGAAAAGTCCATACTGGTTCGCGCCGAGGCGCACCCGGTTTTCTGTGAACGGAAAAAAATAATAGGCTGAGCAGCCCGCAAGAATCGCGGTTATCGAAAGAAGCTGGTAGCCCCAAGTCAGCCACGCCGCGAAAGTCGCCGCCGTGATCGCGGCAAGCACATGAAACCGCATGGCTTCGGACCGGGCATAGGGCAAGATAAAGCCCTCTAGCAAATATTCCGGCAGTCCTGGGCGTCGCGCCATAACGGTGCCTCTTCCACGCCAAATGCCACTTCGGAGGCAGCGGGCCGTATCAGCGGCCGGTTTGTCCGCGATGCCTCAAAAAATGGTCAGCGAGAACAAGCGCCATCATTGCCTCCCCAACCGGCACTGCACGGATGCCAACGCAAGGATCGTGCCGGCCCTTCGTCTGGATAGTGGTCTCACGGCCTTCCGTGCCGATGGTCTGGCGGGGGGTCAAGATGGAAGACGTTGGTTTGACTGCGAAACGCGCGACAATCGGCTGGCCGGTTGAAATGCCGCCAAGAATGCCGCCAGCATGATTAGATAGAAAAATAGGCTTTCCGCTCGCGTCCATGCGCATTTCATCGGCATTTTCCTCGCCGGAAAAAGAGGCAGAGGCAAATCCATCGCCTATTTCAACGCCCTTTACGGCGTTGATGCTCATCAAAGCGGCAGCGATATCCTGATCGAGCTTGGCGTAAAGCGGTGCACCGAAGCCGGCAGGCACGCCTTCTGCAATGATCTCCACAACGGCGCCGCAGGACGAGCCTTTCTTGCGAACGCTATCCAGATAGTCCTCCCAGGCTTGCACCACACCAGCGTCGGGCGAGAAAAATGGATTGCGATCAACCTCGTCCCAGTCCCACCTCTCGCGCTGAATCTTTTCCGTTCCCAACTGGATAAGCGCGCCGCGGATCTTCACCTCCGGCAGGACTTTTCGCGCCACTGCGCCGGCGGCAACCCGCATTGCGGTTTCGCGCGCGGAGGCACGGCCGCCGCCCCGGTAATCCCGGATGCCATATTTCACAAAGTAGGTATAGTCGGCGTGGCCTGGGCGGAATTTGTCCTTGATTTCCGAATAGTCCTTGGACCGCTGATCCTCGTTCATGATCATAAGTGCGATCGGCGTGCCGGTGGTGACTTGGATGCCGGCACGGTCCTGGAACACGCCTGACAGGATCTTGACGCGGTCTTCTTCCTGCCGCTGCGTAGTGAAGCGCGATTGGCCCGGACGGCGCTTATCGAGGTAGGGCTGAATATCCTCCTCGGTCAGCGGAATTCCGGGCGGACAGCCATCGATCACGCAGCCGATTGCAGGGCCATGACTTTCGCCCCAGGTCGTGACGCGGAACATATGGCCGAAGGTGTTATGGGACATGATCGGCGGCCCTATCAAAGCCAGGTCAGCTTATAGCCCTCAATCATCAGCACCTTATCTTGCGGCACGTCAAGATGTACGATCTCCAGCGGTGGCAGCTTGAGATAGTGCCCGCGCAGGCAGCGGTTGATCCCGCCATGGGCAACAACAACTGTGTCTGCCGTAACTTCAGCGAGCCATTCCATGACGCGCGCGTAAAGCTCGCGGAAACATTCGCCTTCCGGCGGCGCCACATTCCAGGGGTCTGCCTGCCGGCGTATGTAGTTTGCGGGATCGCTGGCGGCGGCCCCGGCCATGGTCAAGCCGCCCCATGCGCCGAAGTGGATTTCTTGCAGGCGGTTATCGGTGCGGTAGCCTTCCGGGGGAAGCCCCATCGCGTTGCGGGCGATTTCCATGGTCTGACGCGTTCTGAGAAGCGGACTCGCCACGAAGTCGAATCTCGATTTATCGCCGATGAGTTCGTTCAATACGCCGCCATTCCGCTTCGCCTGCGCCCGGCCGTGAGCATTGACCGGAACATCGATCGATCCCTGAATCCGGCCAGCCGCGTTATAATCGGTCTGGCCGTGCCTCAGGAAATAGATCAATGGCATACGGCTGCAATGGTCAGCGCTTGCAGGAGATGCTTACGCGAGCCTGTGAGTCGTTCAGATTGGTCTCCATCAGATTGAGTTCGCACTCCACGTCCTGGCTCCGGAACACCTTGCGTTCGCCAAATGCAAGGCCAAAACCTTGCTTGTTAATGGCGACGCGGATTTGCCGGGGAGCGATGGATTGAAGCGCAAGCTTGACGCCAATTTCGTCGTACTGCTTCTCCTGGCCCTTCTTCAACATGACGTTGTCATAGAAAACAACTGCCAGAGGCTCATGGCGCGCGCCCTGAGATATGGAGACTGTATTTGAAGCCGCAGCCGCAGGTTCCCGCTGTTGTTGCGCGAGCCCGGCGCCGGCAAGCGAGGCGAGCTGAACCTGACATTTCCCGAACTGGTCCGAAGCCGTGGCGACAAGCTGGCGGAGCTCAGCAACCTCCGGGCCAACCTCTCCGCCGCCGGAGCTGCGCGCAGTCCTCTCCGGGAGCCTTGCCTTCAGAGACTCGATATTGGCCGAAAGAATCTTGATCTGATCGATGACCGATACCTGAGGCCGGCCGTCCAGCGGCCTGGTATTGGCCGATATTGTCCGGATTTCATCTAAAAGGGCCTTAGGAACTTTTGGCTCGGCATTCTGCAAGGGCGTTACGGCCGAACGCATTTCCTCGGCAATAACCCGGCGGGAGACGGACTCTTGTGCCTGTACCGATGCACTCAGCGACCGGATCTCCTCGATGAGGGCTTTGGGCGCCTTTGGTTCCGCATTCTGCAAGACCGTCACCGCGGAACGTACCTCCTCGGCGATCGCGCGCCGCGTGACCGGCTCTTGCGCGTGAAGAGATGCGCTGAGCGAGTGGATTTCGTCGGCGAGCGCTTTTGGCGCTTTGGAGTCTTGCTTCTCAAGCTTCGCACTCAGCGCGCGGACCTCCTCGCGGATACCCTGAAGGGCCCCGGTGTAGTCCTGCCCGGATGCCTGGGCGGGAGCCGAAGCCCGCGCAGCCGGCGAAGCTTTCAAACCGTCGATCTGACGGGCTAAAGCCTTAATTTCATCCAGCACAGGCTTTGTATCCTGCTCCGCATCAGCTGCCGGGCGCGCCTTGACTTCTGCAAGCGCCTCGACCTGTTTCGAAAGCGCGCGGATATCTTCCAGCACCGGCTTCAGAGACACCGTGCCGCCCGGCCCTGTCGCGATAGCGACGGGTGCATTCGCTATTTGCGCTTTGATCTCGTCTAGATTGTTCCGCGCGGCCGAATAGCCGGCATAGAAGCCCGCAGCGCCGGCACCGACGAGCGACACGACCCCAACCGCCGCAAGGAAGGTAAGCGCTTTCAATGGTTCCATGGAATTAGATTTACCTCGAGCAAGAAAAATCCCCGCCACGAATGTGACTGTTTTCCCACGATTTCAACTATTCGATGACTGAAGCACGGCAATATCTGGGGCATCCTCCGCTTTCATGCCCACAATGTGGTAGCCTGCATCGACGTGATGCACTTCGCCCGTTACGCCGCGGCTCAACCCGGAGAGCAGATAAACGGCCGCGCCGCCCACATCCTCGATCGACACCACCCGGCGGAGCGGCGAGTTATATTCGTTCCACTTCAGGATGTAGCGGAAGTCTGCGATGCCTGAGGCAGCAAGCGTCTTGATCGGCCCTGCCGAGATCGCGTTGACGCGGATGTTCTGCCGGCCCAGATCCTCAGCGAGATAGCGCACACTGGCTTCGAGCGCTGCCTTCGCCACGCCCATCACATTGTAATGCGGCATAACCTTTTCGGCGCCATAATAGGTGAGCGTCAGCAGCGAGCCGCCATTCGGCATCAATTTTTCGGCGCGCTGGGCGATAGCGGTGAAAGAGTAGCAAGAAATCAGAAGCGTGTTCGAGAAGTTCTCCGCCGTCGTGTCGACATAGCGGCCATCGAGCTCTTCCTTCTTCGAATACGCAATGGCGTGAACCACAAAATCGAGCGTGCCCCAGGCAGCCTTCAGCGCTTCGAATGCCGCGTCCAGCGAAGCGGTATCCATCACGTCGCAAGGCAGCACGTGCTTCACGCCAACTTCAGCGGCGAGCGGCTCGATGCGCTTCTTCAGGGCGTCGCCTTGATAGGTGAAAGCGAGCTCCGCGCCTTGGTCCGCGGCAGCCTTTGCGATCCCCCAGGCGATCGACCGGTTGTTAGCGATGCCCATGATAAGGCCCCGCTTGCCTCTCATCAATGCTCCTGCTTCAGCCACTTTAATTCCCCGCTGTTAACGGCGTTGCATCCTACACATTAAGTAAACGCCGTAAAGTGCTAGCTTAAGCTGCTAGCGGCATTTGCCGCCCGCTTTCCAGGATGGAACAAGTGTCTCTGGAAAATCTTGGCTAGAATTGGGTACACGGCCGGTCCCGTTCGCGGTAACATGCGGGGCGTGGCTGGCGATTCTATGCGATGCCGCCCAGTCTCCGAAGGCATAAAGTCCGGGTTCTGAAAATGACTTCCAAAGCAGCAGACTTTACCGAAGCGAGCCAGCCAGAGCCGCTGTTCAGCGTCTGGTTCGATGACGCGGAACGGAGCGAGCTCAACGACGCAAACGCGATGACGCTCGCGACGGTCGATACGTCCGGCATGCCCAACGCGCGGATCGTGCTTTTGAAGGGGATGGATGCGCGCGGCTTGGTGTTCTACGGCAATATCGAGAGCGCC
>CAZCIF010000239.1:0-5190 GCA_964498645.1 uncultured Rhodomicrobium sp. | reverse complement strand
GTGCTGTCTCTTGGCAAGGATCACAAGTCCTTTCAAGCGATGAGCTGCAGCGTTGCAACCCGCTCGTAATATTCGCTTCCGCGCATCAGCTCTTGATGAGTCCCGAGCGCCTTCACAGCCCCGCCTTCGATCAAAGCGATCTTGCTAGCCTGCCGCACCGTTGAAATGCGGTGAGCAATTACGAGAATAGTCTTCTTCCCCGCCTGTGAATGCATGTATGCACGAATGAGCTCTTCATTGTCGGCGTCTAGCGCCGACGTAACCTCATCGAAAAGAAGGATGGGCGCATCCTTGATGATGGCGCGCGCGATATTGAGCCGCTGCGCCTGTCCGCCTGAAATCAAAGAACCAAGTTCACCGACATTCGTGTCGTATCCATTCGGCAGGCCTGCAATGTAGTCACTGAGCCCGACAGACCTGCAAGCCTCATCGATTTTTTCCTGCGGAACGCCGCTTTTTCTCAGTGTTAAATTCTCGCGTATCGTTCCACTGAAGATGAAATTGGACTGCCCCACATAGGCGATCACGTCCCGCAACGCGGATGCTGGCTGTGTTTCGACCGGTTGCCCGCCGATAAGGATTTGCCCCGATCGATGGCGATGAAACCGCAGAAGAAGCGAAAACACCGTCGATTTGCCGGCGCCTGAAGGCCCAACGAGGGCGATCATTTCTCCTGGTTTGATGCCGAGCGAAAAGTTCCGGAGAACGTCCGTGCCGCCATTATACGAGAAGCAGACGCCGTTCATCGCGATCCCCATCCCTCCCCCCGGCGCGGCGGATAGCATGGCTGCACTTGGTTCGGCCTCCATTTGATCCGGGTCGTTGTCGGCAAGCAAGTCATGCACCATCCCGACACCGACAAGCGCTGTCTTCAAAGACACCCGAAGCTGGCTAAGACGGCGGGCGGGATCGAGAGCAAGAAGAAGCGCCGTGATGAACGAGAGGAAGGTGCCGGGGTCGTAAGTGCCATAGACGGAGCGGTATCCGGCATAGAGGATGGTCAGCCCGATACCCACGCCACCTATCGTATCGATGATGGGTACGGGGGCCGTCTGCAGCGCCGATACCCGGTTCGAGCGATCCTTAATGCTTTCGATGACGGCGCCGGCTTCGGCTTTGATAATGGGTTCGAGGTTATAGGATTTGATGACCTTAACACCCTGCACGACTTCGCGAACATGCTTGTTAAGCTCCGCAACGGAAAGCATCTCCTGCTGCATGAGCACTTTAATCCGCTTGAGAAGGCGGGTAATGCCGAGAAAAACGAACGGCACGGCAACCAAACATATAAAAGTAAGCGTCATGTCCTGCATGATCATTACGGCCAGGAGCGAAATGACCGTTGCGCCATCGCGGGCGCCATTCAAGACCACCTGATTTAAAATCGAGCCGAAGGACGATGCGCCCATATTGACACGCATGTTCAGGTCGTCCGACGAATAGCGTTCAAAAAAGCCCACGCGCTGCGCGAGTATGTGCGCAAATATCCGCTCTTGCGTGCGCGCAACCATGTCATTGGCGATGCGCGCTGAAAGCACCGACTGCCAATAGGACGACGCGCCTTTGGCGATAAAGAGCCCGACAATCAGCAGGAAAAGCGGAATGAGGAACTCGCCCTGCTTTTTTACGAAGAAATCGTTGACGACGTCGCGCACGAGCCACGCGGCGCTGGCCGTGGCATAAGAGGCGATAGCAATAAGCACGAGGATAATGCCGTATTTATATTTATAAATGGGGAAGTAGGATTTGAAGATCGAAAGAAAAACGCGAAAGTCGTCGTCTCCGAATACTCCGAAAAAGGAGCGGACCTTCGAACTAAAAGCCGTCATTTCGTGAAACTCACATTCCCACTAATTGAAGGTACCATCCAAGCGGGATATATTTAAATGATTATGGAGTCCAGCCCGTGGAGAGGTTATCGGGAACAACAACTCTTCCAGCAGCCGTTTGACCACATGCGAGCCGGTATAGCCCGCTCCGCCAATAACCGGTACCGTCATCGCTGATCCCGCTGGCGAACAGCCGCCCTATCCTCACACCGCTTCCTGGTACGGCCGTGCCGCCACTCGCCCGGCAGTCCCGGCGATATGCAAATTGGGGAGCGATGGCGCACCTAAATGCGGCGCCGCCGCGGGAATCCGGACCCTTGCCGGTTCATGGGAGAGCTCGTCATACACTTTTCGCGTGCTCGCCCAGGTGTGATCGGCATAGACGAGGCCATTCCCGGTATAGAGTTTGCCGCGATAATGGTTCGGGCAAAACATATGAGACGGCAGGATCGAGATGCCGTGATACCCCTTGCCCTCATAATCGTAGATGCATTTCGTCAGCCTATAGGGGCCGACCGATTTCCAAGCGCCCATGCGCACAAACCGCATCCGGCTCCAGCTCCAGCGCTTGAATAGCTCCTTTCGCTTTGCGATCGTGTCGATGAGATAGCGCAGAAACGGGTTCCCTCGCGCGCTGCCGAGAAATGCGTTGCTCACGAGCCTCGCCCGGCCCGTCGCTAGCGTGTTCTCCCAGCACGCGAACATTTCGCTTTGCAGAAGCCAATCGTCGAGAGGCCGGACGGAGAACGAGTCCGCGTCAACGTAAACCCCGCCCTCGCGATAAAGAATTTCATAACGCATCAAATCGGCGACTGCCGGCCAATGCCGGGAGTCTACGAACGAGCGCAGATGCGACTCGTTGATCCAGGCCATGTCAAAAAGGTCCGCATCGGTCCAAAGCTTGAATTGCCAGTCCGGGTGATTGTCTTGCCACGATTTTATACATTTTACTGGCTGCTTGTGCGCATCGCCGACCCAAATGAGATGCAACTTTTTGGGAATATTGAGTGAATAAATATCCATATAAGATCCCCGCCTACTCATTTACGTCTAGGCAACGCTGTCCGCAATGCGGGCCTTAAGCTACCAGACGCATGGCGCCCCGAGCACAGCTTATAATAAGTTGAAGCTGATGCATAGCATTAATACAACTTAAAACGTATTTTAAATCAATTTGTTCCAGATTTTGCCCTTTTGTCACAGCAATCACCGATAGCTATTCTGTGTTTATACCCTCTATAGTTGTGTCAGGAGGTGCCGTCTGGCGAAGCCAATTTCCAACTCTTCGCTGTTGCCTCGGAACTGCGGATCGATTTCATCCTATATTTTGATGAAGAGCCGCATCGCGCGCCGAAGATTGGCTTCGACCAGCTCCAACAAATTGCGCGATCATTTCTTGATGTTACGTACAAATCACCGTACATTGCGATTGACTTACGTAAACGATCAATCAAGGTTAAGACATGCAGACTCGAACCGAACGATTTGAGATGCGCTTGGATCAGGGCATCCTCGACCGAATCGATGCATGGCGCGCCGCCCAAGGGTCGGCCATCTCGCGCGCCGAAGCAGTGCGGACGCTTATAGACCTGGGTCTCGACAGAGGGCCGCCGTCACTTACGGACGGTGATCGACTCGTGCTGATGATGCTGCGAGACGTGATGAAGCATTTCAAGGTGAGAGGTGAAATGAACCCCGATTTTGTCGCCGAGGCAATTTGGGGTGGCCACCTCTGGGGACTTGAATGGGAGTATCAGGGGCTTTTTCACGGGCATAAAGACAGACGCTCGACTGTCGGTGTAGTCGTTGACATCCTCGAAATGTGGACGCTAGTCGAAAATGCCTTTGGGAGACTTTCCCAGCAGGACAAGCTACATGTCGAGAAAGAAGCCACCGAGCATGTCGGCTTTATCGGCTTCGACGGAAACTATGAAACTGAATATCTGAGCGTCGCCCGCTTTCTCATCGAGCAGCTTAACCGCTTCACCAATTTCAAGGGCCGCGAGCTGAATTCACACCGCCCTGTCCTCGATCGCTATCATCGCATGCTGCGGCAGTTCGAGCCGCTCCGCAAATCTCTAACCGGGCGCGATCTGACAGCCGACGAATTGATTAAAATCTTGAAAGCGCAACGCTCGTAATGGATCAGAAAATGCTTTCGCTCGCTGAACTGCAATCCGTCGAGAATCTCGCCGATATTCTTTATGATTTCTTGCCCGGCAGCGGCAATAGCAGAACAGCTTTTCCGCTCGCCGCGCAGCAAGCCTGCGTCGGCGAATTTTGGGAACCGGGCAGCAAGCGCCCAAGCATCGTCGCGCTGCTCACGCGAACGCTCACGCACAAGCGCAACCGCATGACGCCGCTCATGATGACCATCGTCCAACAAGCGATGACGTGGCGGCGCGGTAAAAACAATCTCCTCACACGCGCCGAAATTGAAAGCGTCAACGCGGCGCTCTTGGGACTTTCCATAAAAATCCCGGAGCTTCACGATCCCAGATTTTTGGATAGTTTTGGCCCGCCGACGCCAACGCGCCATAAACCCCCGGTCCATAAGATTTCCGAGTCACAAGCCACTGCGCTTATAGACAAGCTTATGAAGCTAACAGCCATGGCTCCTCAACCGCGTGGCTTCGCCTTCGAAACTTTCCTTACTGAGCTATTCAGCGCTTACAATCTTGCTCCCCGCGGCTCATTTCGTCTTATCGGCGAGCAAATCGACGGGAGTTTTCGCCTTAACGCCGATACCTACCTTGTCGAAGCCAAATGGCACGATCCGCAAATCGGAATAGCCGACCTCCTTACCTTCTTCGGCAAAGTAGAAGGAAAAGCTACGTGGAGCCGCGGCCTTTTTGTAAGTGTCTCCGGCTTTACCGAGGATGGTCTTCAGGCATTTGGCCGGGGACGCCGCACGAATCTCATTTGCATGGACGGGCTGGACCTGTGCGAGATTCTCTCCAATGGACATTCGCTGCCCGGAGTTCTCGAAGCAAAAGCGCGCCGTGCCGCCGAAACCAATGCTGCCCACGTGTCACTGCGCGAGCTAAGCCTCCATCTAACTTGAAATCATGCGATGCCGCAGCGTTAACGAATTTCGAGTATGGCCCGTACAAAACAGATTGGCGAAAATCTTGTGTTAGCCAACGTAACTGATTGATTATCTTAGGCTGATTCGTTCTCATGACTCCCTCATCCGCACGCCATCGCCATTGAGAAACTCGGCGCCCGCCTATTCCAAGGCCTGGTTCAAGGCTGCGCGTAACGGCTTGCGGCGTTCATTCTCGAGGCGCGAACGGTTTTCAGCGCTATGCCGGTCTTCACCGCGAGCAATTGAGCGACATCTGCATCCGCGCATTCCGCT
>CAZCIF010000238.1:0-5291 GCA_964498645.1 uncultured Rhodomicrobium sp. | reverse complement strand
GCTGGGGCGTTGGTGGTATTACGCGTGATGATGGCGAGCGAAACGGCGGAAATGGCCGCCATTACGTCCAGCGCGGCGCTGGCGCTGGCAGCGCTTGCTGTCACGCCCTTCGTCTATAAGTCCATTGCGCTGCCCGATCTGGCGTTGATGGTACTTGGCGGGGCGCTCTTCGGCCCGGCGGAGATCATGCTGAACACCTCTTTCCGGCTTGCCCGTGGCTGACTTGGGGCCCCGCCACAAGTTCTGCAGCTCGTCTATGGCAAGCTGGGCGGATATCTCGTCTTTGGGGACGTACCGGGCATATCGATTTACACCGGCGGCACGATGGTCATCGCTGCCAATGCCTTCTTGCTCTTCGCACAGAACAAAAAATGCCACGCCCAGCCTTCCGCAACCGCGAGTTGACCGGCCTTCCTTTAAAACGCAATCAAGGCCCGGAGGCTACCCATTACGGAGCCAGTGATGCGGGAGGGCATCACCGCATGAGGACGTCAGAAAGCTCACAGCCCAATCTTCAGTCCCAGCCGCTTCATTTCCAGCAACGCTTCTGCATTTCCCATAGCGTCGTCGACGGGATTGTGCGTATGTGAAGTCTTGCGCAGGTGCTTGAAGCTCTGGAACGTGTCTTTGACCATTCCTTTGTAGAGCGAGCCGAGATTGGTACTTGAATGACCGAACGGGTTGCCGCCCGTGAAATGCCAAAAATACCAATTGATGAATTGCCAATCAAAGCCATTGTTGTCGCTGACGAAAAATGCCCGGCCCTTTGTGTTTTCCATTACCCAGCGCGCAAATCTCTCCATCACTGCCTTCGGTTCGTCAAAGCCCAATGTCTCCTCCCGGGTGAACCCGCTGACGGCGAGAGCCTCGGGACTCCATTGGCCGGAGATTGGTTTCAGGCGGCCATAAAATGTGCGCTCAAGCGCTTCTTTAACGAGCACAGCGCCAAAGCAAACCATGCTGTAGTCGCCCGGAATGGGGCCGTCAGCCTCCACGTCTACCATTACGTAGGCCATTCAGGCTTTCCTAATTCCGTCCGGCGGCGGTATCTTGCCAGGAAGATAAGGGGGCGACGTTTCTTTTGGGTCGCCAAGCATGGCTGCGTCCCGTCACTCGGCCGCCTCGCGTTTCGCATAGCCGAGATGAACGTTCAGCTTCGCGAGGAGACCGGCCGCCGCTTCCGCGATATTGGTGCCGGGGCCGAAGATTGCGACCGCGCCCGCCTTGTAAAGCGCTTTGTGGTCCTCCGGCGGGACAACCCCGCCCACAACGATCAGGATATCGGGACGGCCTTGTTGCGCCAGTTCCTGCTTCAGCTCGGGCACGAGCGTTAAATGACCGGCGGCAAGCGAAGACACGCCGATGATGTGCACGTCATTCTCGACGGCTTGCCGCGCCACCTCGGCGGGCGTCGCAAAGAGCGCGCCGATATCGACGTCGAAGCCGAGATCGGCGAAGGCGGATGCGATCACTTTCTGCCCCCGGTCATGCCCGTCCTGCCCGACCTTCGCGACGAGGATGCGCGGGCGGCGGCCATCGTCTTTCTCGAAGGCTTCGCACATGGCGATCACGCGGCGCACTTTTTCGTCCATTTGCCCGATCTCCTGGCGGTAAACGCCTGAAATGGCGCGGGTTTCCGCGCGGTGACGCCCGTAAACCTTTTCCAGAGCTTCTGAAATCTCGCCGACAGTTGCCTTCGCGCGCGCTGCATTCACTGACAGCTCCAGGAGGTTGCCCGCGCCGCTCGCCGCGGCATTGGTTAGCGCTGTTAGCGCTTCCTCAACCGCACTTTGATTCCGCTCCGCGCGAAGCCGCTCTAGCTTTTCCACCTGCCGCGCGCGTACCGCCGAATTGTCAACCTTCAGAACCTCGACCGGTGCTTCGTCCTCCACCCGGTATTTGTTGACGCCGGTGATCACCTGCTTGCCGCTGTCGATCCGCGCCTGCGTTCGCGCCGCGGCTTCCTCGATGCGCAGCTTCGGGAGCCCCGCGCCGATGGCCTTCGCCATGCCGCCGAGCTTCTCGACTTCCTGTATGTGCCCCCAGGCTTTTTTGGCAAGCTCATAGGTCAGCCGTTCGACATAGTAGCTGCCGCCCCAAGGGTCGATGACACGCGTTGTGCCGGTTTCATATTCGATGAAAAGCTGCGTATTGCGCGCGATGCGGGCCGAGAAGTCCGTCGGCAGGGCAAGCGCCTCGTCGAGGGCATTGGTATGGAGCGATTGCGTGCCGCCATGGGTCGCGGCGAAAGCCTCGGCGCAGGTGCGGATCACATTGTTGAAAACGTCCTGCGCGGTCAGCGACCAGCCGCTCGTCTGGCAATGGGCGCGCAAGCTCATCGATTTCGGGTTCTTCGCGCCGAGACCCTTCATGAGCTTCGCCCAAAGCGCGCGCCCGGCACGCATCTTGGCAACTTCCATGAAGTATTTCATGCCGATGGCCCAGAAGAACGACAGGCGCGGGGCGAAGGCATCGATATCGAGGCCGGCGGACATGCCGCAGCGCACATAGTCGATGCCATCGGCCAGCGTATAGGCGAGTTCGAGGTCCGCCGTCGCGCCGGCTTCCTGCATGTGATAGCCGGAGATTGAGATCGAGTTGAATCTTGGCATCTTCGCGCTCGTATAAGCGAAGATGTCCGAGACGATGCGCATGGAAGGCTGGGGCGGGTAGATATAGGTGTTCCGCACCATGAACTCTTTCAGGATATCGTTCTGGATCGTGCCTGAAAGCTGCGCGGCCGGAACACCTTGCTCCTCGCCTGCCACGATGAAAAGCGCCAGCACCGGAAGCACCGCGCCGTTCATGGTCATGGAGACGCTCATCTCCGAGAGCGGGATGCCCTCGAATAGCGTGCGCATGTCATAAATCGAATCGATGGCCACGCCCGCCATGCCGACGTCGCCGCGAACGCGGGGGTGGTCGCTATCATAGCCGCGATGGGTCGCGAGGTCGAACGCGATCGAAAGGCCCTTCTGCCCCGCGGCAAGATTGCGCCGGTAAAATGCGTTCGAGTCCTCGGCGGTGGAGAAGCCGGCATATTGCCGGATGGTCCAGGGCTGATTGACATACATCGCCGGATACGGACCGCGCAGGAAGGGCGGTAGGCCAGGATAGGTGTTCAGGAAGTCGAGCCCTTCGGCATCGCCGGGGCCGTATACGGGCTTGAGCGTAATCCCCTCGGGCGTTTCGGCCGGGAAGCCGCTTGATTCTACGCTAAGCGATGGCGTTTGCCACTCGATCTTGGAAAAATCCGGCAGGGAAGACCGTGTCATACTATGCCCTCTTCCTCGGCGGCAGCCGAAAGCTCCTCGACGTGCAAAGCGGCTTGGGCCTCTTGCAGCAAGGCGGGCAGATTGCTGCCCTCATGGAGGAGACGGTCGATTGCAACAGCGTCCTGCGGCTCGACTGTCTTCAAGACCGATGCCGGGCCTGCGAGATAAACGGCAACCGCGCCCGCTTTTTTCAAGGCGCATGCCACGCCCGGCAGGGATGCATAGACTGCGTTGGAGGAGCATAGGCAAGCTACCGGCGCCGGACTTTGCTTGAACGCGGCCGCGGCTGCTTCCGCATTCTCGAAAGCCCGCTCTGGAACAATCACCTCAATGCCGCCAGCGGCGAAGAAGCCTTGCACCCAGTTCGCGCGCGCCCGGTAGCCGGCTGGCTTCCCAAGCAAAGCGAGAAATACCGGCGGGCGGGACCCAATTCTCTCGAGAGCGATGTCCGCACGCTGGCGGAGCCTTTCGAAAGGTTCGGCGTCCCGCTTCGAGGCGTCGAGCGGCGGCGCAACGATGCTGCCAATCCTTCGGGACGCCAGGCGCAGGTCGTGAAGTGGCGCCCCTCCGCGAGCCGCAGCCATGAGAGCGGCGAAACGCTCGCCTTTGCCAGGAGCAGGAAGCGCTGGCAATTTCCCCGTGAAGAGATAACGGCCCTCGGCCTTGGACTTCGCGCTCCGTTTGGGGAAGGTTGCGCACTCCGAAAGGTCCGGAAAAACAGATACACCCGTGATCTTATCTTGGCCGCAGGCCACGGCACGCTCACGCTCGTTAGCCTTCCTTGTGAGCTCGTCCTGAACGAAGCCGCTTTCGATCGCGGCGGCAAGCCCGCCCTTTGCCTCCACGTCGCGGAACAGCGCCCAGGCCGCGCTTGCAAGCCCGTTCGTAAGCGTCTCGACATAGGCCGAACCGGCAGCGGCATCGGCCACTGCAGAAAGATAGCATTCCTGCCGCAGAATCAGGCTCGTATTCCGTGCCAGCCGCCGCGAAAACTGGGTGCTGCCGGCGCTTACGCTGTCGAATGGCAGGATCTCGATACCGCTTGCGCCGCCGATTGCCGCGCCGAACGCCGCCGCAGTCCCGCGCAACAGGTTCACATGCGGATCGTAGGCGCTCAAGATGCGTTGCGGCATTTTTGCGAGGAGGAGCATATGCGCGCTGGGCGTCCCGCCTGCGGCCTCGATGGCGCGGCCCCAAAGCAGGCGCATCGCGCGGAACTTCGCGATCGTGAGGAAAATGTCTGCCGGAGCCGTGAGCGAGAACCCGATGCAGCGGACGCTTTCAGAAAGCGGCATGCCTGCGTCCGTCAGCGCGCGCCAATAGCTCACTCCTGAGGCGAGCGTGAAGGCTAGTTCCTGCACAGCGGAGCCGCCGGCGCCACTCCAGGCGTGGCCGCTTGCAAGAAACGGCACAAACGAAGGGAAATGCTCGCGCATATAGAAGGCGGCATCCACAGAATCCGCGAAGAGCGCCTCCCTCTCCTCCGGGATTTCGCCCAATAAAGCAAAGGCTGTGAGAGGGTCGAAGCCGGCGGCACCTCTCGTTGCGGCCGCCTGCGCACTATATTCCCGCGCCGCAAGAAGCAGGGCCGCGTCCGCAACTGGCGCGCCCGGCGCGATAAAATAGGCGATGTCCGCGTCAACAAGATTTTTCAGGTCTTCCCGGGTCCCGGCCGGAATGCCCGCGTCAAAATCGGCAGATAGAGCATCGGCGCCATTGGCGAGATCGTCCACGAGCTGCGCTTGCGCAGCCGCGGGCTTCTCTCCTATCAGCGGCTGAATAATCTGCCAGCCACGCGAGCCGGAGAGCGCGCCCCGCCCATCGCGGCTTGTGTAAAGCGGTTCGGTCTTAAACCCCTCGTGAAGCTGTGTCCGCAATGTCTCGAAGGGCGTGTCCCCAAGGGCCTTGGCGGCAAGGGCACGCCACGCGGCCTCCGGCACCGGAGGAAAATCACCGTCAAGAGAAAAATCTTCCATGCGGCGTATGATAGTTGAAGCGCATGGGGCGCGCCCATCA
>CAZCIF010000237.1:0-5292 GCA_964498645.1 uncultured Rhodomicrobium sp. | reverse complement strand
TAAGGATCTGGCTCGCGTTCTTGCCGAGCCAGAAAATTTACACGATGCCGCCGGGCGTTTCCTGCTCGCGATCCCGACCGAAGGTGAATCACGCCAGAAGGCCACACAGCTTTGCCAGGATGCCGCCGACAAGGCACCCGACAACATCGTGATCGGCCTCTCGCGCCGGGCCTGGGATATGGTCGAACTTGCCCGGGAGCTGATCGCCCTCACCACCATCTATGAGCGAAGCCCCGAACTTCGCGGTGATGCCGTTGCACGCCGCGAAGTCATGGCGCGACTTGCCGATTCACGCTCACGGCTCGAACAGCAGCTCGGACGCATGACCGATGCCGCCGATTGGTATCGCTCCGGTTCCAAGCCCGCCCAACTTAGTAACGCCGCACTCAACCACCTTGCCTCCCAGCTTGCCGACAACCGCTACCCGCAAGCACCTTGCATTCAAAACGAATTGCTGGCGCGCATCGCTCCATCCTCAAACGCCATCAAAGCGCAAAAGGACCTGATGCGGCGGATGGTCGAAGGCGAAAGTCAGTTGCGCCTTGGCATCTCCGGTTATCCGGCAGAAGGTGGACTTTGCGACTCCCTACTACTTGCAACGCGGCTTTATCGTGCCGACAAATCCGGCGCATGGCATTTCCATCAACCTGATCCGAAAAACGACCCCGCGCGGATAGCTCCATCGTGGAAGGCCGCGCTCGATTACCTTGCCGAACATTCTAACGAAACTGTCGCACTCGCCCGATTGTTTGATCTGTGGCGCGCACCACCCTTCGGTGTGAAGGACGGCCTCATGCCCGTTCTAGCAGTAGCACTGTTCCTTGCTCATCGCGACAAGCTCGCCATCTACCGGCAAGGTGTGTTTCAGCCCACCATCACAGAACTCGAAATCGAGACGCTGGCCAGCGACGCACAAAACGTCCAACTGCGCTGGATGAAGCTCTCGAGCCAGTCCGAACGCGTTTTGCGTGAGCTCGCGGATCTCGCCATGCCGACGTCCCCAACAAATGGCGCCGCAACTCAAGGTCCGTTCGATGTCGCACGGGCCCTAATTGCAAGCTATGATCAGCTTCCGGTATTCACGAAGCGCACGGCACGGCTTGCCCCCGACGTTCACAAACTCAGCGCGTTGTTCCGCCACGCAGCTGATCCAAACAAGCTCCTCTTTAATGATCTTCCGGCTCTTTGCGGTGAGAGTGCTGGCAAGAATGCTTCGCAGGCGGTCGCATCACTCGTGCGTGACGGCCTACGCGCACTTAAGAACGTGTATCCGGAAATTCTTCGAACGCTCGAAGCAGGGCTGCTGCGTGAGCTCGACGTCCCCGATTCAAAGGCCGGCAGCCTCGCAGTTTTACGCGAACGCGCCCAACATCTGCTTCAGCTGTCAGGTGATTTCCGCGGCAATGCCTTTATCGCCCGCCTCGCGGACTTTCGCGGACAGCTCACGGACATCGAAGGTCTGGCGAGCCTCGCGATCAACAAGCGCGCCTTTGATTGGGTTGACGCCGATATCGACGAAGCCCGGCTCAAGCTCGCACAACTCGCACAGCGCTTCATTCTTGATGAGGCCTTCGCCCATGTCGACAATCGGCCAGACAAACGCATGCGCATGGCCGTCGTCGTACCACTGCACGGCCAGCCCCGCGCGATGCAACGCGAATTTGACGTTACTGACCGCGATCAGTTGGAAATTCGCGAACTGATCGCAAAAGTCGAGACTGCACTCGAACGTGCAGACCCGCATCGCAAGAACATCATCCTTGCAGCACTCGCTCAGCTCAGCGCCCGTTACATGCAGGATGCGCCTGCCACTCCCAAGCGCAAGGGACGATCAAACGGATGACGGAAGCGCCCCACAAACACGTGCTTGGACTTTCGGGCGGCCGCGATAGCGCCGCCCTTGCCGTCTACATGCGCCAGCATCACCCTGAACTCGATATAGACTACTTCTTCACTGACACGGGCAAGGAGCTGCCGGAGGTGTATGAGTTCCTCGCACGATTGGAGGGCTTTCTTGGCAAGACCATCGCCAAGTTGAACCCCGATCGCGATTTCGATTTCTGGCTTGCTCAATACAATAATTTTCTCCCTTCGCCTCAGACGCGCTGGTGCACGCGTCAGCTCAAACTGAAACCATTCGAGCAATGGATACGCCCCATCCTCGATGGAGGAACTAACGTCACCAGCTATGTCGCGATCCGTTCCGATGAAGAATTCCGAGAGGGCTATAGCTCAAAGCACGAGCGGCTGAAAGTCAAACTCCCGTTCCGCGAAGACGGGATCGACAAAGCCGGCGTCATGGAAATTCTGTCCGCCTCCGGCCTTGGGCTCCCGCGCTACTATGCGTGGCGAAGCCGCAGCGGATGCACATTCTGTTTCTTCCAGCAGAAGATCGAATGGGTGCGCCTTATGGAGCAGCATCCCGATGCGTTCGAGGAAGCCAAGCGTTACGAGAAAACTGCTGTCGACAGCGGCTCCCCTTTCACATGGAGCCAGGGCGAGTCCCTTGAACAGCTCGCGCGCCCCGAGCGCATCGTCCAGATCAGGGCTGACTACGAAAAGCGCCTCGCGCGCACACGCGCAAAACGGATTCCCAATCCGCTGCGCGAGGGCAATGAACCACTCGATATCGACGAAGTCTTTGGCCAGGCAAAATCCTGCCTTGCCTGCCACAAATAGTGCCCGCCGCTATTCGGTCGGCGCCGTTCCTTCTGCGATTGCAGCAACGGCGCGCTCGAGATCCTCATCACTCATGAACGGCGCCTGCGCAAACACAATTCCCTGTTCGCCATTTAGCCGTGCTGCCAGGTGGCCATGGCCGAGCAGTGTTTCGGCGCCCTTTTGACCAAGGGCAATCTCGGACGTCCCGATGCTGGCCACCTTCAGGATCAGACGGTTGCCGAGGTTATCGCGCAACTGCATCGGCATCACGTTCGCGTCCGGACGCTGAGCTGCAAATATCAGATGAATACCAGCGGCGCGTGCTTTCACACCGAGACGTTGTACGCTCGTCGAGACAGCTTCCTTGTACTCATCAATCATCATCCATTCGGCAAACTCATCGTGGACCAGAAAGACCATCGGCAAACGCTGTCCTACGTCTACCTTGCTATTGTAGCTGCGAAGATCCCTGACGCTATTTGTGCGGAACAATTCGTAGCGTCGCTCCATTTCAGCAATCAGGCCTTCCATCACGACAACAGCGCGGTCACGCTCGACAACAATCCCGCCCTCTATATGTGGTAGCCGTTCAATAGCTCCGTAGTCGACGCCCATCTTCGGATCGATCAAGTAAATCTTCGCCAGCTGTGGAGGATTCGTAGCAGCGATGTCGAGAAGAATACTCTGAATCAAAACCGATTTGCCGCTCCCGGTCGCGCCGGCAATGAGCGTATGCGGCTCATGCTGCTGACCGCCTCCGAAGGCACCTCCAAGATTGAGATAAAGAACCTCGCCGTCGAGTTCGCGCAGGCCCAACACAAATGATGTGTTTAAGCCGGCTGCATTACGGTTGAGTTCGCGGCGACGCCACACTTCCCAAAGGCTCACCACCTGCCGGCTCGGACGCGCAACTGCGATGACAATCTCGCCCGGCAACGGCGATACCGCCACCAGTTTTAACCCGTGAGTTGTCAGCAAGGCCGACGATCGACCCTCGATATCCTCAATCCGAAGCCTGTCGGAACCCTGGAAGCGTATCAATCCCGCATTCGGAGTAAGGCGTGAGCCAAGAACCTTAGCCTGTAGACCATAGCTTGTGAGAGCGCTTCGCAATTTGCGTTCGGTCGCTGCGAGCCATTCCGCATCCTCCGTGCTTCCGCCGCCGTGATGCCCACCCCTCTCGGCAATCAATGCATCAAGACCGTCCGCATCGCGCACCACTGGCTCTGACGTCGGAAGCGGTGCACCCGTGCTCGTCGCCGTAGCGGTGCTGCAGCTCTTGCCGCCACCTTGCGTCGGAGGAGAATCGTCACCATCGACTGGGCGTGGCGCAGGACCACTGTCACCCCCGCTAACCGCATCATCGGGGCCGACGGCCAAGGTCCAGATAACGCGCGGCGATGGTGTGCGGTAAGACGCTTGTTCCCACGGCCGCAACGCCCCAATTCCGCTGCGAACAGGTAACAGCGGAGCACCCGCTGCATATGCCTTTAGAAGGGCACATACCTGCTCAAGTCCGAACACCTCCTGAAATCCGGTTTCAAGATCGGCGACCGGCTGCTGCTCGCCCACAATCCCGCCACCGCCTGCAGGCCCCGACACAAACACATGCGAGTACCCGCGGAAATCAATTGTTACGCTGCCCTGCCGAATGCCATCACGGACATTCTCCAGCATCGCGCTCTCACCAACGGCCGTAACACCATCAAGAAGCAGATCGGCAATTCGCGACAACCACATGTCGCGGTCAAGACGACCCGGATCACCGAAAAGAGCATCTTCCATGCGCAGCATGGTCTGACGCAACTGCTGTTGTGACGTGCGGCGCGCGTCACTGCAGGCAGCACCACCAACATACTTTGCTTCGCTTACAATCGCCTTAAGCCGCGGCCGTCCCTCGGCATCACGCGAGACGCTCAATGCGAGAATGTCGGCAATGCCTTCCTCTTTTTGTCCGAGCCATTGCGCATAATCATCAAGCAGAAACCAGGCCACTGTCGCACCCGCGCCAAGTTCCTCCGCAATAAGCGCCCGGCTTAGAACGAGGCCGATCAACTCGCCGGCCGACACGCCGCGCTTAGCCGCGCGTAACACCACATCCCCTGAAATCGCAATGGCATCGCTGATCATCTTATCAACGAGCGCGCCGAGCACATCATCGCCAAGGCCCAGTGAGAGCTCCGTCAACCGGCGGCGCAACAGCACTTTTAGCAGCTGCAGCTCGGTCGTCGACGACACAATCATATTCCGCCCATGCGTCCGTTGCCGGCGATAGCGGATGACGCGAATACCAAGATCGGCAAGTTGCCGCTTATCGAGTAGATCATCGTAGGTTGCGACCCATTCGGCCGCCGCATGCACTTCTTCGAACATGCCCTTCAGCACGCGATCTTCAAAAGAAATCTGTCGCGCTGGCAAAATGTGACGGGTCCCCTCATGCCAGCGGCGGCGAATAATGGCGGCGACCGCGTCGAGGTAAGCCCACCCAGCAGGTGGTTGGCGCGGACAGGCAAGATAGCTTGTCGCCTTCAGCCGATCCTCTGCTGTTACGCGCCGATACGACCAGCGCGAAGGAACATGCTCAAGTAACTTGGTCTCTAAATCGCCCGGATCGATCCCCAGCCATTCTTC
>CAZCIF010000236.1:0-5295 GCA_964498645.1 uncultured Rhodomicrobium sp. | reverse complement strand
CCGGCTCCCCGCCGTAAAGCTTGATGATGTCCATGGTCGCCATGGCGAGGCCGGCGCCGTTCACCAGGCAGCCGATATTGCCGTCGAGCTTCACATAGGAGAGGTCGTAGCGCGACGCCAAAACTTCTGCGGGGTCCTCCTCGTCAAGGTCGCGCAAGCTTACGATCTCGGGGTGGCGGAACAATGCGTTACCGTCGAAGTTGAGCTTGGCATCGAGGCAAACGAGATCACCCTTTTCCGTTACAATGAGCGGGTTGATCTCGAGAAGGCTCATATCCTTCTCAGTAAAGGCCCTGTAAAGGTTGCCGATGAGAGTCACGCATTGCTTGATTTGGGCGTCTTTCAAGCCAAGCGCGAATGCCACCTGCCGGCCATAAAACTGCGAATAGCCGCTGGCCGGATCGATGGTTAGCGTCAGAATTTTCTCCGGTGTCTTCGCGGCCACCTCTTCGATGTCCATGCCGCCTTCGGTCGACGCAATGATCGCGACGCGCGATGAGGCCCGGTCAACGACAAAGGAAAGATAAAGCTCGCGTGCGATGGCGGCGCCTTCCTCGATGAGCAGGCGCTTCACAACGCGTCCGTTTGGCCCCGTCTGCACGGTGACGAGCGTATGCGTCAGCATCTGATCCGCGAACAGCCGCACATCGTCGGCCGGCTTCGCGATGCGCACGCCGCCCTTCTCCCCTGCCTCCGGTTCCTTGAAATGGCCCTTGCCGCGTCCGCCGGCGTGGATTTGCGCCTTCACGACGAAGACGGGGCCGCCGAGATCCTTGGTGACGGCAACAGCCTCTTCGGGCGTGAAAGCGGCCTGCCCGCGCGGAACCGGCACGCCATAGTCCCGGAGGATCGCTTTTGCCTGATATTCATGAACATTCATAAGAGCGCTCTTATCCTGAGAGAGGGGGCGAGGGCGGAAGCCTCCGCCAGAAATCGAAGGCGCCGCCCCTGGAGGGGTAGTTCCCTTTTATGCGGAGAGCTGTTGCAGGCCGGGCGCGATGCGGATGCAGGCCTCTACGAGATTTTGCACGGCTTCCACCGAGCGCTTGAAGTCGAGCCGCTCATGAGTGTTGAGGTCGATCTCGATCACGCGTTCCATACCCTTCGCGCCGATCACAACCGGAACGCCGATATAGAGGTCCTTCACGCCATATTCGCCCGTCAGATAAGCCGCGCATGACAGAACGCGCTTCTTATCCTTGAGGTAGGACTCGGCCATGGCGATCGCCGAAGCCGCCGGCGCGTAATAGGCCGAGCCGGACTTGAGAAGCTTAACCACCTCGGCGCCGCCGTCGCGCGTGCGCTGAACGATCTCGTTCAACCGCTCATGGGTGATCCAGCGCATCTTGATGAGATCCGGGAGGGGAATACCCGCGACCGTCGTGTAGCGTGTGAGCGGAACCATGGTATCACCGTGGCCGCCGAGCACGAACGCCGTCACGTCTTCGACGGACACATCGAATTCCCGGGCAAGGAAGTAGCGGAAGCGGGCGCTATCGAGCACGCCTGCCATGCCCACCACCTGGTTCTTGGGAAAGCCCGTCACGCGCCGCAGCGCCCAGACCATCGCATCGAGCGGGTTCGTTATGCAGATCACAAAGGCATCGGGCGCGTATTTCTTGATGCCCGCGCCGACCTGCTCCATCACCTTGAGGTTCGTTTCGAGAAGGTCGTCGCGGCTCATACCCGGCTTGCGGGGGATGCCCGCGGTTACGATCACGACATCGGCGCGCTTGATATCGGCATAATCGTTGACGCCTTGGAAAGCGGCGTCGAAACCGTCCACAGGCGACGACTCGGCGATGTCGAGGCTCTTGCCCTGGGGAAGGCCTTCCATGATGTCGAACAGCACCACGTCGCCCAGTTCCTTGAGGCCGATCAAATGGGCGAGAGTGCCGCCAATCATGCCCGAACCGATAAGTGCGATTTTGGCCCTTGCCATGATGCCGTTCTCCTTAAGTCTTGACAAATGCGCGCGCCGCAGCCGCAGATCGCTGCGCCTGTTATCCGGTTACTCGCATTTTTGTTGCACTGCAAGAAGCTCGCCAGCACTTTACGTGCGCCGCTGGATCACGTTTCAGCGCGTGGCTTCTCCCGTTTGCTCGCGCCAAGCCTGCGCGAGAGTCTCGGCCTGCCTGCGCTCGGGCGGCCGGAGCGATATAACCATGAGGTCCAGCCTGAGATCGGATTCGCCGGCTTGGCGGGCAATGATATGCCATTTGGCGGCCTGAATCCGGTCTGCCCGCAGGCCGAAGCCCGCGGAATAGGCGCGGGCGAGCCGGTTTTGTGCAACCGGATTGCCCCGCTCCGCCGCGACGCGCAATAGCGCGACTGCTCCCGCTTCATCTTTCGGCACGCCCTTGCCATTGGCAAGCGCTACGGCGTACTCGACCTGAGCGTCTACGTGCCCGCTATCGGCTGCTCTCTTCAGCCACATCGCGGCCTTTGCGTCATCCTTCGGCATTCCCTCGCCCTTCCGGTAAAGCGTGGCCAGATCGTATGCGGCCTGAGGGTGATCCTTCTGCGCCGCTTGTTCGAGCCAGTGAGCGGCCTTCTGCAAGTCTTGGGGGCGTGCAAAACCCTCAACATAGACTTGAGCGAGATTGTAAGCGGCGAGCGTATGGCCCTGCTGCGCGGCCGCCTCGAAAAAATCGGCGGCCTTTTTCCGGTCTTTCTTGATGCCGCGCCCTTCCGCCAGCATCACGCCGAGCCGGAACTGCGCGTGCATGTCGCCAGCAACGGCTCCCTTCGTGAACCACTCGGCGGCTTTGACTTCATCCTGCCGGACGCCATGCCCTTGCTCGTAAATCTCGCCAACCAACGTATTGGCATGAATTTCGCCTTTTGCGGCTGCCTCCTGCGCGAGCTTGAGCGCCAGCTCATAATTGCCGGAATCGTAAGCGGCATAGGCCGGATCGGAGGTGAAGGCAGGCGCTTCCGTCGCGGTCCAGCCGCCCTTCGCAGTGGAGCGGGGTTTCTGCGGTGCGGCATGGCCAAAACCCATGCTGCCAACGGTAACGCCCGCGCAACATGCCATCGCCAGAAGGAGTTTTGACCGGTTCATGGTCCCCTCTTGAGGTCAAATATGCTCACGTCTGGCTTTGCAAGCCGAACTCTGTTGCAAAAGTAAGGCTTTCCCCGGCGCGCTCCGTCTCTTGGAGCAGAAGAAAATCCGGGCGTGCTTTTGAGAGAACGGTCATGTCAGGCCGCAGGGAGCCGAAGGCGAGCGCGGCGGGGACACTGGTCACGTCGTCCCACCACGCAGAGAGAGCGGCGGCCTCTTCCCATGCGGCTGGCTTCGAAGCATCGAAAGCGACAAAGTCCGCGCCCGCCTCCGCGTTTTCCATGGCTGCATGCCGGCTAAGGCCGCAGGCCGCGCCAAGGATAGCGGCGCTTCCCAGCTCTTCCCTGGCCTTCGCCATATCGGCTTCGGCTGAGGAAAAATAGACTCCGTTTGCGCCCGAATCTTTCGCTTCCCCGACATTGTCGGCGAGGAGGATGGCAAGCTCGAACGCCTTCGCTCCGGCGATGGCTTTCGCCAAGACATCCGGGAAAGGCCGTTGAAAGATCAGCGCGGCCGGGCGGAAGCTCTTTACCAATCCCGGCAAGCGTTCCACCCACTCATTTTGCAGAGCGGGCGGAACAACGGTGATCAGCCCGCAGGGCTTCGCCTCCATGGGTTAGATGAGCTTGCCCATCGCCACGGCGACGTCCGCCATGCGGCAGGAGAAGCCCCATTCGTTATCGTACCAGGAGAGAACCCGCGCCAGGCGGCCATCGACGATCTGCGTTTGCGTCATGTCGAAATTGGAGGAGTTCGGATTGTGGTTGAAGTCAACCGACACAACCTCGTCCTTGACCACCGAGAGCACGCCCTTCAACTCCTGCTGCGAAGCGCGCTCCATCGCCGCATTGATATCGCTAACGCTCGTCTCCCGGCCCGGGATGAAGCATAGATCGATCACGGAAACGTTCGGCGTCGGCACGCGGATGGCGGTGCCGTCGAGCTTGCCGGCGAGCTCCGGCAGCACAAGGCCGACGGCCTTGGCAGCGCCGGTGGAGGTCGGGATCATCGACAAGCAGGCTGCCCGCGCGCGCCGCAAATCCTTGTGCGGAAGGTCGAGAATACGCTGGTCGTTCGTATAGGAGTGGATCGTGGTCATGTAGCCTTGCGAAATGCCGCAGAGATCGTTGAGGACCTTGGCCACGGGCGCCAGGCAATTCGTGGTGCAAGATGCGTTCGAGACCACCTCGTGGCTCCGCTCGAGCTTTTCGTGATTGACGCCATAGACCACGGTCAGGTCCGCGCCCTTCGATGGCGCCGAAACGAGAACTTTCTTTGCCCCGGCCCTAAGATGCATGGCCGCCTTCTCGCGGTCGGAGAATACGCCCGTGCATTCCATAACCACGTCGATATTCATAGCGGCCCAAGGCAGTTTCGAAGGATCGCGCTCGGCTAAGACCTGAATCGGCCCAAAGCCGATGTCGAAGTCGCCGGCGCCAACTTTCACCTCTCCGCGGAAGGGACCGTGAACGGAGTCGTACTTCAAGAGATGCACATTGGTCGCCACATCGCCGAGATCGTTGATCGCGACGATCGTAAGGTCTTTGCGGTTATACTCTGAAATTGCCCGCAATACGTTGCGGCCAATACGGCCAAAGCCGTTGATGGCTACCCTGACTGTCATGATGTCCTCCGCTGAAACGAGGTTTGTGATTTTTCGGATTTTTGGCTCGCTACACTAGATCGCTGGCTCGCTAAAGCGCAAGTGGACAAGCTGTAGCGCCAGGACGATTCTGGCTCGTGCGCGCGCTGCCTCTGCCTCAGAGAGCGCACAACTTACATAAGATAAGCCGAATAATTAATTCGAAACAGAAGTATTAACCTTTACATGTTAGCTGAACATCAGGACAAATTCCCACAACTCCCTGTTAATCTTACAGTAAGGAAGTGCTCTGGTGCGCAATCATCATATCACCTATGCTTTGGCCGCAACGGCCGCACTCGCTGTTGGTCTTGGCGTTTCATTCTGGCGTTCAGCCACCGAAAACACCCGGCTCGCTCGTGCCAACTATGCCGCTGCAATGGCCCAGGAGGCAGCGCAAGACCAGGTAAGGGCTCTTCGAAAGGAGCTTCGCCGCGAGATCAAGGGCCGCGAATTTGCCGAGGCCGCCCAAGCGATAGCCGAGAACGCTGGGCGCTCCGCACGCGAAAAGCTCGCGCAGGAAACCAAGGCGCGTCGAACCGCGGATGCGGCTCGCGCTAACGCCGAGGCTCAGCTGTTAACGGCCTCC
>CAZCIF010000235.1:1247-5348 GCA_964498645.1 uncultured Rhodomicrobium sp. | reverse complement strand
ATAGAAGGAAGATCCGGAAGCCCGCCGGAGCATCGCGATAAAGCGAAGGCGACGGATGCGATTGCGATCCACGCAGCGGCGGAAACCCGCCGAACCCCTGTCCCCGTCATGCCCCTGCCCTTTACTGCTTCAAATATGGCTTCATTGCCTCGGCGAATGCTTCCACAGTGATCGCTCCTTTGAGGATCTGCCCATTGATGAAGAAGGTGGGCGTCGCGTTCACACCCTTCCTCGCCCCATCATCCCGGACGGCGATGATCTTCTTTTGAAGCGCCTCATTGTCGATGCACTTGTTGAAGGCATCGTCCGTCATGCCCGCCTGCTTCGCAAACTGCTTCAGCGGCGTGAGGGCATCGTCTTTGAAGGCCCACTCGTCCTGCTTCGCGAACAGCATGTTGACGAAGGCGAAGTAGCGGCCCGGGTCCAAGCAGCGCGCGACCACCGCGCCTGCCAGCGCCGAATTGTTCAGCGGAAACTCGCGCACAACGTAGCGGGCTTTGCCCGTGTCAATGTATTGAGACTTAAGGGCAGGCAGCACGTCCTTGTGGAAAGCCGCGCAGTGCGGGCAGCTCAAAGACGAGTATTCGATGATGGTTACCGGCGCGTCAGCCTTGCCCTCCGACATATCCGGGAGCGGGCTCTCCACAGCAGCCGCCGGTTGCTCTGTGGCGTTGGCGGCGGAAAAGAAAGGGTTGAAGCCAAGCAGTGCGATCAGCATCGCCCCAAAGGATAAGATCACGGCGTTCCGCTTCGTGAGCACAGTCCCCTCCTATCGAAAACAGCGTGACCGTCTTTTGGAGCGGCGCGAAGCAAAATTCAAGTTAATCTATTAAGGGATGGCGGACGCTCAGCCGTTGGCGCCGCGCGCTTTGAGCCCCGCAGCCATGCGTGCAAGAGCGCTGCCCAAGCGGCTTGCTCCTGCGTCTATTTTTTTGGGGGGCGCAACTTTAGGAGACGCCTTTTTGGCCCTATTATGGATGGGCGCCTGAACGAGCCGCAAGCCCGCCACAGCCTTATAGCCGAGCGCTTGATTGATTCGCTCGATGAGCTGCGGGACGGCGTATTGTACTTCGAGCGCCTTCGCTGGATCGACCTTCAAAAGCAGCATGGAGGCGGCATTTTTCCCAGCGATTCCAGGCTCTGGTGCAGCTTTTGTCAGCTTTGCGGGAATTGTATAAGCGGCAAGCGACGCGCCCGCGATGGCGGGCCATTGAGAGAGCAATCCCGCCAAAACCGCGCCGCCGCGACTCAGCGCTTCCCCGGCGATTGGCGTAACAAAGCGGCCAACGGCCACCGGGCCGGAAAAGGCAGGCTGCGGTGCAGCGCCATTGCCATGATGAGGGAGAACAGCCATAGCTTGGGGGATGGCTGATTCGCGCCGGCGCCGGAAGACACGCGCCCGCCGCCAGCAAAAATAGCCGGAAACTGATGCCCAATAAGCACAATATGACCATCCACTTCGCGCCGGAGGATTTTCAGCGAGCGCTTTTGAGCTGGTACGGCGCGGCCCGGCGCGATTTGCCCTGGCGAGCCAGGCCCGGCGAGAAGCCGGACCCTTACCGCGTCTGGCTTTCGGAAATCATGCTCCAGCAGACGACGGTCAAAGCCGTCATTCCTTATTTCGAGAAATTCCTTGCGAGATGGCCCGCTGTAGCTGCGCTTGGCGCCGCGCCACGCGACGAAGTTCTCGCGGCCTGGGCGGGGCTTGGCTACTATGCAAGGGCAAGAAACCTGCATGCTTGCGCGCAGACCGTCGCGCGCGACGGGTTTCCGGCGAATGAAGCAGGCTTGCGAGGGCTTCCGGGCGTCGGCGCTTATACAGCTGCTGCGATCGCGGCCATCGCATTCGATGAGCCTGCCGCCGTTGCCGATGGGAACGTCGAGCGCGTTCTCGCCCGCCTGTTCGCGCTCGCCACGCCGCTTCCTCCGGCGAAAGCCTCGATCCGTGCGCTCGCTGCAAGCCTTACCCCGAAACACCGCCCCGGCGATTATGCCCAAGCGATGATGGACTTGGGGGCAACGATATGCACCCCGCGCTCACCCTCATGCGATGCCTGCCCCGCCCGCGCATTTTGCGCCGCAGCAGCGCGTGGCGAAGCGGAGCGCTATCCCGTGAAGCTTGCAAGGGCGGCCCGGCCCCTTCGCCGGGGAGACGCCTTCGTGATCGTGGTTGTGAGGGATGGCGGCCCGCACATCCTCTTGAGACGCCGGAAGGATAAGGGCCTGCTCGGCGGCATGATGGAGGTGCCCTGCACGGAATGGACGGCCGGCAGCGGGGAGGATGCAGGCCTGCCGCCTGGCATTGGCTGGAAGCAGGCCCAGACGGTGCGGCATACCTTCACGCATTTTCATCTGGAGATGCGCGTGTTTGCCGTCAGCGGTGAACCGGGATTGAATGCTGCTCGGCGCTTCGGCGGCGAATGGGCGCCGCTGGAAAGGCTGCCGGCATTCGCGCTTCCGGCAGTCATGAAAAAAGCGGTGACCGCAGGGCTGGCAGCGCTTGGTATTGATTCAGAGGTTTACTCCGCAGGCAAGGCGGCGAGCAGCGCGTCCAAGGTCAGTAAGGTTGAGCGATCCGCTCGGCCATCGACGAGGGCAGGCCGGAAGTGACGCTGAAAGGCGGCGATGGCAAATTGGGTATCCGCGTCAAATTCCCCGGTGAGGCCGGCGCCATAGCCATAGCTGCGTAATTGCTGCTGAAGGCGCATGACGGCCTCGCCAGTGCCGCCAGGTGCCAAGGCTTCACCAGCTACAACCGGCTCAGGCTTAACCCAGTGCCCGATGCCGGAACGCGCAAGCCGCTCCCAATCGAACTTCTCGCCCGGATCGATCTTCCGGCGCGGCGCAACATCGGAATGCGCAAGCACGCGATGCGGTTTGATACCCCAGCGGCGCGTAATGTCGAGGCAGAGCGCTTCCACCGCCTGCATTTGCCCGGCGGGAAAATCGGGGTAGCCGCTTTCGTGCCCCGGATTTTGAATTTCGATCCCAATCGAGCACGAATTGATGTCGTCGACGCCCTGCCAATGCGAGACGCCCGCGTGCCAGGCGCGGAAGAATTCGGGCACAATTTGTGTCACGGTACCCGCCTCGTCGATGACGTAATGGCAGGACACGCGCGATTCCGGCGCCGCCAGCCATTGAATGGCGGCCTCTGCCGAAGGCATGCCGGTATAGTGCAGGAGAAGGATGTCAGGCCGGAAGCCCTCGCGCCGCGCCTCGAAATTCGCGCCCGGCACGATGCGCCGGACAAGCGGCGAATCTGGGACAAAAAGGTAAGGCTGCTGCTCGGGCATCGTCTCAAACAACCGTCCGGCGCGATAACTTGATCTCTTCATACGCCGCGTTGATAGCTGCAAGCTTCTTGGTTGCCATCTCGATAAACTCTGCCGGCACGCCGCGTGCAATCAGCTTATCGGGATGATTCTCGGCGACAAGCTTATGATATTGCACCTTAAGCTCAGCATCCGAAGCCTGCGGGGACGAGTGGAGAATATTGTAAGGGTCATACATCTCGCATTTGAAATGACGGCCCTTGATTCTCAGGAACTCCTGTTCGGTGAAGCCGAACTCCCTGGCAACTGCCGCCAAAAAACACTCCTCGCTCGTGTGCAGGCATCCGTCGGCGACGCCGATGTGGAAGAGGCCGTCCAGGACGTCGGTCAGAAGCTCACGGTTATCGTGGAAGAGCCGGTCGAGCTGGCGGGCGTACATCTCGAAACCCGCGACATCCTGCTTCGCGAGATTGAAGAGCCGGCCAACATTGTGCTCCTCTCCCGGCGGAACCTTGAAGACCTCCTTGAAGGCTTCGATCTCGTTCCTCGTCACGGCCCCATCGGCCTTCGCCATTTTGGCCCCAAGCGCAATCACCCCAACCGTGAAGGCGACCTGTTTGTTGTGCTCCGAATTCCCGTGATCGATGGCGAGGTGGCCCGCCACGCCGCCGATCAGCGCACCGATCGGCCCTCCGATGGCAAGGCCAGCCGCTGCCCCCGTTAGCTTGCCCCAAATCGACATGACTGCTGACCCCAACAGATAGGACCCAATTTCCCGCCGGCAATTTACAGGAAGTGCCCGTAGCAAAGAAAGCGGCAAATGCGC
>CAZCIF010000235.1:0-1237 GCA_964498645.1 uncultured Rhodomicrobium sp. | reverse complement strand
CGCTCAATTACAAGCGAGGCAAAAAAGGAGGATTTATCTTTAGATACCAACGCCGGCTAGAATTTCTAGGGTTTACAGTTCGATCTATCTATCAATTTGTCTGGTAACCCGGCATAGGTTTGCCAGGAACCTTCCCGCTGGGCGCAAGTTCATCGAATATCCGGATTCGAATGGAGGTACTCATGAACTGGGATCAAATCGCCGGCAATTGGAAACAGCTCGCTGGCCGCGTGCAGCAGCAATGGGGCAAGCTGACCGATGACGATTTGGAGCGCATCAAAGGTGACCAGAAGGAGTTTGCAGGCAAGGTTCAAGAACGTTACGGAATTTCAAAGGAGGAAGCCGAACGCCAGCTCGAAGAATGGCAGCGCCGCCTTTGAAGTCTCATTACAAGGGCTTTCGACGGAGGAGCGCGGACCGGCCCGTAGCCGCTCCTTCGTGGCGTATGCCCTCGGAACCGCGCAATAATGCTGCTGCTCCGGCGGGGCCGCTTGAACCGCCGGAAGGCAGGATGGTTTAAGCCGCTTTCCGATTCACCGATTGCATGGCGATCTTATTCAGAACTTGATCAGCATGTTTTTCTTCTTTGAGCGTTTCCTGGAGCAGCTTTGAAACGTCACTCTTTCCAAGTTGCTGAGCCCATGCGATCAACGTGCCGTATCGCGCGATCTCGTAGTGCTCGACCGCCTGCGCGGCGGCGATCATGCCGGCATCCAGCACGCTGCGTTCTTTCGCTTGGCCCATTACCTCTTCGGCTTCCTCAACTAAGCCCTTGAGCGCCGCACATTTCTCCCCGGACGCCTTCACGCCTAATTTTTCGAATATTTTATTCAAGCGTGCGACCTGGTTCTGAGTTTCTGTGATGTGGGTCTCGAAGGCTTTTCGAAGTTCTGACGTGTTCGCCTTTTCGGCCATCTTTGGCAGAGCCTTGAGGATTTGGTGCTCGGCATTATAGACATCCTTAAGCTGCCATAAGAATAGTTCTTCTAGGGTTTTCGTGGTCATTTGACTGACTTTCAGTTAGCATGAATTCCCGTTTACGAAGAAAAAGCCGGGGGGAACTAAAAGTTCCTCCGGGCAGGCTACAGCTTAAGCTAAGTACAAGCTCGCCCTCCGGGGCTCCATGCGGTGCCGGTGCCGCCTAGCTGGTTTCCTCGCAGCCCTTCCATGCGGCCAGGTATGTGCGGGGAGAGCTCATAACTAGCAGAGCGGGCCCGGCGCAGATTTGGATGAGGAG
>CAZCIF010000234.1:0-5350 GCA_964498645.1 uncultured Rhodomicrobium sp. | reverse complement strand
CCCTGGCCTTTATCAGTGCAACGCTTGCCGCGAGCCGTTCACGGTCACGGTTGGCACGCTCTATGAACGCTCGAAGATCCCGCTCAACAAGTGGCTTGCCGCAACGCATCTTATGATGGCTTCGAAGAAGGGCATGAGCGCGCTTCAAATCAGCCGTATGCTCGGCATGCCGTACAAGACGGCTTGGTTCGTTTGCCATCGCATCCGCGAAAGCCTCAAGGCTTCGCCCGATGCGCCGCAGCTCGGCGGCACAAACAAGGTTGTCGAAGGCGATGAAAGCTACATCGGCGGCAAGGCCAAGAACCGCGCCACGCGCGAGCCGGCGCCGAAGAAAGCCGTCTTCTCGCTTGTGGAACGCGAAGGCCAAGTCCGCACCTTCCACGTCGCCACGGTGTCCTCAAAGACGCTTGGCCCGATCATTGAGAAGCAGGTCCAAAAGGCCAGCATGATCATGACCGATGAAAGCCCGATCTATCCGGGGATCGCCAAGAAGCTTAAGATGACGCATGGCACCGTGAACCATAGCGCGAACGAGTATGCCCGCGCCTACTTCTGGCATACGAACACGGTTGAGAACTACTTCTCAATCCTGAAGCGCGGCATCATCGGAACGTTCCATCACGTCTCGGAAGCACACCTTCACCGCTATACGGCCGAGTTCGATTTCCGCTACAACACGCGCAAGATGACCGATGCGGAGCGCATGGCACTCTCTATCCCTGGCATCGTCGGCAAGCGCCTGACCTATCGGCGGACTAACGGAAGCGTCCAAGCGCAAGCGTAAACAAAACGGCCACCGCAAATGAGCGGTGGCCGTTGATTCCGTGTACAGTGCTTTTGCGAGAATCACTTTCCACGGGGAAACGAATGGCTTCTGAGCTTATAACTGGCCTCGGCATCTTCAAGACCCTTTTCGATATGGCGAAGGGATTGAAGGACATTAGCGACGCTGCCATTCGCGACAGGGCGGTCATAGAATTGTTGGAAAAACTCATGGCCGCACAATTGCAGCAAACGGCGCTGGTTGAGCGCGTAACCGAGCTTGAAAAAGAAAAAGCACGCTTTGAAAACTGGGAAAGCGAAAAGCAACGGTATGAGCTTGCCGATGCCGGTGGAGGCTCCAGCGCTTACCGCCTGAAGCCAGCGATGGCAAATGGCGAGCCGCCTCATTGCATATGTGCTAACTGTTACCAAAAAGCACACAAATCGATACTCCAACCCGAGACGCGCATGCCGGGAAGGGCGCAAGTGCTTGTGTGCAACGAATGTGGAAGTGACTTTTACGTCAGTGGAGCGCGGGCAAAAGAGCATTCGGGCGCTAGGCGTCCTTCCCGCCGGGTTTAGGTTTAGAAGCAGGAGGCTTAACGGTCCCCTTTGCTTTTCTGTCCGCGCCGCGATGCTTCGGCCCGCTCGCAATCGCGGCGTCTACAGCCTTCTCAAACCGTTGCCAGCCGTTAGGGCGTTCTTCGAATTGGCCTTTTTCTGCTTTCGGTGTTTTCGACATGCACTTAAATCCTGCCCTTCACCGCTTCCCAGACGAAGCTGCCATCATCGGCAGAATGGTCCTAGCATATGGTGAGCTTGAATTATTGGTGGGCCTGTGTCTAGCGGCAGTTCTGGGCGACAGAGATACGGCGCTTCGAACTATGTTTCGCATTCTAGGCGAGACAAACCGAATCGGGGCCGCTGATGCGATAATGTACCCTAAGTATGCCAGCCAAGGGCTTGAAGGGGAGTATGGTCAAGGCATGGGAGCGGTGAGATGGTGCACTACGACCAGAAATCAGTACGCCCATTGCCAATGGGTAGACCATCATGACGCCGGGCTTTTCTATACAAACCTGCAAGATCCAGCCAAAAAGAGCACGACGTTTGAATATTGGTATCGGCACGTTGATGTGCCGATTCTGGAAGAACAGGAAGCATATTTTGGATACGCAGCCGATTGGCTTCTTTATCTTGAGGCTGAGTATTCAACTAAGAAAGGGTTAATAGTCCCTGGCTTTCCAAAGCCGAAAGCACTAGCGCAACCGAATCTGCATAATCCTCCAGCCCAACATATCCCTCCGTGGCTAGCTGAAGTCGAGAAGCAGCGTCACTTAGAACGTGCTCTGGAATCTGAAAAGCGCGCCCGTTCACAGAAACAGAAACCGGAGGCTCAGCAGCGCCCTGAAGCCCAGAGCGGAAAGCCGGCCAAGCGAGAAGATTCAACTCCTCAAGCTTAGGCTTTGGAGGTGCGCTCATAACGCACCTCGCTTCGCAACCTTCCAAGCCGCGTCAGGACAACATTTAGCGCCTACTATGCCAAGGTGATAATTGCCCTGAGAGCCTTCAAAATTCGTCCGAAACCCTCCGACATTATGAACGAGTTCTCGTCTATAGACACCGAGGTGACAAATAAGATTTTGCGCTAAGAAGAGATCATATGAGAAACCACACTTGAAATATGGATCCTGGCGATTACCGGAGATGTCGATTTTATCCTCATCGCTAAAAATGATACCGGCATTCGGATGACGGTTTACTTCCAGCGCGACATGGAAAAGAGCCGTCTCGTGCAGCTCGTCATCATGATCAAGAAGACCGATATAGTCCCCAGTAGCCAGCGCCAAAGCGTCGTTTGAACAAGCGCTGATATGGCCGTTCTTTTTTCTATAATGGACCTTGATCCGTGGCTCGGCTGCTGCGTATCGAGCGAGTATTTTCCGCACACGGCGCTCGGTGGAGGCATCGTCCGCGATGCACAGCTCCCAATTGTCGTATAATTGTCTGCGTACGGACCCTATGGCCTTTTCAAGCCACTGAGCGGGCGTGTTGTAGGTTGGCATGAGGATCGAAATAAGCGGTCGCTGTGAGAGTGAGTTTGCGCAGCGGCGAACCCGCTCCCGATCCGCCTCATCGAGCGTGTCGAACTTTTTGATCCAAGAGGCATAGTGAGCCCACTGATTGTCCTGCGTAACCGGCGCATTTTTTTCCAGGCGGCGCCTTATCCTGGCGACAAAGCTGGCTGGTAAAATCGGCGAAAACGCGAGTATTGCCCTGCTCTGACGCCATTTGCGATGGCGAGCTTCCTCAGTTTTCTCGGGGCGTCTTATCAAACGCGTCGGGTTGTCAAATATTTTTAAGAAATCCGGTGCATTTTTTGCTCTGCGCCTGTGCATGCGCTTCTCGAAACGCGATCCCATAATAGATTTTAGAGCGACTAAATTTTTGCTCGTTTTCCATTTATAATAACGCAACGCCGTAGATGCTGGTTTTTTCCTTGCTCTGCGTAATGCTTGATAGACGTAGTCAAATTCGCTACGAGATTTGGCTATCTCGGCTTTTAGGGTTTCATTTTGGGCAATGGCAACGCGAAGGGCGTCATTCAACTCGGAGATTTTGCCCTCTCGAACCAATTCTGCTTGCCCAGCTTCGTGTAGGAGGCGCGCATTAGCTTCGGCAGACTCAAGGGCTACCGCCAACTGACTCTCCAACCGCTGAACCGCAGCCGCTAGCTCGGTCTGGTGCCTTTGCTTCTCCGCCGCCAGCTCTAGCCGGTGACGTTCCTTTTCGGCCTCCAGTACCGCGGTGAATCGCTCCGTTTCTGCGACGGATCGCGCCTGCTCCCGCTCAGCCGCCGCATTTAGACTCGCATCGTACCGTTCTTTTTCCGCCGCCAATTGTTGCCAATGACGTTCCCTTTCGGCATTAAGAGCCAGAACGTGCTGCTCTTTTTCCGCCAGCAACCGCGTCTCCTGCGCCTGCCTTTCAGTGCCGGTTTGTTGCGCAAAGCGCTGCCGTTCGGCTTCGGCCGTCGCAGCATGCATTTTGTTGGAAGCCAGCGTTGTCCCGCCATGGCCAAGCCGGGCATAAGCCTCGCGGACTGCGCGCGCGGAGGCGTCATCCTTGGATGCGGTGAAGAATTGCAGGAGTTCGCTGGATTGATCTCCTCCCGCGCCAAGAACACCCAGCCCGTGACAATGCACAAACTCAAGGCTCGGGTGATCGCCCTTAATTTCGGACCAGAATTGGAAAACGCCGAAGCCTCTTTCCCTCACATTCGTGTCATGGAAAAGAACCACGCCACGGCTGGAAAGCTTGGGCCGCCAGCTCTCGAAGTCGCGCTTGATGTCATCGTAGAAGTGCTGGCCATCGATATGAAGCAAGTCCACCGAGCCGTCTTCGAAATGCGGCAGGGCCTCGTCGAAGGTCGAGCGGACAAGCCGGGAGAATGAGGAATAGCGCTCGTGATAAGCGCTCAGCTCCTGGAATACGTCGTCTCCATAAAAGCCGGCGTGCTCGTCGCCTTTCCAGGTATCGATGGCGTAGGCTCTTGCATTCAAACCGAGGCGCTCGATGGCCTGGCAGAAGCAGCAATAGGAAAATCCGCGATGGGCACCGAGTTCGGCCACGACGCGCGGCCGGTGCGCTTCCATAAGCCAAAAAGCGAAGGGCGCATGTTCGAGCCAGGCGGATTCGACAATATAGTCTGGCGTCCAAAAACTGGCTGGCGAAATGAATTTCACTATCGCACCTATTTAACGGGCACTAATCGGGAAACGATAATTGAGACACATTGGCCGGATTAGCAAAACAGATAGCTCTTGTCTAGCCTTGGCTTTGATGAGTGGCCGCGCAAGCCGCTTGCTCAGGGAATCGAACTAAACCGGCGTAGGCCGCGTTGCCGGTCACAAGCGCGACGCGCTTCTCCCCATTGATAAATGTTAAGCTCTGGGCCTGAAAATTCCTCCGCGTGAAGAGCGTCCAAAACTAATCGCATTACGAATCAGGCACCAAGGACGGCATGCAACTGGACTCAATCTGCCGCCCGTCTTGCGGCAATTTTATTCTTAAGCCGGTTGCCCCCGCCGGTCAAAGGCTTCGATTGAAGTAAGCTCTAATGCTGCTGGTACAGAATGCAGTTCAGTCATTGCCTGTAATTCATTAATATTGAATATGAAAGAGTAAAACTCTAAAATCCTATCTAGTTGCAAACTATATTATTAATAAAGAATACGATAGCACAATCGAAAAAACAGTAAATGCAACTGTATTATTATGCAGTTGGTATTAAATACGCATTGTCACGAGTTATTAAGACAAAATAAAGTCATTTATCATTGACATGCGCTCATTTCAGAGACATACACTGCACGCACTTGTTGAGTGCGTCAACAGTTCAGCAACCTTAGGTGTATGCTGGTAGTAGTCAACCGGAATACTATGTAAGTAGCGTGAGGTAGCAGAAATGAAGAGAAGTTGGCTAGATCAAGGTCCCTATCACCATCCTTATCAGGTAAGGGTTCCGTCTACTTTCTTTGGGGTCCGCAATCCTCTTGCCCGCGTCGAGGCGAGATCGCCGGATGGC
>CAZCIF010000233.1:0-5399 GCA_964498645.1 uncultured Rhodomicrobium sp. | reverse complement strand
TTTTGGCATTGATGGACGGGCTCAAGTCGCGCGGGCAGATTACCGTGATCGCCGCCACGAATATGCCCGACGAACTGGACCCGGCGCTGCGCCGGCCCGGCCGCTTCGACCGCGAGATCGAGATCGGCGTGCCCGACGCGGAGGGACGCCTGGAGATCCTCGAAATCCATAGCCGCGGCATGCCGCTTGCCGAGGAGGTTAGCCTACCGGACCTGGCCCGGCATACCCATGGCTATGTCGGTGCCGACCTTGCGGCGTTATGCCGGGAATCGGCGATGAGCGCGCTGCGCCGCCTTCTGCCTGAGGTCGATTACGACGAGGCGCGCATTCCCGTCGAAAAGCTCGAAGCGCTCAAGGTGGAGCGGACCGATTTCGAGAATTGCCTCGCCGAAATTCAACCCTCGGCGCTGCGGGAAATCTCGATCGAGATCCCCGATGTACACTGGGAGGACGTCGGGGGGCTTGAGGAGGCAAAAGCGCTTCTTTCCGAGGCGGTGCTCTGGCCCTTGCAGTATCGCGAGCTGTTCGCTGCCGCAGGCGTGCGGCCCTCACGCGGCATCCTTCTGTACGGCGCTCCCGGAATGGGCAAAACATTGCTGGCCAAGGCGCTCGCCGGCGAGAGCGAGGCCAATTTCATTGCGATCAAGGGGCCGCAGCTCGTCAGCATGTGGGCGGGCGAAAGCGAGAGGGCGGTCCGCGAGGTGTTCCGGAAAGCGCGCGCCGCCGCGCCCGCCATTATCTTTTTCGACGAGATCGACGCTTTGGCACCTGAGCGCGGCGGCATCAGCGCCGGCCAAGTTAGCGAGCGCGTCGTGGCGCAATTGCTTACCGAACTTGACGGCATCGAGGAATTGAAGGGCGTTTTTGTGCTGGCTGCCACCAACCGGTTAGACCGGGTGGACCCGGCGCTGCTGCGGCCGGGGCGTTTCGATTCCCTGGTCGAACTGAAAGCACCGGATAAGGACGGCCGGCTAGCCATTCTGAAAGTGCACGCGCGGCGCATGCCGCTCGCTGCTAATGCGGACCTTGAGGCGATAGCCGCGGCGAGCGAAGGACTTTCGGGCGCTGATCTTGAGGCGATCTGCCGCGAGGCTGCCTATGCCGCTATCCGCGAGGCAGTCAGCGCTGCAAGAAAAGTCAAAGGCAAGGAGGCAGCTCCGCAGTTGCAGATCACGATGCAGCATTTCCAGCAGGGCTTGGCGCGCATCAGGGAGCAGGAGAAATGATGGACGAGCTGTACCTTTACGGCATCACCAGTGCCCGCGGCCTGTCTCTTCACCAGATTCATGGGCTTGCAGGCGGTGTGAGCGTGTTGGAGCAAGGCGGGATCGGCGCCATTGTGGGCACTCCAACCGGGGACGCATTTCACGAGCTTTCGCGGGAACGGGCCTTGCGCTTGCTCCTCGGACATCAAGAAGTTCTCGAAGCAGCCATGGTCAATGCGGCTGTGCTGCCGGTGAAATTCGGTACGGTTGCGCCTCATGAAGGAGCTGTGAGGAGCCTGCTCCATCAACGACAGGATATGCTCTCCGAGCTGCTGGCAAAGTTCCGCGGCTACTCGCAGTTTGAGATCGCCGTGTTGTGGCAGCCGAAGTCTATTTTCGCAGGAATAGCCAAAGAGCCAGAGATCGCCGAAGCGCGCATCGCGGCGGAAACGGGAGTGGGCACCGGCCCGGCTGCCGCTGTCCGCCGCGGGCAAATGGTCAAGGCGGCGTTTGAGCGCCGCCGCAGCCGCCTGCAAGCGGCACTTCATCAAGCACTTAGCCCGCTGGCTGCCGGCATCGCCTTCAACGCTCTCATGGATGACCGCATGGCGGCTAATATCGCGGTGCTGACTGGCCACGCCGGTGCGGAGCGGTTGCAAGCTCAACTTGAAAAACTCGATGCTGAATTCGGCGGCCAGCTTACCTTCCGCTGCGTCGGTCCCTTGCCACCGGCAAGCTTTGCCACATTGCAAGTGGGCTTCCCTCCGGCGCAGGCGATCGATCAGGCAAGGCAGACCCTTGGCCTGGCAGGCCCCGCAAGCCAAGACGCGATCACGTCCGCATTCCGCCGCCTCGCGCGCGAAAACCATCCCGACCTGGCCGCGCCGGGCGAGGAGAGAGCCAAGCGCATGGCCGAGCTGACGGCAGCGTACCGGCTTCTGCTCTCGTGCGCCAAATCGCAAGAGCTGGCAGCGCCTGGCGCCGGTGCAGAGCAGCCGGTACTCGTCGAGATTTTGGGACGGAAAAGCGATGCACCGCAAATGCAGCAAGGGAGTGCGGAATGATTGGCGCGGCTGGCACTGCGGCGGGCCATGTCTATGTCTACGGCGTAGCCCGGACCGGTTGTAACGCGTTGCCGCCCCTTGCCGGCGGCGGGGTCGTGCCGGGAAGGCCGGTAGAAGTTTTGCCGATTGGCAAACTGGCCGCCGTCGTGAGCATTTTACAGGGACCGATCTTGCGTGAGGCTGGGCTTAGTGAAGCGGAGTGGGCCAAGAGCCGGGCTGTGGCCCACCATCAAGTGCTGGCGGCCTTGACCCATTTTTTTCCGCTGGCTCCTTTCAAATTCGGAACGGTCTTGCGGAGCCGGGATGACCTCGTAGACCTTATGAAGCGAAATGCCGCCGCTTTAGAGAAGACGTTAGATCACATTGCTGGGTGCCATGAATGGGGCCTGAAACTGTTCGCCGATCTCAGCATTTTGCGCGAAGTGGCGCGATCGGATCCTGCTCTGGCGCCCATTCAAGAAGAATTGGCCTGCGCCCCGGCCGGGAAGGCTTACTTCATTCGAAAGAAGCTGCGATTGGCTGTCGAGGCGGAAGCGGAGCGCATGCTCGCCGTCCGCGCGATAGAGGTCCATCGGCGGCTTACTTCTGCGTCTCGGGAAAGCGCGCCTGTTCGTTCTTCGCATGGCCCGAAGCCTGCAAAGAGCGGGATCGCACCGGTTATGCTGCTCAACGCCGCTTACCTCGTTGAGGAATCCGGAGAAGCTGCGTTCCATGAAGCTTTGGCCGCAATGCGCGGCTCTTTTGCGGAAAGTGGCTTGAGCGATGAACTTACCGGCCCTTGGCCGCCTTACAACTTTGTGCCGCTATCTGCCGGGGGAAGGGATCATGTCTGACATCGTGCCGCCAAATAGCGAGCTTGCTCTTTCGGAATTGCTCGACCGTGTGCTGAACAAGGGTGTGGTCGTGATCGGTGACGTGACGATTTCCATCGCAAATGTCGATTTGATCTATCTCGGCCTGAAGCTGCTGCTGAGTTCGGTGGAGACCGCTGAGCGGTTACGGCCGTCTCCTGCCTAGACTATCCCACGGCGGTGGGGCCTAGCTCTAAGCTAAGAGTTTCCGGAGATTTTCATGCTTTATCTTTATGGGATCATCGACGGGCGTCAAACGCCGGAGCCCATGCCGGCCGGCCTTGAGGATCGCGCCTCATGCATTGTGCCATATGATGACCTCGCCGCAGTGGCAGGATGGCTTCAAAGGGGTAGGCCGCCAGCCAGCGAAGCCAACCTGCGCAAGCACTTCAATGTTCTCGAAGCCTTCATGGCCTCGCATACGGTGCTACCGGCCCGGTTCGGCTCGACCTTCGCTGATCTTGAAGAGCTAACGGCGCACCTGGCATTCTCGCGCAACACGTATACGGGCGATTTGCGGCGGCTGCGAGGGCAGATCGAACTTGGCGTCAGGGCGGGCTGGCATGCAGCGCCCATGGGCCCCTCTGACGCCTCCATGGTTTTTGCTGCTACGGGATCTGGTCCGGGTGCTTGCTATCTTGCCGAAAAACGTGCCAAGGCCGCGTATTGCTTAGACCGTCAGCGGGAGGCACAGGATCTGGCAAGCATAATATCCGCGCCGCTCGCGTTGCACGCGACACAAGCCGTCTGGCGGCCTCTTCGCGGCAATTTGGAAAAGGCGGCGATCTCCATGGCATTCTTGTTGTCAAAGGAGCGGTTAGGAGGATTTCGAGAAGCGCTGGTTGCACTCCGCCGATCCAAGCCGGACCTCGACATTTTATGCACGGGGCCGTGGCCGCCTTACTCCTTCATCAGCGCTTTCGACCAAACCGCCGAGGCCAAGCAATTCCAGGGGGCTTTTCAATGCGGGACCTAAATACCGCAACGAGCCGTAACGGGCCCGGCGAAGCCACTGGCGCTGCTTTCGGAGCCGCGCAGACTTCGGATGAAAACCGCGCTTTTCCCCGCGGCCGCCTCGATCTTAATCCCGACTCCGTGCAGCATGATCTTGCTCGCCTTGTGCTTTGCCTCGTCGAGGTTATCCGCCAGCTTATGGAGCGCCAGGCCTTGCGGCGGGTCGAGAGCGGGCGCTTGACCGTCGACCAGATTGAGGCGTTGGGCCTGACTCTCATGCGTCTTGAAGAGCGTATGGACGAGCTGAAACAGCATTTCGGTGTGACGGGGGAGGAGCTCCGCCTCGACCTTAGCGGGCTCATTGACGAGATTTGAAGCGGCGCCGCGGGGATAAGTGGCGTCATCGCCAGGGCTTTGATTGACGCTAGCTTAAGCCTCCAAGAGCGGGAAAACTTATTTGGGGCCGCCCAGCTTCTGATCGCTCCGAAGAGCCGCTCAATCAAGCCAGTTTTAGACTCTCGTAACGCACTAATGCCGCACTGAGTAATACCGCCGTGCGGATTGAGTGACTCCTGTTGCTCGCCTGCGATTCCGCGGCGAAGCGGATCGTGATTCCCTGTCCTTGTTGATTCGGAGGAGGGCATCATGACAGCGCTTACGATAAGGAAGGATCGCACCCCAGAAGTTCTCCGCAAGCTGGCCAAGGCCGAGAGCAACACGCGCGTGGCGCGGCGGCTGCTTGCGATCGCCAATGCGCTGTCCGGCATGAGCCGGAAGGAAGCCGCAGAAGCGGCTGGCATGGACCGCCAGACGCTTCGGGACTGGGTGATCCGTTACAACGCGCACGGCCCGGACGGACTCTCCGATTGCTGGGGCGACGGGCGGCCGCCCCGGCTTGAACCGGATGAGCAGGCCGAGCTCATGCGCATCGTGCTGGCGGGTCCCGATCCTGAGGCCGATGGCATCTGCGCTTTCACTCGCGAAGATCTTGTGCGCATTTGCGAAGCCCGCTTCGGCAAGACGTTCCATCCCGCCTCGATGGGGCGCCTTCTTAAGCGCCTCGGCTTCTCGCGGCAAAAGGCGAGGGCCAGCCATCCGCAAAAAGACCCGGCCGCAGCGGAGGCCTTTAAAAGGGGCTGCGGCGCTTTTGAAAACCATCAGTATACGTCATAAGAGCAAGCGCATACGCCTGTTCTTCCAGGACGAGGCGCGCATCGGCCAGAAAGGTCGCGTCTGCCATGTCTGGTGGAAGCGCGGCGAGCGCCTGCCGGGCCTCTGCGACAAGCGCTTCACCTTCGCCTATATCTTCGCTGCCGTCGAGCCGG
>CAZCIF010000232.1:0-5497 GCA_964498645.1 uncultured Rhodomicrobium sp. | reverse complement strand
TTCGCGCAAGCTTTCATGATCGCGGTCAGGTGCTTCGCGCAGGCCTTGGAGCCGCCGACGAGCGCTGCCACCTTCTGCTCCTCCAGCACCTTCCAATTGATGAAGTCTTCTATATCCGGATGATCCGCGTCCACGATCACCATTTTGGCGGCGCGCCGCGTTGTCCCGCCGGACTTGATCGCCCCGGCAGCCCGGTCGCCGATTTTCAGGAAGCTCATGAGGCCGGAGGATTTGCCCCCGCCCGAAAGCCTTTCGCCCTCGCCGCGCAGGCGCGAAAAGTTCGAACCCGTGCCGGAGCCATATTTAAAAAGCCGCGCCTCGCGGACCCACAGGTCCATGATGCCGTTTTCATTCACAAGGTCGTCCTGCACGGACTGGATGAAGCAGGCATGCGGCTGTGGATGTTCATAGGCACTCGCCGAGCGAACCAACTCGCCCGTCTCGAAATCCACATAATAATGGCCCTGGCCCGGTCCATCGATGCCATAGGCCCAATGCAGCCCGGTGTTGAACCATTGCGGGCTGTTCGGCGCCGCCATCTGCATCGCAAGCATATAGCAAAGCTCGTCGTGGAACGCCTGCGCATCCTCCTCGCTGGAGAAATAGCCGCCCTTCCAGCCCCAATAGGTCCATGCGCCGGCCATGCGGCCAAAAACCCGCCGTGCATCGTTTTCCGGACCGTAGCGCTCTGCCTCAGGTAGTTCCGCCAGCGCTTGACGGTCGGGCACCGAACGCCACAGCCAGGACGGAACGCAATTCTCCTCGACGCGCTTCAGCCGCGCCGGCACGCCCGCCTTGCGGAAATATTTCTGCGCCAGGATGTCGGCCGCGACTTGGCTCCACTGCTCCGGCACAAGAAAGCCTTCGAGCTGGAAGATGAGCTTGCCGTCGGGATTTTTCAGCTCGCTCGTGGCCTCGCGGAATGCAATGTCCGCATAAGGCGATTGTCCTTTTTTTGTGAAGCGCCGTTCGATCCGCATCGAGAATTCTCCTGCCCCTGCGCACAGTTCGTGCGCGTGCCCAATTGCCTTTTTCGATTGAGAGAAACGCAGGACATGACAACGCACAGCTTCGCTCGCGGTCCGGCACACGGACGCGGCAGCGCAGCAGAATCGGCGCCGCGCTTATACGAGCGATGTTAGAGCTTTGGTCCGGAAGGGAGCCGCCTAGACGGCCAGCGGGAAAAATGCCGCCGCGTCCTCCTGGAAGGACGCTCCCCGCTAGCGGCAAGTGTTGAGGCTAGGTGATTCGGGCTCCTGGGGGTGTCACGCGAATGCAACAATCCACCTCTATGTTTAGTGGTTAACAGCCCGAACTAATCTACATTTAGTGCCTTTGGCGCATCAGGAGCAAGATAACTCGCGCGAAGCTGGTGAGAAGTTGGGGAAAATTCCGGGCGGCTACACAGGATTTAAACAGGGCGCGCACATGGTACCAGATTTAGCCGGCTTCGCGGCGATCCTCGCTTCTCGATGTGAAGCCTGGCCATCGGGGCGATCTGACTTGATACAAATCAATGATCGCGCCAGCGCTTTCGAGCATTTTTCAATAATAGAAAAGCTAATTGGTTCAGCTCAGCGCGTGGAAGGTACATGCTCAAGCGCATTCTGACTCTGCTGGGTGAAACGCCGTCGTCATCCGTGGCGCGGACGCTCTCATACCGGCTCGCTCATGAGACTGGGGCGCGAATCGCGGGCTTGGCGGGCATCGATCTGGCAGACATCGAAGCTCCCGAGGCGGTTCCGCCCGGCGGCATGGCTTTCAAGGTGGAATTGGAGCGGGAACTCAAGAAGCAGGCCGGTGAGGCGCGCCGCCGGCTGTGCGCGCTCTACGATGCAGATTGCAAGAGCGAGGGGTTGCCGTTCGAATGCCTTTCCTTCGAAGGCGACCCGGTCTCGATACTCCAGCTGGCAAGCGAAACTAGGGATTTGATCGTTACCGGCCACGACACCGCATTTTACGGCAAGATGCGGGAAGCCCTGCCGGCTATGCTCGCCTGGCTCCTGCAAAACACTCCTCGCCCGGTGATCGTGTGCCCGGACATGCTGCCGGCTGGAGACGATATCCTCATCGCCTATGACGGCAGCCTGCCCGCGATGCGCTCTGTTCAACTGTTTGCGCTGTTGGGAATCGGTGCTGGGAAACGCATCCACGCCGTGTCGATCGATCCAGATCAGGAGCTGGCCGTGCGAAGAAGCAACGCAGCGGCGTTGTATTTGCGCAGTCACGGCTATTTGGTTGAAGTGATCCCTATAGTGTCCGAAAGCCACCCGGCGGAGATTCTGGACGGCGAGATCGCGCGTTTGCATGCCGGTACCTTGGTCATGGGCGCGTACGGCCATCGCGGCTGGCGCGAGTTCCTTTTCGGATCGACGACAGCCGCTCTCGTTGAAGAACCGCGCTGCGCGCTTTTCATCTATCGTTGACGGGCGAACGAACGTGGGCCAGCTTGGCCTGATGTTCGGGTATTCACGGCGCTCAGGACAAATGGAGCCACCGGCGTGCGATCTTTTCGAGTTCGAGAATGACGAAGAGTGCGGCGCCGATACCTACGATGGACAGCCCGTCGAATAGCGAGACCGGCTGGGTCGCAAACAACATCTGCATGAACGGGGCATAGGTGAAGAGGAGCTGCGCTGCCGTAATGGCGCCAACGCCGATGAGGACAGCCGGGGTGCCTGACATAGCGCGCCATGAGAACGCGGCCGTGAGCAGGCCCCGCACGCTAAAGAGATAGAAGATTTCCATGACGACAATCGTATTGACGACGATTGTACGGGCTTCGCCGATCGGCAGGCCGCGCGCCTCCGCCTGGAAGAACATCCCGAAAGTGCCAGCTACGAACAACAATGATACAAAGATAACGCGCCAGATCAGAAGCCCCGACAGGATCGGTTCGTCCGGTGCGCGTGGCGGGCGCCGCATAGCGTCCGGCTCCGTGGGCTCGAACGCGAGCGTCAGCCCGAGTGCTACTGCGGTGACCATGTTGATCCAGAGAATTTGAACGGGTGTGACGGGCAGAGTGAAGCCGAGAAGGATCGCCGCGATGATGGCCATCGCCTCGCCGCCGTTGGTTGGCAGGGTCCAGCTGATAACCTTGGTGAGGTTGTCGTAAACCGTACGCCCCTCGCGGACTGCGGCCACGATCGAAGCAAAATTGTCGTCCGCCAGCACCATTTCGGCCGCTTCCTTCGCCGCCTCGGTACCCTTGCGGCCCATGGCAATGCCGACGTCCGCCCGTTTCAAGGCAGGGGCATCGTTGACGCCATCGCCCGTCATGGCAATGACTGCGCCCTCAGCCTGAAGCGCCTCGACGAGCTGCAGCTTGTGCTCAGGACTAGTGCGGGCGAACACTGTCATCTCGCGGGCGGCACGGCGGAAGGCCTCCTCGTCCAAGCGCTCCAGGCCCTCGCCAGTGATGACAGCCTCGTGATCCTTCAGGCCAAGTTGGCTTACAACGGCGCTCGCGGTGCCTGCGTGGTCGCCCGTGATCATCTTCACGCGGATGCCGGCTGTTCCGCATTCGGCAACAGCCGCAATTGCTTCTTCCCGCGGCGGATCAATCAGGCCGGCCAGCCCAAGGAGGACTAGGTCCTTTTCGGTATCCTCAAAAGTGAGGTTTTGGGCGCCGCGCGGCATTTCCTTCCTGGCGAGCGCCAAGACTCGCTGACCCTTGGTGCCGAGTGCATCAATCGCGTCCATCCAGCGAGCGGATTCGATCGGCTCGGAGCCTTGGTAGCCGCGCTGCGCCGAGCACATTGCGATCACGTTCTCAGGAGCGCCTTTTACATACGCCGCTACGCCATTCTCATGGCTATGATGCAATGTTGCCATGAAGCGATGGCGCGAATCGAAAGGAATTTCATCGCTGCGCGGAAACTGTTTTCGGATCAACTCGGCATCGTGACCTGCCTTTACCGCGAATGACACGAGTGCTCCTTCCATCGGATCGCCATCCACGATCCACCCTGTTCCAGTCTGGCGCAGCGTCGCGTCGTTGAATAACAATGCCGCCCGGGTGAACTCCTGGAGAAGCGGATCTCCTGTTGGATCGATGTCACGCCCATTCCGCTGAAACGCTCCGTGCGGCTCATAGCCCGCTCCCGTAATCTCAACGGTGCCCGCTGCTGTAACAGCCGTCTGCACCATCATCTCGTTGCGCGTGAGGGTTCCGGTCTTGTCGGAGCAGATGACCGAAATCGAACCCAGCGTTTCCACCGCTGGCAAGCGCCTTATGATCGCATTTCGCGCCGCCATTCTTTGCACACCGATAGCCAGGGTTATCGTCATCACTGCGGGCAGGCCCTCAGGGATCGCAGCGACCGCAAGGCCGACCATGGCCATGAATGCCTCGGACCAAGTGTACGAGCGGAACCCTACTGCAAAGGCGAATGCTGCAACCGAGACCCCAAGGATGATGGCAGTAAGCTGGCGGGCAAAACGGTTCATCTGCCGCACGAGCGGCGTCGTCAGCGTTTCGACCGTCCCCAGCATCGCGCTGATGCGGCCAAGTTCAGTACCGAGTCCGGTTGCGACCGCAACGCCTTGTCCCTGACCGGCAACAACGAAGGTGCCGGAATAGGCTATCGGCGTCCGGTCTCCCAGTACGGCATTCACATCGACCGGCTGGATGTTTTTCTCGACGGCGACCGATTCGCCGGTGAGGATCGCTTCCTCAATTTTCAGATTGCGCGCGCGTATGAGCCGCAAATCTGCCGGCACGCGGTCTCCTGCTTCGATAAGGACAATGTCACCAGGAACGACATATTCGGCGTCGATGGTTGTTCTGCGCCCATTACGTACAACGGACGCACGGGGAGTAATCATACTCTTGATAGCGTCCAGCGCCTTTTCCGCGCGGCCTTCCTGAATGAACCCGATGGCGGCGTTGACCATGACAACGCCTAGAATGACTGCAGCATCGACGCCATGGCCGAGCAGCGCTGCTAAGGCTGCCGCGGCTAACAGCACGTAAATCAAAAGATTATGAAATTGCGCGATGAAGCGCAAAAACGCGCTGCGTGGTTTTGATGGCGGCAGGCGGTTCGGCCCGTACCGCATAAGACGCTGTTCGACCTCGGCTTCATCGAGGCCACTCTCGCGGGCTTGCATGCGCTCAAGTGATTCTCTAACCGGTATCGCGTGCCACGCGGCATCGGACTCAACCACCGCCGAATCCGCAGCGGCCGCCGGGCCGGAAGGCCGGCGCGAAATGATGTGTTCACCGCCATTCATGACCGCGCCTCAGTACTCCTCGGACAATATGCACCGCGGCCTGCAGCGCCGGTTTACGCCGCGACAGCCCGGTCTTGTAAGCGATGATGTCCGCAGGCCGCACGAGTGTCGTTCCGGCGATCCCAACATGCCAGCGCAGAGCAGCGTTTCACGCTGCAACACTTACAGGATGAGAAGGTTCAATTATCCAAGAAGCTGCGCAGCTTGCGGCTGCGGCTCGGATGCTTCAGCTTGCGCAGCGCCTTGGCCTCGATCTGGCGGA
>CAZCIF010000231.1:0-5511 GCA_964498645.1 uncultured Rhodomicrobium sp. | reverse complement strand
CGAGGCCACCCTGATCCAGGCCGCTTACCGCACGGAGGTTAAGAAGCTCGTATTCCTAGGGTCGTCCTGCATCTATCCCAAGCTTGCGCCGCAGCCCATCAAGGAGGACGCGCTCTTGACGGGCCCGCTTGAGCCGACGAATGAATGGTATGCTCTTGCGAAAATCGCGGGCGTCAAGCTTTGCGAGGCTTACCGCCGGCAATATGGCTGCGATTTCGTTTCGGCGATGCCCACCAATCTTTATGGTCCCGGCGACAATTTCGACCTTGAGACGAGCCATGTTCTGCCAGCTCTTATTCGCAAAATGCACGAGGCTAAGTTGCGGGGGCAAACTGAGATTGTGCTTTGGGGCAGCGGCTCGGCCCGCCGCGAATTCCTGCATGTAGACGATTGTGCTGACGCGCTCGTTCACATTATGAAAGCCTACTCGGCCCCGGAACATATCAATGTGGGCTCCGGCGAGGATATCAGCATCCTCGAACTCGCGCGCCTTGTCGCGCGGATCATTGGATTTGAGGGCGAAATCGTTCACGATCTCTCAAAACCGGATGGGACACCGCGAAAGCTGATGGATGGGGAAAAGCTGAGCACGCTTGGCTGGCAGCCCCACATTGGCCTTGAGGAAGGAATGCGGGCAACTTATCACTGGTTTCTCGGCCAGGAGACGCCTTTTAGGCCACAGCCTTAGACGGCTCCACGTCGCCGAGGGGACATATACACCGCTTGTTTTTCTCGGCAGCGGGGAAGCCGACGGCGAAAACTGCGCCGCCCCTTTACGTGAGAGGCGGCTGCTCTATGGCGCGTTCTAATTCCCATGGGCATGTTTCAATCCACACCCTGCGTGAAGGACGACTCGAAAAACTCTTTTTCAGTAAATGACTTGATAGTTTCAATCCACGCCTCTGCATGAGGCGCCGCTATCACTCTAACACTTTTTCCGGAAATAGAAAATCCACACGACGGCGTGTGTTGGTGACACTCGATATGTCCGTTTCCCGTAGCACTGGAGGAAGGCGAGCCGCGGCAGAGAAGGTAGCACGACGCGGAGATCGTCGTATCCTGACCGGAGTGGGAAGGATCATTCTCGCCACGTCGCGAAATCCACGCTAACGAAGCAGGCTGACGAAATCATCGTTGTCGATGATGGTTCCACCGATGGAAGCGGTGATGTGGCACGATCTTTCGGCGATGCTGTAACAGTCATTTTCCCTGGGCTGCTATCTGTGCACCGGCAGCCATGACTGGTCATGCGAGGCTTTCGATGTTGTTACAAAACCGATCATCATCGCCGATTCAGCATGGGTTTGCGCCATGGCGGCGCGGCTCGCCCCGGGCGTGACAGTGCACGAGCGGGGCGTTGTCGGTTTCGGCGCGGTAGCGCGCCGCGACGTCGAGACCGGATCGGTCTGCAGGGAACAGGCCTCGAAACAGTGATCGCGGTGAAAAATGGATTTTCGGAAAGGATATTGGAATGAAGACTATTATCCTTTGTGGCGGGAAAGGAACGCGATTGGGGGAGCTTACCGGCAATCTCATTCCGAAGCCCATGGCGGATATTGGCAGTGAACCAATCCTTCTGCACATCATGCGGTATTACAGCCGGTTCGGGCACCGGGAATTCGTGCTTTGCGCAGGGCACCTGAGCTGGGCGATCAAGAGCTATTTCCTGAATTTCCGTGAACGCCACGCCGATTTAACCATCGATCTGGGGCGCAGCGAGACCCGTCTCCACGGCAGCGACGCGGTCGATGACTGGCTCATAACGATTGCCGAGACGGGGCCCGACACGATGACCGCTGGACGCATAAGACGCTCGCTGAAACATCTGCCGGAAGACGGTTCCTTCATGCTGACCTATGGCGATGGCCTTGCTGATGTGAATCTCGAAACTCTTCTCCGGTTTCATGAAAGCCATGGCAAGGGCCTCACGATGACGGGTGTCATACCGCCCGGCCGTTTCGGGGAAATCGGTCTTGAAGGCGATAATATCACTGAATGGGCGGAAAAGCCGGTGGCCGGTGACCGCTACATCAATGGCGGTTTCATGGTTGTCCGGCGAGACTTTGCAGAACGGTTCATCGCGCCTTGCGCTGACGATGTCATGCTGGAGCGTGAACCCTTCGAACGGGCTGCTGCAGCCGGTGAGATGATGCTGTACCGGCATTCTGGCTTCTGGCAGTGCATGGATACAATGCGGGACTGGGAATTGCTTAACACGTTGTGGTCGCAAGGCACCGCGCCATGGGCAGGCGGCCCTGCCAAAGCGGATATCGACGCATGAGTTTCGCGGACCACTATCGCGGGCGCAGAGTGCTCGTTACCGGCCATACCGGTTTCAAGGGTAGTTGGCTCACCCTGTGGCTGAACCGCCTCGGCGCCAACGTAACGGGATGGTCGATCGATATCCCGACCCGGCCATCCCTCTTCGAATTGGCTGATGCCGCTTCGGTGTGCGATCATCATTTCGGCGACATCAATGACGCAGATGCCATTCGGCAATTCGTCGCTGCAGGCGATTTCCAGACTGTGTTTCATCTGGCAGCGCAACCACTGGTGCGTCTATCCTATGCCACCCCGCTCCAAACCCTTCAGACCAACGTGCTTGGCACAGCGAACGTCCTTGAAGCGGTGCGCGCAGCAGGCTGCGAATGCGCCGTTGTGGCGATCACTTCCGATAAATGCTACGCTAATGACGGGTCCATATGGGGCTTTCGCGAATGCGATCCAATGGGTGGCAGCGACCCTTACAGCATGAGCAAGGGGGCGGCCGAACTGGTCATCCATTCGTGGCGCCAGAGCTATTTCTCGGCGCCAGGCAGTCCGGTGCGCCTTGCCAGTGCTCGCGCGGGAAACGTGATTGGCGGTGGCGACTGGGCGGCTGACCGCATCGTCCCCGACTGCGTGACAGCTCTCATGGAGGGGAAACCCGTCAATGTCCGCCATCCGGCGGCGACAAGGCCCTGGCAGCACGTATTGGAGCCGTTGTCGGGATACTTATGGCTCGGTGCGGTTCTCGCCAATGGATGGAAGGGCCGAAAGTTTGACAGCGGCTGGAATTTTGGGCCGCCCATGGACGGGGTCAGGCAGGTCAGCGATCTTGTAGATGGGATTGTCGCGCTTTGGGGCGGCGGTGAATGGCGCAACATACACAAACCGCACGCGCCCAAGGAGGCGAGCACGCTCAGCCTCAATTGCGACAAGGCAATTCAGCTTCTGGAATGGCGTCCGGTCTGGGGTTTCGACCGGTCGGTCGCCGAAACCGCGGTATGGTACCGGGAGTTTACGCGTCATGCCTCCACCGGCATGAATGCCATGACGATTGACCAAATTGATCGTTATGTCGCCGATGCCGCCACCGCCGGCATTGCATGGGCATGTCTCCAGCCGAAAGATGGCGTATTGACGTGAACATCCTTCTAGCGACCAGAAGCATGAGCGCCAGCAATGGCGGACCGCCAAGGGTTGTGGCGGGCAGCGCGGCAGCGCTGGCCCGCCAAGGGCACCGTGTGACGATTGCCGCCCTTTCGGAGACTGGCAGTTCGGTCAACGGTATCCTTGAAACCTTCCCTGAACTGGCGTCCGAAGCCGTTACGATACGGCTTTTCACGCCCGGCTTCCCGTCATTCCTGGGCGGCAGTCCGGCAATGAAGGCGTTTCTTGCGCCAAGAGTCACGGATTTCGATGCCGTGCATGTACATGGAATATGGGAAGGATGCTTGGCGGATTTGCACGAGCTTGCACGCAAGGCCGGACGCCCCTTTTTCATATCTGCCCACGGCATGCTGGACCACTGGTCGATCCGCCAGTCGCGTTGGAAAAAGCAACTGGCGCTGCGATGGTTGAAGACCGGAACCATGCTGCGCGGCGCCGACGCCATTATCTATGGCACGGAAGATGAACGGGCCGAGGGGCATGACTTCGTTGACACCAATGCCGTTGTCCTGCCGAACGGCATTCACGCTGCGCAACTGGACCGCGAAAAGCTGCCGGATGCCGGCCCGCTGATCAAAGCCCATCCCGAATTGGCCAGTTGGGAAAGGACAATTCTCTATTTCAGCCGCGTTCATCCGAAAAAGGGATTGGACCTTCTCCTGGATGCATTCATTTCCATCGCGCCTGAAATGCCCGGGGCGGGCCTGTTGATCGCGGGTATTGCCCAGGACGGCCGCTACGAACAGGAACTCAGGGAAAGGATCGGCAGTTCCGGACTTGACGAACGTGTTGTCTTTATTACCGAATTGGTCGGGCCTGCCGCCCGCTCTGTTTTCCGAAAGGCTGATATCTTTGTTCTCCCCTCGCACCAGGAGGGGTTTTCAATGGCCATTCTTGAGGCAATGGCGCTCGGCCTGCCGGTACTCATCACCGACCGGTGCCACCTGCCGGGGGTCGAAACCGAATGGAAAGCCGGTCTGGTGGTCCCCGATGAACTGGAAGCCATCACACGGGGGCTGGCCAAGCTTATGCGATGTTCCCGGCAGGAATTGTGCATGATGGGTGATAGGGGCCGCGCCGCAGTGATCGGGAACTTCGACTGGGATGTCATCGCGCAAAGGCTGGCGTCGATCTACAGCCGGTCCAGCGGCAGGCTGGAAGCAGCCTGATGTCGCGTCCGCTTGTTCTCCTGACCGGCGTCGGTGGCTTTGTCGGACGCGGGGTTTCAAGGGAACTCGAACGGCGTGGGATTTCCTTCGCGGCTCCGCGGCGCGCCGAGCTCGACCTGACTGACCGAAGGCGGGTCGTTGACCGGTTTGGGAAGAACAAATTCGACCTTGTCCTTCATTTCGCGTCCCGCGGGGTTTTTGCAGATGCGCGGGATGATGGCCTACCGGCGCACGAGTTGGCCATGGCTAGCGCCTTGCTGGAAGTCGTGGCTGACGGCGGGACATTCTTCTATGCCGGCAGCATGGCCGAGTATGGGTTTTCCGGACGGTTGTCTGAAGCCATAGCTTGCCAGCCGAGAAATGCTTATGCCAGGGCGAAACACGAGACCGGAAACTGGCTCCGGCATGCCGCGCCCGAGCGGGGCGTAAGGGCCGTCGTCGGCCGCATTTTCGGTGCGTATGGGCCGGGGGAGGCAGCAAGCCGGCTTCTGCCCTCCGTGATCACGTCGCTTCGCAAGGGTCAACTGGTCGTGCTCAGCGACGGCATGCAGATCCGGGATTTCATTCATATAAGCGACGTGGCAGCTATGGCACTTGATCTTGCAACCCACAGCGATCCGCCTCCCTGCATCAATATCGGTACCGGCGTCGGCCTCACGGTGCGCGACGTGGTCACGCGGCTTGCTCGCGCGCTCAATGCCGACCCGCGCTTACTGCGGTTTGGCGCCCGGCCGCGTTCGCCCCATGATCAGGCGGAATTGGTGGCGGATACGACACTATTGAAATCGGCGCTTGGAAAAGTGCCTGCGCAGCGGCTCGCCGACGGCGAAGACCTAAGCTGGCTGTTCACCGACGAAAGCTGTGGTCCTGCGAGTATGCCCAGACATTGACTGTAATAGCTGGATCATCT
>CAZCIF010000230.1:0-5511 GCA_964498645.1 uncultured Rhodomicrobium sp. | reverse complement strand
CAAAGCGCGGATGCCGAGCAAGTGATCGCGCGCCGCGCCGCGCAGGATTCGCCTCGGGCCGGAGATGTTCATGGCGGCGATGGACCCAAGGCTCGACGCGAGCGAATCTTCACCGTAAATCCTGCTGAAATCGGCAGGCTCGAACGCAAGTTCCTGGCCGCGCCTAGCGAGCGCAGTTTCGATGTCGTGCAGCGGCGTGCCGGCCTTTGCCGAGATGACAAGCTCCGCCGGCTCATACAAGGTTATTCCGCTAAGCTTCGCCGTGGAAATGACCGCAGACGGTTTAGTAGGCCGGCCGGCCTCGCGTTTAGACCGGAAACCGCAAATCTCAAGCGCGGACTTGCCGGCGTTGGCGCTTCGACGGAACCCGGCAAGCTCCGCCTCATCGTGCGGCATGTAGACATCAGTCATGCTTCTTCCAGCGTCCCAGCCGCAAAGCGGGTCTGAAGGTCGAGCGGGAAAACCTTACCCGGGTTTAAGAGCCACTGCGGATCGAAGGCCGCCTTCACGCGCATCTGCTGGATGAGATCGGCCTCAGAATATTGATATCGCATGAGATCACGCTTTTCGATTCCAACACCATGCTCGCCCGTAAGGCAGCCGCCCGCGTCCACACAAAGCTTCAGCACTTCGGCGCCGCACTTTTCCGCAGCGATCTTTTCGCGCTCATCGTTGGCATTGTAAAGAATGATGGGATGCAGATTGCCGTCCCCCGCATGGAAGACGTTCAGAATTTTGAGCTTATGCCCGTGCGCGGTCCCTTCGATCTGTTTCAGGACATCCGCGAGCTTGCCGAGCGGAATGACGCCATCCATGCAATAATAGTCCGATAGGCGGCCAACGGCGCCGAAGGCCGATTTGCGGCCTTTCCATATTGCGGCTGCTTCCTCCTCGCTTTGGCTTACACGCACCGTCTTGGGATCGAAGCGGCTCGCTATTTCTTTCACACGGCCGATTTGATCCTCAATTTCGCCGGGCGAGCCTTCGACCTCAACAATGAGCATCGCCTCAACATCGAGCGGATAACCTGCCTGCGCGAAATCCTCGCAGATCTTGACGGCCGCTTTGTCCATGAATTCGAGCGCGACCGGAATGACGCCGTCCGCAATGATGGCGGCCACGCAGGCGCCGGCGGACGCAGCGGAATCGAAGCCGATAAGAAGGGGCCGCGCCCCTTGGGCTTGGCGCAGAATGCGCACGGTTACCTCGGTAACGATCCCAAACTGGCCCTCGGAACCTATGGCAAGGCCGAGAAGATCGTAGCCCTGCGGGTCGAGATAATCGCCGCCAAGCTCGACGATCTCGCCGTTCATCAACACCATTTTAACCTTGAGCACATTATTCGACGTCACGCCGTATTTAAGGCAGTGAGCGCCTCCGGAGTTCATGGCGATGTTGCCGCCAATCGTGCAGGCGATCTGGCTCGAAGGGTCGGGCGCATAAAAGAACCGGGCTGGCGCAACCGCATTCGAGATGGCGAGATTCGTAATTCCCGCTTCGACCGTGGCCGTGCGGTCGAGATAATCCACATCGAGGATCCGGTTCATGCGGGAAAGGCCGATGACTACCGCATCCGCCGCGGGCAGCGCTCCACCCGAAAGCGAAGTCCCCGCTCCCCGTGCAATCACCCTTATCCGATTTTCACCGCAAAATTTAAGAACCCGGCTGACTTCTGCCGTAGTGCGCGGTAATACAACGGCAAGAGGGGCCGCGCGGTAGGCGGTGAACGCGTCCGTTTCGAACGCGCGAAGCCCTACCTCGTCGGTAATAAGCGTGCCTTGGCTAAGTGCCCGGGACAGCCCCCCAATGATCGCATTGCGGCGGCCAAGTACGAGAGCGTCAGTCTGGGGCATCGGAATAAGGGACATTTAAAATGCTCGACTCGTGTTTCGCAGTGCCAGATTTCTCCCCTCTTTGTAATAAGGGACTTCCGGAAAAATGCACGAAAATTGAACAATTGCCGCTACGCTAGAATATAAGCTTTCTTATAATCGCATAAGAACTCTTGACACTTTATCTGCCTATACAGTTATATCATGTTGCACATTTTTGGGCATGAATTGTATACAACTTGGCACTTTTGATGAGGAGGGGTTGTGACCTCGATTGCAGACCTCGAGATTTTTGCGCGCGTAGTCACTGCTGGCAGCATGTCAGCGGCAGGACGTGAGCTTGACCTTTCCCCAGCGGTCGTCAGCAAGCGCATAAGTCATCTGGAAACCCGGCTTGGAACGCGGCTATTTCACCGGACAACGCGGCAACTGCAACTCACCGAGACAGGCCGCGGCTTTTATGAGCGGGTGGTGCAGATCCTGGCGACGGTTCAGGAGGCGGAAGCCTTTGTGTCGTCAGGCCATGAGCGTGCCGGCGGTTCGCTGAAAATCACAGCTCCGACGGCGTTCAGCAGGCTGCATATCGCTCCTTATCTGGGCAAGTTCCTGAAGCAATATCCCGATCTTAACATCGAGATTATCGCGACCGACCACATCATGGATATCGTCCGCGAAGGCATCGACGTGGCGATCCGGATCTCCGAGCTCGACGATTCGAGCCTAGTGGCGAAAAAGCTGGCGCCGTGCCGCCGCGTTTTCTGCGCGTCGCCTGCCTATCTGAAGGAGCATGGGACGCCCAAGACGCTGGCGGACCTCTCAAGCCACAAGGTTCTTGTGGAAAATAATATGGCTTGGCGCTTGCAGGGCCCCGAGGGCGTCGTGTCGCTCAAGCTTTCGAGCGAGATCAAGACGAACAGCAGCGAAATCGTTCATCAGGCGCTTATCGCAGGGTGCGGAGTTGGGTTCCGCTCCATATGGCAAATCCGTGACGACCTCATCGCGAAAAAACTGATCCAGATTCTTCCGCAATATCGCGAGGCTCCGGGCATCGCCATCTACGCCGTCTATCCCGACAAGCAGTTCGTCCCGGCGAGGCTTCGCGTCTTCGTGGATTTTCTGAGTTCAATCTACGGTCCCTCGCCTTATTGGGAAGAAGGTTTGGACTTGTCCCCGCCACGCCGGGCTCCAAAAAAGCATGTGCAGCAGGCATCGGAAGCAACTGCCAAAGTGCTTTAGCGGGCTGCTGAAAAGCATCCGGCCATGGTTCGACAGGCTCACCATGTGGTTCAGCTCGTTGCCATGTCCGGCCTCATCCTGAGCTTGTCGAAGGATGGAGCTAGGATTTCCAGCTGTTCAGCACCTGCTAGCTTGCGGTAGCCCCTGCATTGGATCATTGGCAAGCCCTGCTTTCCTTTTGGCGCTGCTTACCCTAGCTTCAACGCGCCTGAGTGTGGGCAGAAGGAAGACCGGAATGACCATGCTTCACCGCGCCGGCGGCGAGCGCGCTTCCGTTCAGGCCGCGCTGTTTGTCACCTGCCTTATCGACCTTTTCAGGCCCTCCGCCGGTTTTGCGGCCGTGAAGCTTTTGGAGGAAGCGGGCTGCGATGTGGAAGTGCCCGCTTCGCAAACCTGCTGCGGCCAGCCCGCCTATAATTCCGGCCACCGGGAAGCCGCGAAGCAAATTGCCATGCAGGTTATCGCGGCGTTCGAGCACTTTGCGTACATCGTTGTGCCCTCCGGGTCTTGCGCCGGCATGCTCTGCAAGCACTATCCAGGCTTATTCGATCCTGCCACCGAACCCTCATGGCATGCGCGCGCCACGGCCTTTGCGAGCCGCGTCACCGAACTGACGGCCTTCCTCTCGGATGTGCTCGGCGTCGATTTTTCAGGCCGGGCCTATCCGCGCCGCGTCACCTACCATGACTCCTGTTCGTCCTTCCGGGAGATGGGCGTGGCTGCCCAGCCGCGAAGGCTTTTGCAGAGCTTGGATGGAATTACGCTCGTCGAAATGAATGACCGCGAGGTCTGCTGCGGCTTTGGCGGGACATTCTCCGTCAAGTATCCTGATATCTCGAACGCGATGGTGACGCAGAAAATGGATCGCGCCGTCGAGACGAAAGCGGACGTTCTCACTGGAGCCGATCTTGGCTGCTTGATGAACATCGCCGGGAAATTAGCCCGCGACGGCAAATCCATCGAGGTTCGCCATATCGCGGAGATCCTGGCGGGCGAGTTGGGCGAGCCTGGGCTTTGTGCGGCGCGCTGACACCGCGTCCGTCAAATCATTCCAAGAATAACGGCCACTGCAAATCCAAAGGCCAGAATAGTTGCGATCTGACTGAGACCGGTCGTGAAAGACATAGCTAACACCCCTCATCTAAGCCGAGTTGCATCGGAATAGGACCAAAGGGTCACCGCTTTTTTTCCAGGACGCAAGTCCTTCTTATTGTGCATCGCGAAAGACCGGCGATAGGATCAAGAATAGTTTTGCGGTATTCGCCGGCCGCGAGCAAAGTTTTCCTTTGCAGTAGCAATAGCATGACAGATATCTTCGCATTTGCACAATCCGGTGCGAAAGCGCATGCTATTTCATCTCCCGCATAGCGCTTCTTTTTTCGCTCAGGTGATTCGGCCATGCCAAGACAGTTCGAAGCGCTTCTTCTGACGAAAACCGAAGCGGGGCAAAACGCGGCATGGAGCCAACTCACCGAGGCGGATTTCATGGAGGGGAATGTCACCGTGCGCGTGACCCACTCCACGATCAATTATAAGGACGGGCTTGCCATCACGGGCAAGGCGCCGGTGGTTCCGGGTATCGATTTTGCGGGCATTGCCGAAGCCTCCTCCCATCTGGAATTCAAGCCAGGCGACGAGGTTGTGCTCAATGGCTGGGGCACGGGCGAGACGCATCTTGGCGGCTATGCTCAGTTCTCGCGCGTGAAGGGCGATTGGCTCGTTCCGCTTCCCCCGGGGCTTACGCGCGCGGAAGCAATGGCGATCGGAACGGCGGGCTACACCGCAATGCTGTGCGTTATGGCGCTCGAGGCGCACGATATTGTTCCGGCCAAGGGGCCTGTGCTCGTTACCGGTGCGGCGGGCGGGGTTGGAAGCGTCGCCATCGCGCTCCTGTCGAAGCTTGGCTTCACCGTGCTGGCCTCCACGGGGCGGCCGGAGGAAGAGGCCTATCTGCGGGGTTTAGGCGCGTCTGAAATTGTTGCGCGGCAGGAACTCTCCAATCCGGGTAAGCCGCTCGGGCGTGAACGCTGGGCAGGCGCTATCGACACCGCTGGAAGCCACACGCTCGCGAACGTGTTGGCCCAGACCAAATATGGCGGGGCTGTTGCGGCTTGCGGACTTGCCCAGGGCATGGACCTACCCGCAAGCGTGGCGCCCTTCATCTTGCGCGGCGTGACCCTGGCCGGCATCGATTCGGTTATGGCGCCGAAACAAAAGCGGCTTCAGGCCTGGGCGCGGCTCTCCCAAGACCTCGACCGTCAAAAGCTCGCCTCGATGACGCAAACCAGGTCCTGGAAGGATGTGCTGGAGCTTGCGCCGCAAATCCTCGCGGGCAAGATTCGCGGCCGCATCGTGCTGGAAGTGCAATAGCAGGGCTACGGAAAAAGCATGCGGCCCATGGTTCGACAGGCTCACCATGAGGCTCAACCCGTTGATAGGGCTC
>CAZCIF010000229.1:0-5521 GCA_964498645.1 uncultured Rhodomicrobium sp. | reverse complement strand
TCAGCTGTTAACGGCCTCCAGCAACCTTGCGCAAGAAGCGAAAGGGCGGCAAGCCGTAGAGGCGGCGCTCGTGAACGTGAGGGCTGAACTGCAAACGATGAAGGAGCAACTCGCTCAAGAGACAAAAGCGCGGCAAACTGCCGAGCTTGGCCGCGATGAGGCGGAAAACGCCGTCAAGAGAGTTTCAAACAAACTGAAAGATGAAATCCAGGCAAAAGAAGTGGCCCAAGCTGCATTATTCCCTAAAGGGGTCCAAGCCTGGTTCCTAGGCGCCAATCTCGCAGGGGAGGCGATGGCCGGAGAAAAGCCGGATGACTGGAAAGCCAATACCGCAGTGGAAGCTAAAGGTCTGGATGTCAACGCCGTGGCCACCGATGCAGCGAAGGAACGCGCGCCGCAAAACTCCGGGGCCGTGCCCGCCAAAGCCGAAAGCATGGGTACGGGCGAAACGGCAAGCAACGCTGGCGAGATCAATCTTGCCGGGCAAGGCCGCCTCGTCAAAGCATCCGAACCGGGGCAGCCTGTAGCGGTCGTGCAGTAATTCACCGATCTATGCGGATACAGCGCCGGCCACGGGACGTAGTACGGAGGGAACGGTGCTGCACGCTCTGTGCCCTGTTCAGGCGTCCCTTCTCCCCTGGGGAGAAGGACAGGATGAGGGGCGTTGAGCTAAGCTGCGCAAGCACGGGATATGGAACGACTATATCGCTTGCGCTTGCTTTAGCTCGCAAGGCGTGGCTGCAAGGATTGCAGCCGCTCAAGACGGTCCTGGGCCGATAATCGGCTCTCATCGTCATGGGCTTCATCAAAGGTTTGCTGCGCCTGCGCGATCTCGTCCGCAAGCATCGCGGAGGAGAAATCTTCGAGCGCCACTGCATATTCAGCAATCACGACGGTCTCGCCGGGCCCAACATCAGCGAAGCCGCCGCGCAAATAAAAGTGCTTTTCCTCGCCGCCCGTGGACCTCGTTGTGAGAATGCCGGGGCGGAGCTGTGCAATCAGCAAAGCATGATTTGGCAGAGCGGCGAAATCGCCTTCCTGCCCAGGAATAACGGCCTCGGCGACATCGCCCGAGATAAGCTGCCGCTCGGGAGAAACAAGTTCGAAGTGAAAGGTTTCAGCCATCTGATTCGCCCATTGGCGTTAAATGAAAATTCCTATGGAATGGCCGGGCACATGCCCGGCCCAGACAGCAGCTCTTAGGCCGCTGCAGCGAGCTCTTCGGCTTTCTTGATGGCCTCGTCGATAGTGCCGACCATGTAGAAGGCTTGCTCCGGCAGATGATCGTAGTCCCCGTTGCAAAGGCCTTTGAAGCCCTTCACCGTATCCTTCACGTCAACCAGGACGCCCGGCTTGCCCGTGAAAACTTCCGCCACATGGAAGGGCTGCGAGAGGAACCGCTCGATTTTGCGGGCGCGGCCCACGATGCGCTTGTCCTCTTCCGAAAGCTCGTCCATGCCGAGGATCGCGATGATGTCCTGGAGCGCCTTGTAACGTTGCAGGATGGACTGCACCTGGCGGGCGACCTGATAGTGCTCCTCGCCCACGATGCGCGGCTCAAGGGCGCGGCTCGTCGAGTCGAGCGGGTCCACAGCGGGGTAGATTCCCTTTTCAGCAATGGACCGCGAAAGCACGGTCGTCGCGTCCAAGTGAGCGAAGGACGTTGCCGGCGCGGGGTCGGTCAAGTCGTCGGCAGGAACGTAGATTGCTTGCACGGACGTGATCGAGCCCTTCGCCGTGGAGGTGATGCGCTCCTGAAGCGCGCCCATGTCGGTGGCGAGCGTCGGCTGATATCCCACGGCTGAAGGAATGCGGCCGAGAAGGGCGGACACTTCCGAGCCGGCCTGGGTGAAGCGGAAGATATTATCCACGAAGAACAGCACGTCCTGGCCCTGATCGCGGAAATACTCGGCGACGGTCAGGCCGGTCAGGCCGACGCGGGCGCGGGCGCCGGGCGGCTCGTTCATCTGGCCGAAGATCAGCGCGCATTTCGAACCCGCCGCCGAGCCGGTCTTGTGCGGGTCCTTGTTCACGCCGGATTCGATCATTTCGTGGTAGAGGTCGTTGCCTTCGCGCGTGCGCTCGCCCACGCCCGCGAACACGGAGTAGCCGCCGTGAGCCTTGGCGATATTATTGATCAGTTCCTGAATGAGCACCGTCTTGCCGACGCCAGCACCGCCGAAGAGTCCCACCTTACCGCCTTTCGAGTAGGGGGCGAGCAGATCCACGACCTTGATGCCAGTGACGAGCACCTCGACGTCCGTCGATTGCTCGATGAATTCCGGCGCGGAAGCGTGGATAGGGCGGCGCTGGTTCGACTTAACCGGGCCTGCCTCGTCGATCGGCTCGCCGATCACGTTCATGATGCGGCCGAGCGTTTCTTCACCCACCGGCACCGCGATCGCTTCGCCGGTGTCGGTGACCTCCTGTCCGCGAACGAGGCCTTCGGTCGTGTCCATGGCGATGGTGCGGACGGTGTTCTCGCCCAGATGCTGAGCTACTTCCAAGACAAGCCGGTTGCCTTGGTTTTGCGTCTCAAGCGCATTCAAAATCGCTGGCAGCGGGCCGTCGAACTGTACGTCAACAACAGCTCCGGTAACCTGTCTAACGCGGCCGACTCGTCTATCGCTCATCTCTCTCTTCCCTAAAACCTGTCCAAAGTCCGTTAAGATGCCCGGCGGTTCCCGCATATCTGCGCTGTCCAAAGCCGCCGCACTCAAACTCGCCTCGCGGCTCCACTCCATCCCGCTGTCATGCGGTGCGGCATCCGAAGCGTAAGTTTCTAAATCGCTGCCATCATCTGCATATGATGGAACGTCGCCAAAAACAACCGCCGGCAGGAGTCCGTCCGCCGCGGCCAAGACGCGCGGGTTGTTTGCCGCATTGCTAGGCGCATCGGTATCGTATTCATCCAATTCTTCCGGCAGCGCCTCGAAATCGTCTTCTTCCTCCAGCTCGTCCGCCACATCCCCGTCAAATAGCACGTCTGGAGCGATCTCTATTCCGGACCTGGTGAAAGCAGAAAGTGCGGGAGATGCGCCCAGGATTTTTGCTTCGGCTTCCGGCTGCCCCTTCCAGGCCTCGCCTTCGTGATGGCGAAGAGGCGGCTTAGGCAGCCACCACATACAGGCGGCGCTCCAAGCCATCCACATCTCCACCCACATTGCACACGCGGCAACCGGATGAGGCAAGGTCCTTTCGTGCTTCTTCATGACGCGGCTATTACTCACCCAGTTATAAGCTTCACGAGCCTATACAGCCTCCGCTCCCGATATGATTTCGATCAGTTCTTTTGTAATCATGGCTTGCCGCGTGCGATTATACTTCATCGTAAGCCGGTCGACCATGTCGCCTGCGTTGCGTGTCGCATTATCCATCGCGGTCATTTGCGAGGCATAGAACCCAGCGTTATTTTCGAGGAGTGCGCGAAAGATTTGCGTAGCCACGTTCCTCGGAAGGAGCTCGCGCAGAATGTCTTCCTCATTGGGCTCGAATTCGTAGATCGCGTTGGACGCATCGGCCGGCGCTTCCTTGCCTTCGGGAAGCTTGACCGGAATAAGCTGCGTCGAACGCGGCTTTTGAGTGATGATATTCTCAAACTGCGAGAAGAAGAGCGTCGCAACATCGAACTCGCCTTCATCGAAACGCTTAAGAACGCGTTGTGCGATGTCGAGCGCGTGCACATAGCCGAGCTGCCGCACGCTGCGCAGGTCAACATGGTCGATCATGATCTTGCCGAAGTCCCGCCGGAGCTGATCGGCGCCTTTGCGGCCGACCGTCATGATCTTGACGGTCTTGCCCTCCGCCTGCAGGCGGCGCACGTGATAGCGCGCTAGCCTGGCAATATTGGTATTGAACGCGCCCGCTAATCCGCGTTCGCCCGTCGCGACGATCACAAGATGCGTATCGTCGCGTCCCGTCCCAGTCAGGAGCTGGGACGACGCCGCCGAAGGAGCGACGCGCGCGCCCAGGCGGCTCAATATCTTTTCGAGGCGCTCGGCGTAAGGCCGCGCGGCTTGGGCTTGATCCTGCGCGCGGCGAAGCTTCGCGGCGGCCACCATTTGCATGGCCTTTGTAATTTTCCGCGTCGCTTTCACCGACGAGATGCGCGCTCGAAGGTCCTTCAGGCTGGCCATTTGTTTCTCCGCAGCCCCGGATTACGCCGCAAACCGCTTGGCGAACGTCTCTAGGATGCCCTTAAGCTTCGTTTCCGTATCCGGCGCAAGCTGCTTCGACGTGCGGATCGCGTCCAGCACATCCATGTGGTCATTGCGCATGATCGTCAGGAATTCACGCTCGAAATCGCCGACCTTAGCAACCGGGATTGCATCCAGGAAGCCACGGGTGCCCGCGTAAATCACCACCACTTGCTCCTCGACCTTCAGAGGCGAGAATTGGGGTTGCTTCAGAAGCTCGGTCAGGCGGGAACCGCGGGCCAGAAGCTTCTGCGTCGCGGCGTCGAGGTCGGATCCGAATTGCGCGAAGGCAGCCATCTCGCGGTATTGGGCAAGCTCGCCTTTGATGGCGCCCGCAACCTGCTTCATGGCTTTGATCTGCGCCGAGGAGCCAACGCGCGACACCGAGATACCGACGTTCACAGCAGGCCGGATACCTTGATAGAAGAGATCGGTCTCAAGGAAGATCTGGCCGTCGGTGATCGAGATCACGTTCGTCGGGATGTAGGCCGACACGTCGTTTGCTTGCGTCTCCACGACCGGCAGCGCCGTCAGCGAACCCGAACCGTGATCGCTGTTAAGCTTCGCGGCGCGCTCAAGAAGCCGGGAATGCAAATAAAACACGTCGCCGGGATAAGCCTCGCGTCCCGGCGGGCGGCGAAGGAGCAGCGACATCTGGCGATAGGCCACTGCTTGCTTGGAAAGGTCGTCGTAAATGATGAGCGCATGCATTCCGTTGTCGCGGAAATATTCGCCCATGGTGCAGCCCGTATATGGAGCGATAAACTGCATGGGTGCAGGATCGGAAGCGGTGGCCGCGACGACAATCGAATATTCGAGCGCGCCGTTTTCCTCGAGCACCTTCACGAATTGTGCAACCGTTGAGCGCTTTTGGCCGACGGCGACGTAGATGCAATAGAGCTTCTGGCTCTCATCGCCGGTGGCATTGACCGATTTCTGATTTAGGATTGCGTCCAGGGCAACGGCCGTCTTACCCGTTTGGCGGTCTCCGATGATGAGCTCGCGCTGCCCGCGCCCAATCGGGATCAAGGCATCGATAGCCTTGAGACCGGTCTGCATGGGCTCCTTCACGCTTTCGCGCGGGAGAATGCCGGGGGCCTTCACATCCACCCGCTTCTTCTCCTGGCCCTGTATCGGGCCTTTTCCGTCGATCGGATTGCCGAGACCGTCCACGACCCGTCCGAGGAGGCCCTTGCCGACCGGCACCTCCACGATGGCGCCTGTCCGTTTGACGGTGTCACCCTCTTTAATGGACCTGTCTTCGCCGAAAATCACGACACCGACATTATCGGCTTCGAGGTTCAGCGCCATGCCCCGGATGCCGC
>CAZCIF010000228.1:0-5526 GCA_964498645.1 uncultured Rhodomicrobium sp. | reverse complement strand
AGTCCTGCTCATTAAAAGGGGCGCCGGTCTCGTGCTCGATCAATGGACCGGTCAGGAATTGAATCGCAAGGAGAACGGCAAAGCAGGCCAGCAGGGTATGATCGCGGGCATGCTCGCGGCAATCAATGAGTTCGCGAATGAAGCGCTGGTAAGCGAAAACGGCGGGCTTCGTACACTTGATCTCGGAGGCTCTCACGTTCATTTGCGCGCAACGCCTGCCTATATCCTGGCGGTGAAATGCAGCGGGCCCGGCAGCCGCCAACTCGATCGCCATATCGACTTGATTCTAAGAAAGGCGCTTGAAAAGACATTTAGTTGTGCTTCTGCCGCAATGGCCGGCTCGGAAGCGCAGGGGATAGCGGCTGAAGTCGCCGCAAGTCTCAAGAAAAGCCTTCTCGATGCGAATATGACGCCGGATGGTATGCCGCTTCACCGGCCGGCTTTCGCCTATGCAGCTCTCTGCGCGCTTGCCCTCACCGGGTTCACCCTTATCGGGAACGCGGTTATCCAGAAGGCGAAGGCGGATGAGATCAAGCGCCGCGTGATGGACATCGTTGCTTCGACGAAGGGCGTGGTGCCATCCCAGATTCAAGTGGATGTCTCCAAGGGCGGCAAGGTTATCCAGCTCAGCGGCGTTATGCCGTCGCAAATGGCAGCGGACGCACTCACAGACAGCATCAAAAGTGCGCTAGCTGGCGTGACGCTAACGGAGCAGTTTCTTTTCGCCGTGCCTGCCGAGTTGCTCTCGGCAACGCTGTCCCAAACCCAGAATGCGTTAGCTGCGATCAGCGCGCTTAATGCTCAAATATTGGGAAGCGCAGTAAACATAGCGGAAAAAAGTACGGCGCCCGTTGTCAAGACATTGGCTTCATCCACGGCGCTCATACGTAACTCGCTTTCGCAGCTGCCTCTGGCGGCGGGAGGAACTCATACCCTGACAGCCGCGCCCATTTCCGCCGCCGATAAAATTGTGGTCTCGGCGCTTTCAAGCCTGCCCGATTTCGACCAGGTCGCTGGCATTAAGGCCGGCGCCTTGCAACATGCCGATTTTCCGGCTCTGCCTCCCGCCGCATATGCCGCGCCGGGAAACATCCCGCCCGGTTATCTCCTGCCGCGAATTCCTGTCACGGTAACCGGTCAAGGCGTCCGCGTCGGGCTCTTTTCCACCAACAGCAATGGAGACACGATCTTATCCCGCTTCGGAGCTGGTGAGAGTCTGACACCAACTGTAACTGACGGGGCTAACCCGGTTGGAAATATTTCCGGGGCTGCGCTTGGTGCCGTGGACGCCGCAGCTAGCGATGTGGCCGGGGCGGCAAGGACCATCAATCCGGCGGTCACGGAATCTCTTGGCTCCGTAACATCGTCGGCCCTTGGCGGTGTCAATAGTGTGGTGAGCCAAGTGCTAACGCCGAAGCGCTAGGCCGGGTGTGGCATATATACCAACTGACACGAAGAATGAGTAACACCGCAATAAAGATCATGATGCTGGGTGAGATTGGCGTTGGGAAAACGTCCATCGTCCGCCGCCTTGTTTTCGACGCGTTCGATATCAGTTACAAGGCAACGATCGGTGTCGATATTTACTCCTATCGCCTGCCGCAGGAGAAAACTCATCTCGATCGTGACATTGATTTTTTCCTCTGGGATGTCGACGGTGACTTGGGCGCTGCGATGTTCAACCACGTCTATCTGAAAGGCGCCGGGGGGGCCTGTATTGTCTCGGATGTAACACGCGCAGGGACCCATAAGACCTCGCTTAGCATTGCTGAAGGTTTCGAGCGAAATCTGCCAGGTCGGCCAGCGGTTCTTGTTGTAAACAAGATTGACCTTCTCCTGGGCGAAAGGCCGCCCGGCTTTGTTGGTGCCTACACAGCCGGAATTGATACTATTTGGACCAGTGCGGCTACGGGATATCAGGTTCTGGACGCTTTTGTGTCCTTGGGGAAGTACTGCGCAACTTGTGGCTTTTAGTCATGAAGGAAGAAGATCTCATTCAAAGCATGGCAATCGACTCCCTGTTTGAATCCGGGGTGCTAGGCCTTGGCTTGGCAGACGCGTCTCAGGCCGTCAGTATGAAGCGAGGGGCTTTGGCAGACGGCTTGGTGCTCAATGAGCCGTTGTGCACTCACTCGCCCGTGCTATTCGGGATGCAAAGCGAATTGAGCGCGATGAAGGCTTCTGAGCGCGCCAAGATCACCATTCCGCGTGCGGCTGTGATGACCCGTCTTGAGGATTCAAGAAAGGTGTCGATCCATGTAATTTGGGACCGGAAATTCAACGGATATATCCTGCTGTTTCATCTGAACGAGCCTCTGCAGCAGGAGAAAGCCGCAATCGGTCAGCGCCGGATACAGAGGATCGCCGAGGAAACTCTTCACGGCGAGGCCCATGGTTTGACCGGCAAGGGCGCGCTTTTCGGGGAAATCAAGAAAATTCTGACTTCGGCGTCCAGGCTGACGCGATTGGAAGTGGCGCCTGCGGAAGCTGATCAGAACCCGCTAAGCAGACTGACGGCGCGCGAACGTGAAGTCGTAAAGCTTGTCGTCAGCGGCTATTCCAATAAGGTCATCGCGCATGAGTTGCGGATTAGTCAAAAAACCGTGGAGGCGCACCGGGCGCACGCGGTGAAGCGGCTCGGCCTCAAAACGTCAGCGGAATTGATTCGCATGGCCGGCGAATTCGGCCTTCAATAGCCGGCTCAATGCCGCTGGACTATCATCGCGCCGGCGCATGCGCCTATTTCATCGTTGGAATAGCGAACTCCGCGCCCTCCTTCACTCCGCCCGGCCAGCGTGAGGTGACCGTTTTCGTCTTCGTGTAGAAGCGGATCGAGTCCGGGCCGTGCTGATTGAGATCGCCGAACATGGACTTCTTCCAGCCGCCGAAGGTGTGGTAGGCGAGGGGCACCGGGATCGGCACATTGATCCCCACCATGCCCACATTCACCCGCGAAGCGAAATCGCGCGCCGTATCGCCGTCGCGCGTGAAGATCGCGACGCCGTTGCCATATTCGTTACCGCTCGCGAGTGCGAGGCCCTCTTCATAATCGTGCGCACGGACAACGCAAAGTACGGGCCCAAAGATCTCCTCCATGTAAATGCGCATGCTGGGCTTCACATGGTCGAACAGGCAGCCGCCCATGAAGTAGCCTTTCTCATAGCCCTGCATTTGAAAACCGCGGCCATCGGCCACGAGCTTGGCGCCCTCATCGACCCCAGATTGCACAAGCTCCTTCACACGCTTGAGAGCCGCCGCGGTCACGAGTGGACCGAGGTCCGCTTTTTCGTCGGTGTAGGGCGCAACCTTCAAGCCCTCCACGCGCGGGATGAGCTTCTCAACAAGACGGTTCGCCGTCTCTTCGCCGACCGGCACCGCCACCGAAATCGCCATGCACCGCTCGCCCGCCGAGCCATAGCCCGCGCCAATGAGCGCATCGGCGGCCCGGTTCATGTCGGCGTCGGGCATGACGATCATGTGGTTCTTCGCGCCGCCGAAAGCCTGAACGCGCTTCCCATGCGCTGTGCCGGTGGCATAGACATAATGCGCGATCGCGGTCGATCCGACGAAGCCGATAGCCTGGATATCGGGATGCGACAAAATCGCATCCACGGCCTCTTTATCGCCGTTCACAACGTTGAAGATGCCGGCGGGCAGGCCCGCTTCCATGAAGATTTGCGCGATGCGCACCGGCACGCTTGGGTCGCGCTCGGATGGCTTCAGGATGAAGGCATTCCCGCAAGCAATCGCCGGCGCCGCCTTCCAGAGCGGAATCATGGCCGGAAAGTTGAATGGGGTAATCCCCGCGACGACGCCGAGCGGCTGGCGCATCGAATAGATGTCGATGCCGGGCCCGGCCCCATCGGTGTACTCGCCCTTCATGAGATGCGGAACGCCGATTGCGAATTCCACCACTTCGAGGCCGCGCTGGATATCGCCGATGCTGTCGGCAACCGTTTTTCCGTGTTCGGAGGATAGGAGCTCAGCGAGCGGTGTCATCTCCTTGGCGATGATCTCAAGAAACTTCATCATGACGCGGGCACGCCGCTGAGGATTCTGTGCCGCCCAGGTGGGTTGCGCCTCCTTCGCATTGGCGACGGCCTCGCTTACTTCCTCAGCGCTTGCAAGGGCCACACGCGCTTGGACTTCTCCGGTATGCGGGGCAAAGACATCCGCGAACCGCTCAGACCTTCCCTCAACCTCCTTGCCGCCGATAAAATGACCGATTTGGCGCATGGCGCTCTCCCAGTAACGGCTTGCTTGTTTAAAGAGTACGGGAGCAGCACCTAGCAATCAACATTCGCGATGGGCGAAGACGCTTTGAGTGTGCGGCGGGCACTAGCACGATAGGTTGTGTCATTCGCGCCACAACCCGTTCCGATATGAACGATACCTTGCAGGATTTGATAAAAGTCAAATAGCGCTCAAGCGAACTATGGATGCTCACAAGCGGTCGCGGACAAGATTCGCAAGATCAGAACAGGAAACTCCGGCATTTGGGGGCTATCATGAAAGGTTTTATCAAAGCGGCCGCATTCGCGGGGCTTTTGGTAGCATCGGGCGTACAAGCAGCTGATCTTGGCGCTCCATATGGGGGCGGCTACAAGGATGTTCCGGCTATGGCCGAGTCTTGGACGCAGCCCGGCGATATTTTCGTGCGCGTGCGGGGCCTAGGCGTGATCCCGCAGGACTCTTCAAGCGATTGGAGCCCGTTAGTCCAAGGCGTGATTCCCGGCGCGGACGTTTCCATCACGTCGAGTGTCGTCCCTGAGGTCGATTTTACCTACTTCTTCACAAAGAACATCGCTGCGGAGTTGATCGCTGCCGTTACGCCTCACACTGTCAATGGCAGGGGTACGATCACCGGACTTGGTAAGGTTGCCGATGTTTGGCTGCTTCCTCCCACGCTCACGCTGCAATACCACTTTGACTTGGGCTCGGCGTTTAAACCTTATGTTGGCGCTGGCGTGAACTATACCGTCTTCTTCGGCGAGAATGACGGGCACAATTATAGCAACTTCAAGCTCGACAACAATTGGGGCTTCGCGCTGCAGGCCGGCTTCGACTATAAGCTCGCCGGCAACTGGTTCCTCAACGTCGATTTCAAGAAGCTCTGGCTCGACACCGACGCCTCGGTCAATGTGATCCCGCTGGGTGGCGCCCGTGTCACCACGCATGTCGATATCGACCCGATCATCGTCGGCGCCGGTATCGGCTATCGCTTCGGCGGCTACACACCTCTTAAGTAAGTAGTCACCTGAAAAAGTCCCATCAGAAAGCGCGGCGGAGAGCCGCGCTTTTTTGCGCCGTTGTGGCGGGGGACGCTGCTGCAGCCATGGAGGATTCCCTCTCCCATGGGAGGGGGTTGGGGTGAGGGACGGAAGGTCGAGGTTTTCGCAGTGGCCTCAAATATCGAGGTTCGCCACCGAGAGCGCGTTTGCCTGAATGAACTCGCGCCGGGGCTCCACCACATCGCCCATGAGCTTCGAGAAAATCTCATCGGCATCGTTCAACTCGCCAAGCTTG
>CAZCIF010000227.1:3248-5534 GCA_964498645.1 uncultured Rhodomicrobium sp. | reverse complement strand
TGCTAGCAGCCCAACCGTAGCCGCCATTCACGCCGAGATAGAAGCCCGTCCAGGGTGCGGCGGGAACATAGTCATCCTTATAACCGCCGCCGCCTTCCGGCGCGCGGTACATATCGGCGGCATGTGCAGAAGCGTCAAGCGCAAGTGCACTCACAAGACCGAAAACAACGTGACGCATGGATTGAATCCCCACCATCGTAAGCCCAAACTGATTGCCCGTTACTACCCCTAGCTTTAGCTGCCCGGCGAGGTTAGCGGAAGCGATTTCCGGTAGAGTTGGATGTTATCCGGGCGGCTTGTTGCAGGCCTGCAACTCCGCTCACACCCGGCAGTGTGCGGGTAGTTAAAAAGAAAAACGGCGCCCGGAGGCGCCGTTGTCCCGGCATGGCAATGCTGGAGCTACTTCAGCGGGAGCGGTTCGTAGACGGTGGTGAAGGAATAGTTCAAGCCGACGCGGACAGTGTGAAACTCGACGTCCGACTCGTGCCTGAGAGTGTCGTATGGGCGCCAGACGTTGTCTGGGACGATGAGCGGGCGGGTGTCCGAAAACGATCCAAGATCGACGAATTGATACTCTCCCTTCAGCGACCATGACGGGCTGAGCTTGACTTCGATGCCGCCACCCACGGTCCAGCCCGTTTGAGTATCCGAATTCGTGGCTCTAGCGGCGAACCTGACGTTGTTAATATCTTCGTCAGCATATGTGAACGTCGTGTCAACGCCGCCATAGGCGAAGCCGCCGGTGGCATAAATGAGCGTGCCGCCGAAGGCATAGCCGAGGCGGGCGCGCACGGTGCCGAAATAATTCACATCCACGCCGGCGGTGTTGAGGCGGTAAAGGAAGGGGTCCGCGGCAGGCGCAACCTCCGAGCGAGTTCCACGGCCTGTCATGCCGGAGCCCTGAATATCGGCCTCGATGCCATAGACGAAGGCGCCGCTTTGGAGATTATATCCGATCTGGCCGCCGCCGAAACCGCCGCTGAGGTCCGTGGTGCCAAAGACCCTGTGAAGATTGTTATCTGGCGGGAGTTCGCCGGCCCAGAACGTATCGTTCCTGAAACGGAGGCCGTCGCTGCCGCCATAGCCGCCGTTTATGCCGAGGTAGAACCCGGTCCAGGCCGTGACCGGCACGGCGACAGGTATGTCTTTATAAACTGTGGTTGGAGCGTAGATATCGGCCGCGGCGGCCGGTGACATGAGCGCAACTACGCCGGCTGCACCCAACAAGACACTGCGAATCATAATACTTCCCCGTAAACAACATTGAAGATTGGCCACCGGGAGGCAAATGGTAGGACTTGCCAATCGGTTGTAAATGTATCTGTATATACTTTTGGTTGCAAAAACGTATCTTTCTAAGCATGAATGCCGGGAAGCGTGGAAATATGCTGCGCGCTTGGCTATAGGCGTCATTGCGAGCGAAGCGAAGCAATCCAGGGCCAAGTCTCTGATGCCTGCAATGGATCGCCACGGCGGCAAAAGCCGCCTCGCGATGACGCCTGCGGATTCGTTCCAAACCCGAAAGCTGCGGGACACAAAAAAGGCCGGGCACAGCCCGGCCATCCTGGCCGCCGCAGTGGCAGCCTATGCGATGTTCTCTATTGGTGCGCGAGTACCGCCAGGATCAGAAGCGCGACAATGTTCGTGATCTTGATCATGGGGTTAACGGCTGGGCCGGCCGTGTCCTTGTAAGGATCGCCGACGGTGTCGCCCGTAACCGACGCCTTATGCGCATCCGAACCTTTAAGATGACGCACGCCATCCTTATCGACAAAGCCATCCTCGAACGACTTCTTGGCGTTGTCCCAGGCACCGCCGCCGGATGTCATGGAGATGGCGACGAACAGGCCGGTGACGATCACGCCGAGCAGCATCGCGCCCAGCGCCGAGAAGGCCGCGGACCGCCCGCCAATCCAATTGATGACCACGAAAACCACAATCGGGGAGAGAACCGGGAGAAGCGACGGCACAACCATCTCCTTGATGGCGGCCTTGGTCAGCATATCAACCGCCGCGCCGTAATCGGGCTTCGCCGTGCCTTGCAGAATGCCGGGCTTGGCGCGGAATTGCCGGCGCACTTCCTGAACGATAGAGCTAGCGGCCCGTCCGACAGCCGTCATGCCCATGGCTGCGAAGAGATAAGGCAGAAGGCCGCCGAACAAGAGGCCAACCACCACATACGGGTTCGACAGCGAGAAGTCGACATCGAGGCCTTTGAAATATTGGAAGGCATCGGATGCGTTCGCCTTGGCCGTGAAGTAGCGCAGGTCTTCGGTGTCGTCCGGC
>CAZCIF010000227.1:0-3180 GCA_964498645.1 uncultured Rhodomicrobium sp. | reverse complement strand
TCGTGGTATTGCCGACGGCGTCGAGCGCGTCGGTCGTCTTGCGGACGCTGGAGGGCAGGTTTGCCATCTCCGCGATACCGCCGGCATTGTCCGTCACCGGGCCGAAGGCGTCGAGGGCCACGACCATGCCGGCCAGCGCAAGCATAGTGGTCACCGCGATGGCTATGCCATAAAGGCCGGCGAGGCTATAGCTGGTCAGGATGCCAGCGATGATGACCAGGGCCGGAAGCGCCGTTGATTCGAGCGAAACCGCGAGGCCCTGAATCACGTTGGTGCCGTGACCCGTCACCGAGGCTTGCGCGATGGACCTCACCGGGCGGTAGCCTATGCCCGTGTAGTACTCGGTGATAATGACGATGAGCGTTGTCACGGCAAGCCCGGCGATGCCGCAATAGAACAGGTCCATGCCCGTGAAGGCTGCGCCATTGGCCTTCAGCGCCGTGTCCATGCCCACGAGATAGCCGGTCACGGGATAGAGCGCGACGAGCGAGAGCACGCCGGTTGCGATGAAGCCCTTATAGAGCGCGCCCATGATGGAGTTGCTCGATCCGAGCTGCACGAAGAACGTGCCGATGATCGAGGTCACGACGCAAGCCGCGCCGATTGCGAGCGGGTAGACCATCATGTTCGATAGAAGCCCGGCGTCGTAGCTGAAATAGATCGACGAAAGCACCATCGTCGCCACGACGGTCACGGCATAGGTCTCGAACAGGTCGGCCGCCATGCCGGCGCAGTCGCCGACATTGTCACCGACATTATCGGCGATGGTGGCCGGGTTGCGCGGGTCGTCCTCGGGGATGTCCTTCTCGACCTTGCCGACGAGGTCGCCGCCAACGTCCGCACCCTTCGTGAAGATGCCGCCGCCAAGGCGCGCGAAGATCGAGATCAGCGAAGCGCCGAAGCCGAGCGCCACGAGAGCGTCGACGACACGCCGATCGTTCGGCTCATAGCCGATGACGCCGGTCAGAATTCCGTAATAAGACGCAACCCCAATCAAGGCTAGCCCTGCAACGAGGAGGCCGGTGACGGCGCCGGCCTTGAAGGCCATCGAAAGCCCCTGGGCCAGGCCCTCGGAAGCGGCCTGTGTCGTGCGCACATTCGCGCGGACCGAAACGAGCATTCCGATAAAGCCCGCGGCGCCAGAAAGGACAGCGCCGATCAGGAAGCCAATAGCAACCTGTATCGAAAGAAGTACGGCAAGAAGAACGAAGATAGCAGCGCCGGCGATGGCGATGGTCGTATATTGCCGCGTGAGATAAGCTTGCGCGCCTTCTTGAATGGCAGCAGCGATTTCTTGCATGCGGGCATTACCCGGGCTCGCCGCAAGTAGCGAACGGGTTGTGAGCGCGCCATACACGATGGAAAGCGCGCCGCCCGCGATAATGATCCAAAGAACTTGGTTCATGGGTAGATGGTCCTGGATGTAAGAGTTGGGCGGATTGGATTGCTTGCCCACCGGGAACCTGAACGGAAGGTAGGATAAGCCGCCCGGCATTGGCCGCGGCGACATTAGAAAACTTGGGAGCGCCGCGCAACAGGGATTGACAGCTTTGCTCTTTGCCGCCGTTTGCGATAGCGCAGAAATGGCTATGCTCTTGGATCGCGCGCCTGCTCTGCGAAATGGATGCCGGAAGGCTGAGCAAGGTGGCTGTATCAACGCCGGTAGTTCTCTGGCCGGTAATGAGCGGCCTTGGCTTAGAGAGGCTTGTGGGGATTTTGACCGGGAGCAGCCTTCACCTCTCCCGCGGGGCAAAGGGCAAAGAAGCGGTGGTTACGGACATGTCGGATATTATTGCTTCCACCCCCGCGCTATGCGAGGACAAGCTGCGCAAGGGCCTGCGTGCCTCCGCAAGTGCGACGGCACTCCGCGAGAAAACCTTTCTGGCCGTCAGTGAAGCCGGACGCGGTGCCCCCGATTGATTGAAAGGTGTGCCTGAGGCATTCCAACGGGAAGGCGATAGCGGCGTGGTCTTTGTCAAAGGCGTACTGTGCCTGCGCATCGCCGACATAGGCGGTAATACAGCGGGTAATTCCGGCATCGTCTAACCAAGCGAAATGGGCCGGCACCTCGGGTTCCCAAAAGCTAGCATTGACATAATTGGCCTCCTCGCGGAGGGCCCTGAGCCATTCGAAGGAGAGTCTACCGTCGATGGGCATTAGCAGCGGGTTATTCGGGAATTCCTGCACAAAGATTTGCCATGCCGCTATGTGGGTGTTTCCCTTCACCTTGACCGGTTGCGATCCCGGCCGCGCACGAAGATAACGGGGCTTGTGGCCGTCGTGGTACAGACAAATCCCGTTGCGAGCGAGCAAGGCGCTGACGCAATAAAATGCGGCATAATAGCACTTAACAGTGGCCCAGCCATAATAGCCGCTGCTAATCCCGTTCAGGGCGTCGCAAAGCGAGACGGAGGCCGAGTAGTAATACTGCACCGCCTCGCCCAGCAGAAAGGACGCCAAGTGGCCGGCGTCCGCTTGCTGCAGCGGTCGAAATGGATTTGCGGTGCCGGCACCGTATAAATTCAAGGCTAGTGAAGCGGATTGCCGCATGTCATATCCGGAAGTCGGCGCGCTCCTCCTCCTCGGGGAGGAATACAGCCACCAAGCGGTCAAACACTTTCTTGGGCGCGTCCTTACCCCCGAGGCCTTTGACTTCCTCCTGCAAAATGAGGTTGGTGCTGTCGAGGGCGATGATTTTCGACATCAGCTCCTTGGAGAAATCTTTTTTAGTGTTGCAGTAGGGGATGAGCTTGATTTGGAGAAAGTCGACGGCACCTACAAAGCCAGCGGCGAACATAAATGCGTTTCTGAGCTCGCCCCAATTGTCAGCGTACTTGTCGGCAAGAGCATTAAAAAGGTTGCAAAATATCGCCTTTTGAAGCTCGAGTGTATTGGCGCCAATCTGCTCCAATAGTCCTTTTTCGTCGACGAGCGGTTTGATGGCGGCGGCGGCGGTGCTGAGGGCGATGCCGCCCTTTTGACGCTTGGCATTCGGGAGCTTAATCCAGCCCTCATAGGCCTGTTCCGCGCCCCCCAGTGCCATAGCTATATCTCGCGCGTAACCCCGCCTTGTCGATAAAATCCTCCGAGGCGATGCCATAGAGGTCAGTGACCAGGCTGCGTGGTGCCGGCCGCTGTTCGGTGTTGATGGAGAGGAAGATGTCGGCGCAGGTGCGAGTA
>CAZCIF010000226.1:1769-5593 GCA_964498645.1 uncultured Rhodomicrobium sp. | reverse complement strand
CGTCTAATAAAGGCAGGCTTATCAGTTGCTAGGCATTTGATCGTCCCTATACTTCCAGACGCAAACGCCTGGAACGGGTTACTCTTCATCGATCGCGCCTTGCGAGACTTTTACAGAGCCAACCCCGCGCCGCAACTCATTCCATTTTTCAACGCAGTACCCACGAATCCGCCGCAGCATATGGCGATTCCGATGAAGCAAATCTTAGAAGGTGACGCTACTATCTTTCCCGAAGCTGAAAAATTTGCTGATAAGTTTATAAACGTCCGGGTTCCCGACTCGAATCAACTTATGTCTCGTCTCGTTCCATGGCCAGCAAGCGCAGGAGCATCTGCGCTGGACCGGTTGCTGGCAATGGTTCCACAGAACCCGGCAAGCTCGCGCCTAAACGAGTTGGCCGAGAAAATTTTGGAGAGGATCTATGGACAAACAGACCCTGAGCCAATCCACAACACTCATAACGCAGCGGCTTAAAAAATCCCGGTCAGCGCCAAAAATCACTGCGCAACATTTTCGTGAAATGCTCGAAGATGTGAGCAGGCTTGGCCATTCCGCTTTTTTAGAGCGAGTGGAGGCCCTACTGGGCCCCACGATGGCCGCTACACCGGCCAACACTCAACCGGATGCCCTCTCTGACAAGCTTAAGTCACTAAAAATGCGAACCGGATTGGACATGAAGTCCTTCCTTAGCATTGTAATTGACGAGATCACGAAGGCTATGCCCCACACTCCGCTTGCGAATAGCAAGCGAACATTGCCGAGTTTCCTGTTGTACTATCGCAACTTACTCGATGACGGAGCGATCGAGAAACTAGCCTCGGGGGCGGCTCAAGCACGTTCCAGAACGCACTCGACATCACAAGCCGCCTGAATCGTTTGCATCACATAGTCCATTTTGGAGCCGAGCTACCGCGCAGACTCGGCTCGTATGCCGTCTTGCGCGGTGGGCTCCATAAGTCTGCTGACCGAGCATCGGGCCAAATTCGCGCGAACTATCCTTCACCAATCGCAACCTAACGGACACTTACCGCCAGCACAGACGGCGCCGTCCGGCCATGCCTTAACGCGCGCTTAGGGCGTTAACCGTGGGCCGCGTCGGCATCGGTTTGCGGGCGAATAAAAGTGTGTAATATCAATGCCTTGCGCCGCGCCGCGCTCCGTTAAATCCTCGGAAAGGCGCATTTTCCTATGATGGCGCCTTAAAGGAAGCCGTTTGGTGCAGGGCCGCGGCGCACTGGATCGCCACGGCGGCAAAGCCGCCTCGCGATTGACGTGACGGACTGAACGCTCAGCCCGGCGGCGTCTGCGTCGCTAAAACTTTGTCGATCCGGCGCCCGTCGAGGTCCACCACCTCGAAACGCCAGTTTTTCCACCGGAAGCTCTCGCCAACCGGCGGAATATGGCCGAGCTGGGTCAGCACAAAGCCGGCGAGCGTCGTATATTCGGCGTCGTCCACGGCGAGCCCGGTGACGCCCAGCACGCGCTCGACCTCGAAAACGGGCATCTGCGCATCGAGCAGCCAGGAGCCGTCCTCGCGCTGCATCGCGCTCGGCTCAAGCTCGGCTTCCGCCCCCGGCAGCTCTCCGGTGATGCCGGTCAGAATGTCCGTGGGCGTCACGATGCCCTGCACCGTGCCATGCTCGTCGAGCACGATGGCCATATGCACGATGGAGGCTTTGAACATTTCGAGTAGCTTCAAAACATTCGTACTTTCATGCACATAGAGGGGCACTTTGATCCCGGCTTCGAGATCGATGGCGCCTGCCGTATGAATCTGTTCGAGCAGCGTCTTGGCATGCACGATGCCGAGCGTTTCATCCACATCGCCGCGGCAGACTGGAAAGCGCGAATGGCCGCTTTTCGAAATGTCCTCATAAATGCTCGCCTCGCTTTCGGTGATGTCGAGCCAGACGATGTCCGGGCGCGGCACCATGATCGAGCGGACAGAGCGGTCGGCCACTCTGAGAAGGCGTAAGATGATTTCCTGCTCGGCCTTCTCGAAAACGCCGGCCTCCGTGCCCTCGGCGATCATGGACTTGACCTCTTCCTCGGTCACTTCTGGCTCTTCCTGAACGAAAGGGCCGGCGAGGCGCAGAACGGCAGCTGTCGACCAGCGCAAAAATATCGCGATGGGGGTGGTGACTTTCGCTATGATGTCCATGGCAGGCGCCACGAAACAGGCAATGCGCTCACGGTTGGAGAGAGCGACGTGCTTCGGGGTGAGTTCTCCGATCACGAGCGTGACAAAGGCGATGCCGCAGACCACGATTGCGGACGCGGCGAATTGTGCATGCGGGCCGGCAAGAGGAAGCCCGGCCAGAACACCGGCAAGCTGCGGCGAAAGGTTTTGCTCGCCATAGGCGCCGGAAAGGATGCCGACCACCGTGATCCCGATCTGAACCGCCGTCAGGAAGCGGGCCGGATCGCCGTTCAGCGCGAGCGCCGTTTCCGCCCCAAGCGTCCCGTCCGCCGCCAATTTTTGCAGCCGGGCGGGCCGCGACGACACGATCGCGAGCTCCGCCATGACGAGGAACCCGTTCAAGGCGGTCAAGAGGAGAAGGACAAGGAGTTGCAGCCAGAGCATGGGAGGTAAGGTTGTTGTTCGCAGCCCTTATAGCGGGTCTTCGCCGCAAAGGTAACTCTATGAGCAAGGGACGGATTTTTTCCGTTCCGCCGCCGCGCGGCTCGCATTGGCGTCCGCGTTTAACGAAAAGAACCGGGCAAAGGCCCGGTTCCTGCCGTCATGGGCGAAACCTTCGTCAATTCCGGGGCAAGTAAAAACTTATACTATATCATGCCCGGAAAACGCGAACGCCCGGAGCCGCCCGCTCGCGCAAATCAATCCCTGCGACTCGGGGGATAGAGATGTTGCGGCATTCGGAAAACATCGCTCCCGGGTGCTGTTTGGCCGGCGCAGTTACCCCCGCATTGACAGACATATCGCGAACGGCGCCCCTTTAGACCTTCGAGAGCTGATTTTAGCATCGGTCCTCCGCTCTTCTGCTGAGCCGCGGCTTTGTATTCGAGGAGAAAGCCCCGGTTTCGACGTAAAGCCTCCTCACGCCCCAGATTTTCCGCGGGCCGCAGGTAACTTTACGGAAGGGACATTGCGCCGAAGATTAGGCTTGCCGTCCTCGATGCCTCGTCCCTCGGGCAAAGCCCAACGGTTGCGCGGCACAGCCGGCTGCGAATGCGGCCGGAGACGCTACATACAAGCGACAACAGACCGGGGCGGTTCGTGGCGTTGCGTGGCCATGCTTTTGCCACAAAGCGCCCATGTCAAGCATATCGCGATTCTGATAGTGACTGTCCAGGCTTAACAAATCGTTAATGACTAATAATAAATTAACGCGCCGTCACAGCGGACGCTTGAGGGAACGCGCCAGCACCCCGACAATGCCTTCTCTGAAGAGCAGGACGCAGATCACGAAAATCGTTCCCTGCACGATGGTGACCCAAGCGCCGAGATTACTGAAGTAGTTCTGAATGGCGATGATAATCGCCGCGCCAACCACGGGGCCGAAGATCGTGCCCATGCCGCCGACCAGCGTCATAAGGATCACCTCGCCCGACATGCTCCAGTGAACATCGGTGAGCGTCGCGAGCTGGGAGACGATGGCTTTCGTACCGCCGGCAAGCCCAGCGAGCGCGGCGGAAAGAACGAAAACAACGAGCTTGTAGCGCGCCGTCCGGTAGCCTAGCGAAATCGCGCGCGGCTCGTTTTCCCGGATTGCCTTCAGAACCTGTCCGAAAGGCGAATGGATAATGCGATAGATCAAAAGAAAGCCCGCCATGAAGATGATCGGGGCGGCATAATAGGCCGT
>CAZCIF010000226.1:0-1759 GCA_964498645.1 uncultured Rhodomicrobium sp. | reverse complement strand
GCAGTGCGGTCGGAGCTGAGCGCGATAATGCCGAAGGCAGAACCGCGCGGCACGGCCTGGATGCCGTTCTCGCCACCGGTGAACGGTGCTTGCAGCGAGAAGAAATAAATCATCTGCGCTAGCGCGAGCGTAATCATGGCGAAGTAAATGCCCTGGCGCCGGATCGCGAGCGATCCCGCGATAAATCCGAGAAGCGCGGCCACGGCCGCTCCCGTCAGGATCGCAAGCTCCGGCGAGAAGGGCGGTAACCCGAAGGGAATGTCGAACCACCCGGCAGCGGGCAGCCAAAAGGGCAAGGAGGAAAGGCCGTTCTTCGCGGTGTGCGCGGTAACGTAGGAGGCGAAGCCAAAGAACATGGCGTGACCAAAGGAGAGAAGGCCGCCGAAACCGACCATCATGTTGAAGGCGCAAGCGAAAAGGGCGAAGCAGAGGATCTCGGCGAGAACGAAAGGATAAAAGCCGATCGAGGGCAGGATTGCGAGAAGTGCGGCCATGCCGATGAAAAGAGCTCCGTGCAGAAGGGACGATGAAGCCCCCACCCGGTCCTTCGCCACACCGGCCATCCTATCCGCAGCGGTAATATCGTTCAGGCTGATCATTATGCGGCTTTCCCAAAGAGGCCCGCGGGCCTGATCAAGAGCACGATGGCCATAATAACGAAAATAACGGTCGAAGATGCCTGAGGATAGAACACCTTCGTCAAGCCCTCGACAATGCCGAGCATGAACCCGGTTACGATGGAGCCGAGGATCGATCCCATGCCGCCGATCACAACGACGGCGAAAACCACGATGATTAGATCGGCGCCCATATTCGGGTTGACCGAATAGATCGGGGCGGCGAGCACGCCGGCAAGTGCGGCGAGAGCAACGCCCAATCCGTAAGTAAAGGTGATAAGCCGCGGTACGTTTACGCCAAATGCCTGCAGAAGCGTGGGATTCTCCGTCGCCGCGCGCAGATAGGAGCCGAGCTTCGTCTTCTCGATCACCAGCCAGGTGCCGATGCATACGATAAGCGAGGCGGCAACCACCCAGCCGCGATAGACCGGCAGGAACATGAAGCCAAGATTCTTGCCGCCAGCCAGTTCAGCCGGAATGCTATAAGGCAGCCCGGAGGAGCCGTATTGTTGGACGAAAAGTCCCTGGATGATAATGGCAAGGCCGAACGTTAGCAGCAGGCCATAAAGGTGGTCGGTATGCTGATCGGCGTCATGCACCGTGAGGAAGCCGGTACCGGCGAGGAGCGTTCCCGCGGCGAGAGCACCGATCGCCGCAATGGCATAGGCAAGCGTTGGGCCAATCTCGTAGCCAAGCGCAGTGGCGAGATCCGGAACCTCGTTCCCGAGGCCGAGAGCACTCGCCACATGGGAACCGTAAACCACGAAAAGAATAACAAAAAATGCGCCGATAACGGCGAAGCTGCGCGTTTTGCTTCGGACATTGAGCTGAGAAAGGAGATTGCGCTCCAGCAATATACCAAACAGGCCAACAATTAGCGGAGACAGAATGAGCGCGGGCCAGTAACCAATCGAAAAATAGCCGTTGTTGAGCAGAAAATAGGCGCCGAACGCGCCCATCATATACTGTGCGCCATGGGCGAAATTAATGATATTGAGAAGCCCGAAGATAACAGCCAAGCCAAGGCTCAATATGGCATAGAAAGAGCCATTGATCAGCCCCAGCAAGAGCTGGCCGAACAGGGCTTGCGGAGCTACGCCAAGCAGTTCAAACATTTCCGGTCTTCTCCGGCCGTTTGACAA
>CAZCIF010000225.1:0-5631 GCA_964498645.1 uncultured Rhodomicrobium sp. | reverse complement strand
TGATGCCATGCGGAAACCGGCATCTGCGATCCCTCGGCGGCGAAAGTCTTGATTTCCAGCGTCCCAGCATTCAGCGTCATGCGCACCGCCGAAACCTTGCCAGCCTCGACTTTGACATCCGTGCTGGTTTTCGCGAGGCCCGCCGAAGCAGTCAAAGTGTAATCGCCGGCATTGACATGAAACGCCGCCGGAATCTCGCTCGACCGGCCTAGTTCTTCCATCGCAGCCGCCGATTTGCGGCGGAAGAGAACAAAGAAAGCTCCATCGGCCGCCGGCCCTTCCGGCGCCTGCAGCGCCTCGGCGGCCACGGTTCCGGCATTCAGTGAAATCGTTGTTTCGGCAAGAGCCGCGCCCGCGGTAAACTCTCCGGTCGCGGACGCAAATCCATAGGACACTTGGACAAAATAGCGTCCCTCGGGCAGCTTGATCCTGGCCTGCCCGCCACCGCCGGTCCATGAGGGCGTCCCGGCGATGCGCCGCTGCCCGGTTGGCGTTTCAGTTATCTTGAACACCTCCCAGGTAACGCCCGCGTCAAGAGCCGGCATGCCGGTTGTCAGCGCGGCGGAGAGGATGATGTTCGGCTCAGGCTGGGGCGCAGCCGGTTTTGCCGCCGGCTGCGGTTTGACCTCTTGTTCATTCTCCGGCGCGGCGGCGGCACTTTGGGCCGGAGGCTGTTGGGCTGCGGGTGCGGGGGCCGGCGCCTTTCCCGGCTTGGCATTTGGCGCGATGCCGAGCGTCTGGCGGAGCGCCCGGTCCAATTCCGTGGGCGACTTAACTGCTGTGAAGCCGCCTCCCATGACTTTGGCCGCACAGGTAAAATTGGCGGTGGCCTGCTCGCTCATTCCCGCGCCCAGCACTGTCAGCTTCGCGTTGGGATGAGCGGCATGGATGCGTTTTGCCTCGCTGCATATGTCTGCGGTGCAATCGTCGCCTGTTCCGGCGATGAGGACAGCCGAGACTGCTGCCTCCTTGGCATCCCCGAGCGACTCAAGGGCTGCTTGCAACGTCCCGAAAGCGGGGGCGCGGGCCGCTCTGGGTTGCACAGAACTCAACGCCTTACCAAGCACCAGTGTGGCGCTGCCTGCCGCCTGAAGCGGCACGAGCTCGCGCTTGTCTCCGCACTTTTTTGCCGGGTTCGTACCGAAGGCCCAAAGCGCGAACGGAGCCGTTGGCGCAATCAGGCTTGCTGCTGTGTTAACCGCGCTTTTCACAGCATCGATCTTCCGCTGCTGCCCCAGCTTGGCGCTCATTTGCGCGGTAGAATCGAGAATGAAGATCGCAGGAGCTTCGTCCGCGGAGCAGGTCATGCCAGAAACACAAAGGGCAAACCAGCCAAAGGCGGCGGTGAGGATTGTGCGCATTCCCGTTCCCCGTTGCGGTCCATAGGCCTCGCCGGTTTAAGGTGCGCCGCGCACCCCGTCAACTCCAGCGCGTATCTATTCAGAGCCTGAACTGCTCTGCGAGAATGCGCTCCTCAAGCGCGTGGCCGGGATCGAACAGGAGGCGGAGGCTGATGCCGCGCTCCTCGCGGACGGAGACGGAAACGACATTCCGGAACTCCGTATGATCCGCAACAGCGCTCATGGGGCGCTTATCTGGTTCCAAAACGGTAATTTTTACATGCGCCTTGTTAGGCAAGAGCGCGCCACGCCAGCGCCTTGGACGGAAGGGGCTGATCGGGGTCAGGGCGAGAAGCCGGGCCTTCAGCGGCAGGATCGGGCCGCCCACCGAGAGGTTATAGGCCGTGCTCCCAGCCGGCGTCGAAACCAGAACGCCGTCGCAAATCAGCTCGCTCAGCCGTTCTTTTCCATCGACGGCGACGGAAAGGCGCGCGCTTTGCGCGGTCTGCCGGAAGAGGTGAACCTCGTTGATGGCCAGCGCGTTATGCGTCTCCCCCGCCAGATTCTCTGCTTGCATCTTGAGCGGATGAATCACGTTGAGCTTTGCAGCGGCGATGCGCTCCAGAAGGTCTTCCTCCCGGAATTCATTCATGAGAAACCCGACAGAGCCGCGGTGCATGCCATAGATCGGCACGTCGGTCCCCATGAAGCGGTGCAGCGTCTGCAGCATCAGCCCATCGCCGCCAAGTGCGACGACCACGCTCGCTTGAGCCGGGTCCACCCCGTTATAGAGCTTGGAAAGCCGCTTCAGCGCGGCCTGGGCATCGGGCGCCGGGCTTGCAACAAATCCAAGCCGCACTTCTTTATGGGCGAAGACGGATGGTTGCGATTGCACTGAGCTTACGTCTGTCATGCTGCCTCCCCGGCTGCGGCTGGCAGGCAGCACGCAACTATGCCGGTCTTATAAGAAGGAGAGGACGCCATGGAACAAGCCGGTGGAATGATCATCATTTATACCACACTGCCGTCCGAAAGCGATGCCAGGAAATTGGGCGGTGAACTTGTGGAGCAGAGACTTGCCGCTTGCGTCAATATCCTTCCGGGCATGGTGTCGGTCTATCGCTGGCAAGATGCGATCGAAACAGCGAATGAAGCCGTCATGCTCGTCAAGACGAGGAAAGATCTGGAGGCGCAGGTGCTGGAGGCCATCGCCGCTAAGCATCCCTACACGGTTCCCGCTCTCTTCGCCTTCGAACCGCACCGCACCGCCGCCTCTTACCTCGAATGGCTCTACAATCAAACCACCCCTCAGCGCTAGTGCTTTTAAGTCCAAATTAAGGCACTAGATGGCAGACTTGATGCATTTCGGCAACGGCTCCACAGTATCGGCGGGGATATCTGAGAATTCTTAAGGACTTAAGACCAGAATCAATTGACTTGCATTCATTGGGGTTCGCAATCATCTTACTAGCAAATAGCGGGAGTGAGTCATGGGCAGGCATTATAAGTTGAAGGAGGCGGCGCTGGCGTGTGGTATCGCCTTGTCGCTTGCCCAGCAGACCACGGGAGCGATGGCATTCTCGACGGAGCCGGTTGCTCCAGCGCAGGAAAATGCTCAGGTAACGCCCGTATCGCCGTTCGGTCAGCCGCTTTCTCTGCCCGGGCAGACGCCGCCACCGGCCAATCTCGCCGATCCTTTGGCGCAAGCGGGAAAACCGGCTGGAACTGCGATCACGATACCCGGCATCGGCCCGGTCGGCACCCTGCCGAAGCTCGATTTCGGTCTTGAGCTTTTGTACGGGCCGAAAAGCACGCCCGAAGCGCTTCAGTTCGATCAGCATACGCCCGAAGGCGATGTTCAGATCAAGGGCATGCTGACGCATAAATTCTGACCTCTGCGGGCGTAAGGTCCAGATGAGCTTACGCTCTCATTCAAAATTCAAGCTGTTCGCCGCTGCCGCCGTGCACGGATTCACGGCGATGGGGGCTGCCCTCGGCCTTCTCGCCCTTCTAGCGGCGAGCGAGCGCAACTGGACGGCCTGTTTCGCGTGGCTCGGCGCGGCTTTGATTGTCGATGGCGCCGACGGTCCGCTGGCACGCTTCTTCGAAGTCAAGAAGGTTCTCCCCCGCTTCTCCGGCGAAGACCTCGACAAGATCATCGATTATTTGATCTATGTGGCCGTGCCAGCCTTCCTGGTGGCGCGCTCCGAATTGGTGCCCAGCAATTTGCGGCTTCCGCTTGCCGTAGCGATCATGATGGTGTCTCTCTATCATTTCGCAGATCGCGACAGTAAGACTGGCGACGGTTATTTCGTAGGCTTCCCTGCGATATGGAATGTGGTGGTCTTCTATTGCTTCGTGCTGGATATCCCCCCTGACGCCGCCGGCGCGCTTATTGGCCTGTGCGCTGTTCTCACTTTTGTTCCGTTCCGGTGGGTTCATCCGCTCCGCGTCAGGCGGCTGCGGCCTGTGACCTTGGCCGTCATTGCCGCCTGGGCCGGCGCTTCGGTGACGGCAATTGTTCACGGTTTTCCTGGAACCGCCGCCGAGCGGGTTATATTCATCCTCACAGCGGCTTATATCGTGGGCCTTGGCTTAAGCGCTGGAATTGGGCGCGCGCGGCATCCCTATCCAGCGGAGTAGCCAGTCCCGCAAGACCCCGCGGCGGCGGTCCGTGAAGAATTCCATAAGGATCGAACCCGGTCCGGTTATGGAACATCATTGGACAGCGGATGCCGGACTCCCCTTCCCGATTGACTTCCAGCATGGTTTCTGCTTTAGCGGATCGGGCATCCAGGCGTTTTCAAGGCGTCAAAAAGCAGCAGGCCATATCGAAATGTGAGAGGAGCTAATACATGCAGTTTCTCAACCAGCTGCTTCAGTTTGTGCAGCAAGGTCTCACAGCGGTTTTCCGTTTTATCCAGGCAATCTGGCAGTGGTCGGTTGCACAAATGGTTGCGGTCCCCTGGGATCAGCTCGGCAGCTTACCGGCCTGGAAAATAGCGACGCTCATTATCGTGGGCGGCGCCGTCGCCTACTTCCTCTACCGGGCTGCAACGGAACTTTTGGAAGCGGGTGAAAAGGCTTTATCGGCGTTCGCTACCCTTGTCACAGTCTTCATCCGGACTCTGCCGCCTATCCTCCTGGCCGGACTTGCTGCCGCGGCCGGCGCTTGGATCATTAACCACGTAACCCTTTAGAGCGCTTGCATTTTTGTGGGTCTACCCCTTTTAGGTACCACAGCAGAAGCTACGCATTTTTGTGCAACGCACACAGCTGCTTGATTTCAGTCAACGCGCTTTTCCGATATCTAAGTATCAAATGGCGAAGGCGCCGGGCTGCCGAAGGCGGAGCGCCGCGTATGGTGAGCCGCCTAACGGAGCGTTCGCATGACCATCCGGAACCTTAACTTTCTATTTCAGCCAAAAAGCATCGTGCTCGTGGGCGCAAGCGAGCGCCCTGGCTCGATTGGGATGCACGTCGCCGGGAATCTCCTGCAAGCGGGCTTCGGCGGGGAGATCGCTTTCGTAAACCCTAGCCGCACAACCGTTCTCGGCCAGCCTTGCTACCCTTCCGTGGACGTGCTGCCTTTCGTGCCGCAGCTCGGCGTGGTTGCTACACCGCCTCACACCGTTCCCGGCGTAATCGCCGGGCTTGGCCGCAAAGGCTGCCGCGCGGCTGTTGTCATCACGGCCGGCATCGCCGGCGAGCTTTCGCAGAGGATGCTTGAAGCCGCGCGGCCATATTTGTTGCGCATCGTAGGCCCGAACTGCCTTGGCATTCAGGTGCCGGCCCTAAGAATCGATGCGAGCTTTGCGCAAACGCTTGCGAAGCCGGGCGACATCGCGCTTGTCTCGCAATCTGGCGCTATAACAACGGCGATGCTCGATTGGGCTAAGGTTCAGGGCGTCGGATTTAGCCACGCCGTCTCCATTGGCGATGCCGCGGATGTGGATCTTGGCGACATGCTGGACTATCTCGCCGGCGACGTCACCAGCAGAGCGGTTTTCCTTTATATCGAGAGCGTTACGCATGCGGCGAAGTTCATGCCGGCCGCCCGGCGCTGCGCGCGCGCGAAGCCGGTCATTGCGATCAAGGCCGGCCGTCATCCCGAGGGCGCAAAGGCAGCCTTATCCCATACCGGCGCGCTTGCCGGCTCCGATAATGTTTACAGCGCTGCGCTTCGTCGCGCAGGCGTCCTGCGCGTTCTCGATCTCGACGAAATGTTCGACGCCGCCGAAGTGCTTGCGCGCGTAGGAAGCGTGGCGGGCGGCCGTCTCGCCATCATTAC
>CAZCIF010000224.1:2514-5675 GCA_964498645.1 uncultured Rhodomicrobium sp. | reverse complement strand
ACTCCTTCTCGGCCTGCGTGGTCGAGACAGAGGTCGATATCGCGACAGGCTTGATCCACATCTACAAGGTATGGATCGCGCACGACATCGGCCAGGCAATCAACCCGGTGCACGTGCGCGGCCAAGTGATCGGCGGGGTCTACATGGGGCTGGGCGAGGCTCTCATGGAGGAGCAGGCGTTTCGCCGCCTGCCGCCCAAGCTCTCCAGCGCACTGGTGCATAAGATCCCATCGTTGCTCGAGTACAAGAGCCTCACGTCGGCAGACATGCCGGAGGTGGAGGTGATACTGATCGAAGACCCGGACCCGAACTGCCCGTTCGGTGCCAAGGAGGCCGGTCAGGGGCCGCTGCTGCCGGTGATGCCGGCAGTGGCGAACGCGGTCTGGGACGCGGTCGGCGTGCGCATCGACGAAGTGCCAATCACCCCGGACAAAGTGTTGCGCGCCTTGAAGCTGAAGCGTGCGGGCAAGACACCGCGTGTGGGACCAGAGCGCTTCCCTGAGGTTCCTTATCCGGAACCAGTGTTCGTGCTGCCACCCGGCGAAGGCGGGGACGGCAAAGAATCCAAGAAAATGGAAAGAAAGCTCGCGAACAGGCGGGCAGAGGTGAATCTATCATGATGCGACTGCCGTGGTTCAAATATCGTGCTCCGCGCACTGTGGATGAAGCCGCACACATTTTGGCTGCCGAAGGCAAAGAGGCGATGCTGATCGCCGGCGGCACCGATTTGCTGCCGAACATGAAGCGGCGGCAGCAGACGCCGGCGACGCTGGTTTCGCTACGCCAAGTCGAGAGACTGAAGCGCGTGTTCAACGGCAAGGGCCTGACGCTGGGCGCCGGGCTCACGCTCAGCGAAGTGATTGACACGCCGATGGTGCGCGACGGCTACCGGGCGTTGTGGCAAGCGGCGGCGCAGGTCGCCTCGCCGCACCTGCGAAACATGGGCACGCTCGGCGGCAACCTCTGCCTGGACACGCGCTGCCTGTACTACAACCAGAACGAGGACTGGCGTCGTGCCATCGACTTCTGCATGAAGCGCGATGGTCAGACATGCTGGGTGGCCACATTGAACAAGCGCTGCTTCGCGGTGTCCTCCACCGATACTGCGCCTGCATTGATTTCGCTCGGTGCCAAGGTACGGCTGATGTCCGCCTTAGGCGAGCGCGAAATCGCGCTCAACGATCTGTACAAGAACGATGGTATCGAGTATCTCGCACGTCAGCACGACGAGATCCTGACCGAGGTGGCTCTGCCCGACCTGAGTGGATGGAAAAGCACCTACTGGAAGTTGCGCCGGCGGGGTTCCTTCGATTTTCCAATCCTCGGCGTAGCGGCTGCGGTGCGCACCACAGCCGACGGCACAGTCGAGGAAGCCCGTATCGTGCTGGGTGCCGTGTCCTCGCGTCCGCTTCTGACCGAGGCCGGTCAGCTGCTGATCGGTGGCAAGCTCACCGACGAGGCAATCGCCACAGCGGGCAAGAAGGCCGCGGCGACCGCCAAACCCTTGGATAACGCCGACATCGACATGTACTGGCGCAAGAACGTCGTCTCCGTCTTCGTCACCTATGCGCTCAGGGAGCTTCGCGGTGACGACATGGGCCCAACACGGTTGCGCATTATGCGGCAGATGCTGTAACGACCGATATCGACGTCTTCCCGAGCGAGATCAATCACGGCCACGGAGTTCGTACTTGTTGAACATCGCGCGGCTGTCACCATTCTATATCGGAGAGCTAACTATGGAAAAACCTAAAGAGAGCATCGATGGCGCGCGGGTGCTCTACTGGTCGCAGCTTGATGATTGTCATATTGTGAGCGGATCGCGTCATCGCACAGTTGACGGCGAAACGAGGTTGCCAGACCCTGGCGTTGCCATCGGCCAACGCCTTGGCGACCTGATGACTTACTTATTTTTCTGCGATGCGCAGTGGAATCCTGTAACCGATACCCTTCATTCGAACATCAGTAGGGCGAAGGAAGAAGCTGAGCGCGAGTTCAAATGGCGTGAGCAAGACATGGAGCGACATCACGTAAGAATACGGCACCGCCGTAACCCAAGCGAGAGCGCTGCGCGCGCTGTTTGAACTGCATTACTGATCCCACGCCGATTCAAGGATCGCTGTCGGTGTCGTGGCGCTAGCGTCGTTGTCGGAGGACGAAGCGCTACGAATGTTGAGTCGCGGCAGAGGCAGGCTGGCGTAACGGAGTTGAATAGCGGTGAATAGCGGCGCAAGAGCGCCACCGTAAGCTAGACATTTTCGCAGAACGCTCGCTTCTGATCCATTTTCTATTGCCCAATGCTTTTCTATGTACACAATCATTCGCCGCGAAACATTTTCTGACACGACCTTTCTTTGGGAAGTATTGGCCCCCGACGTGGCAAAGTCCGCCGAACCCGGTCACTTCGTCATGGTGCGCATGCACCAAGGAAGTGAGCGCATTCCGCTAACAGTCGCCGATTTCGATCGCGACCAAGGCACGATTACGATGGTAATCCAGGCGCTGGGCAAGACAACGATCGAGATGCGCGATCACTATAAGGAGGGCGACAGCATCCTCGACTTCGTTGGCCCGCTCGGCATGCCGCAGCATGTCAGTCGCGTCGGGCACGTGGTACTGATCGGTGGCGGACTCGGCGTTGCGCCGGTTTATCCACAGCTACGCGCGTTCAAGAACGCCGGCAATCGCATCACGAGTATCCTTGGTTTTCGCAACAAGAACCTAGTGTTCTGGGAAGATCGCTTCGGTCGCGTCTGCGACAAACTGGTCGTCTGCACCGACGATGGTAGCTACGGCGCGCCGGGCTTCGTTACGTCGGCGCTGAAGCAAGTGCTCGAAAACGACAGGCCGGATCTGGTCGTCGCCATCGGGCCGCTGCCGATGATGAATGCCTGTGCCGAGACGACGCGGCCCTATGGTGTCAAGACCATGGTATCGCTAAACGCGATCATGGTCGATGGAACAGGCATGTGCGGCTCCTGCCGCGTCAGCGTCGACGGCGAAGTCAGGTTCGCGTGCGTCGACGGGCCGGACTTCGACGCCCATCTGGTCGATTTCAAGGAACTGACGATACGCCAGCGGCGTTTCAAAGACGAAGAATCTAAGGCGAGCGAGGATTACGCCCATGTCTGTAGCGTGGAGAAGGTGTTGTTCGAGCAGAA
>CAZCIF010000224.1:0-2504 GCA_964498645.1 uncultured Rhodomicrobium sp. | reverse complement strand
CCTGCTGGTGCGTGACCTCGATGGCGCGCTCGGGGTCATCAACGAATCCAACCTGTTCCCATCAGTGTGTGGCCGCGTCTGCCCGCAAGAATCGCAGTGCGAGGCCCAGTGCGTCATCGGCAATCACAAGAAGTTCAAAATCGAACCGGTGGCGATCGGTCGGCTGGAGCGATTCATCGGCGATAATGCCCGCGCGCCGCGAGCTGACCCGCCGCGCTTCGACCGCAAACTGGGCCGAGTCGCCGTGATCGGGTCCGGGCCATCTGGCCTCGCTGTCGCCGCCGACTTGGTGCGCTACGGTTGCGACGTGACCGTGTTCGAGGCGCTACATGTAGTCGGCGGCGTTCTGCAGTACGGTATTCCGCCCTTTCGACTACCGCGCGACATCATTGAGCGTGAGATCGACGGCCTAATAAACTTGGGTGTGCGCTTCGAAACTAACAAGGTGATCGGCAAGACCTTCTCCATCGTGCAGTTGATGGATGAAATGGGTTACGACGCGGTCTTCGTCGGCGTGGGCGCCGGCGCTCCTTCCTTTCTGGGCATTCCAGGCGAGTTCGCCGGCCAGGTCTATTCCGCCAACGAATTTCTGACCCGCGTCAACCTGATGGGTGGCGACAAGTTTCCGTATCTCGATACGCCCGTCACCCTCGGCGAAAGTGTTGTGGTCATCGGTGCCGGCAACACCGCCATGGATTGCCTGCGCGTGGCCAAGCGCCTGGGGGCGCCGAAGGTGCGCTGTGTCTATCGGCGATCAGAGGCCGAAGCCCCGGCACGTGTCGAGGAGATCCGTCATGCGAAGGAAGAAGGCGTCGAGTTTTTCTTCCTGCACGCGCCGGTCGCAATCTTAACCAATGAAAGTGGTGGCGTGCGCGGAATGCAAGTGCAAAAGATGACGCTTGGCGAACCCGACGAAAAAGGCAGACGAAGACCCGTGCCAGCAGACGAATTCGTCGAGATCACCTGCGATACCGTGATTTACGCGCTTGGCACCAAAGCCAATCCTATCGTGACCAAGTCGACACCGGGGCTCGGCCTCAATCAATGGGGCTACATCGTCGCCAATCCGACGACCCAAACCACCACCCTGCCTGGGGTATTCGCCGGAGGCGACATTGTGACCGGTGCGGCAACCGTGATCCTCGCAATGGGTGCCGGCCGCCGTGCGGCCAGATCGATCTGCACCTATCTGCAAAGCGGAAAGGACAAATGGCCGGTTACCGAGGAAGACGTCGATGCCTTCGTTCCACCGGCCACGTTCGGCGTCGCCACACACGGTGCAACTGTGCCGCAGAGCGTTCACAGTGGGAGCCAACCATGAGTTTTTGCCCAAAATGCCATCAGCCGCTCGAGGGCGACGAAGTCTACATCTGTTGCGCCAATCTCGAGCTCAGGTGGAAATGTCGCGACTGTGGCAAAGTCAGCGAGGGTTTCGCCTTTCCCTACGGCATGTGCCCCCATTGCAAGGGCAAGCTCGAACCGCTTGAGCGTGGCGCGATCAACGACGTGAAAGGTCTCGATGCCATCCGCGCGGCATTCGAGATTGAGCTCGGCGGTTACAGCTTCTACCAGCATGTCGCGGAGGAGTCGAAAGATCCCGTGCTGCGTGAACTGTTCGCGCGTTTGGCCGTGATGGAACGGGAACACATGCACACCTTGTCGAAACGCTATCACGCGAATCTACCGCAGTCAGCCGAGGACTTCCAGATTGATCATGCGGCGATCTTCGCAGGGATAGAGCACAAACCCGAAGATCCGGCGAACCTATTTCGCATCGCCATCGCCTTCGAGGAGAAGGCGGCACAGTTCTTCAGCGAGCGTGGCGCGCAGGCCCCCAATAACTCGATTGAGCGAGATCTCTACCGGGAACTCGCAGCCGAAGAGCGGGAGCATGTGGCCTTGCTAACTACAGAATACGAGCTTTGGAAAAACGGCAAGACTGGCCTGTTGTAGCTAGACCCAAGAAGATAAGGAAGGGCGGTTTCAAGGTAAAAGTGCAACAAGTTGATGATGATACTTAAAGAAGTCGAAGGACTCTGGCATAAAGAGTTCGGCAGGGCACTTCCAATCGAGGCTCTTGCGCGAACGGGTGTTGAGTTGCCATGTAACGGCATCAAGCTCGGCTTGAGTGTATCTAGAAAGGTCGGTCCCCTTGGAGAAATACTAGCGGAGCAAACCGTTGGTGTTCTCGTTGATCCCACGTTGCCAGGGGCTGTGCGGATCATCGAAGTAGACGGTGACGCCGGTTTTCTCGGAAAGCTGTTCGTGATGAGCCATCTCGCCCCCCCCTGATCGTAGGTCAGGGAAAGGTACTGTTGCGCGTCGATACGGTTCAGTACCGAGCCAAAGGCGGTTGCTGCCGTTACGGCAGTGGCGTCATCCATTTTGACCAACGTCACGAAGAGCGTAGTCCGTTCGATCAGCGTACCGATGGACGATGCAATGCGGGCACAATGTCCGAAGCCCATCAATTGGCGCACCTATCCCGACGAGGAAACAATCGA
>CAZCIF010000223.1:0-5683 GCA_964498645.1 uncultured Rhodomicrobium sp. | reverse complement strand
CCGTCCTGGTTGTGCCAACGTAATAGCTGCCATCGGCACACGTGAGAATGTACAGCCACGCGGACATCCCTTGTCTCCTTCACATGCCTCATCCTTCGAGACGCCGCTTACGCGGCTCCTCAGGATGAGGCGGCGGACCCTCAGCATGTTCGGGGTGCAAGGGGCCGTCTCGAACTATGAGGCAAAACTTAAAGGTCCGCGAGCAGGCGCGCGGCGCTGCTTTCCTGCATGGCGCCCGGCTCGTCCTCGACATGCAGCGCTTTCACGGCGCCGTCCTCAAGCAGCATAGCGTAGCGCTTCGAGCGGATGCCAAGACCGATAGGCGCGGCATCCGTTTCAAGCCCGATCGATCTTGCGAAATCGCCGTTGCCATCGGCGAGAAAAGTGATCGTCCCTTCAGCCCCGCTCGACTTTGCCCACGCATCCATGACGAAGATGTCATTCACCGAAGTGCACGCGATCACCTCGATACCCTTCGCCTTGAAGTCTGCCGCATGCTTGAGGAAACCTGGCAAATGCAAGCCGTGACATGCCGGCGTAAAGGCGCCCGCAACCGCGAGTAAGACGGCCCTTTTGCCCTTGAAAAGATCTTCTGTGGAAATCTCAGACGGTCCAGTCCCGGTCATGATTTTGAATGTAGCCTGCGGCAGAACGCTTCCGGGAGCAATAGCCATGCAAGTCTCCTTGGGTACTTAGTTTATCGAGGCTTGTAGGCAGCTATTATAGGCGGCCAAGGCGGCGAAATCCATCGAGGGGGGTCTCCGGGCAGACAGGGCCTGGCGTACAGTTTGCGTCAACTTCAAGAACGGAATAGACATAGGGTATCCGTTCCAAGGTGCTGCATCGAGGAAGGATCATCTGGAACTTGTCCAGCGGTGAAGTTAATTCTATATGGCAACAATGAAAATAGATCCCTCAGCCTGTTGGACCGATGACGGCTAGCCTTTTATCCCCGGGGTTGGCACGTCTGGCAATTTCTGCTGCAGCCGCAGGGCTCCTGCTGCTCGGCACGGAAGCCGCCGCACAGCAGCCCGAGGCGGGGTCTGCGTCCCGCGTAATTCGCGCCGCGCCCGCGCACAAGCCAGCCGCCAAAGCGCGGACCGGCGTCGAAAATCGCGTTCCTCCCAAGCGCCGCAAGGGAAAAGAAGGCGCCAGGGAAGCGAAGATGGATGCCGAACAGGCCCGCGAGCTTTATATCCGGCGCAAATTGCGGCTTGAACAAATCCAGGCCCAGCAGCGGGAATTGTCGAAGGACAAGCGCACGCTGGCGGCAAATCGCGCCAGGATGCACGCAAGGCTTATCGAGACGGCAAGGGCGCTCCGGTTGTCCGAAAAACGGCTGACCGGGATCGAGGAGCGCCTCGCGCAAACCCGTATCAAGGTCAAGGAACAGCGCGAGAAGCTTGAAGATAAGAGCGCGCAGATGTCCGCGCTTTTTGCCTTAATGCAAGGAATGAGCCGCCAGCCTCCGCCGGTGTTGATTACCCATAGCCGGGACGCGCTCAAGATGATCCGCAGCGGCATGGTCCTGGCCGCCTTTTATGAAGATGTAGAAAAGCTCGCCGTCCAGATAACCGCCGAGATTCGCCAACTGGACCGGGCGCAGAAAGTGGCAGAGCTTCAAGAGCAGCGCCGCAAATCCGAACAGGTGCACAACAACCGGCTTAAATCTCAGATCGATTTGCTGCTTATTGAAAATCGCGAGCAGCTTGAAGTGGCGACGGAGAACCTTGAGAATCTCAAAAGCGCCACCAAAATTAACTTGGCTGGAATCAAGAGCCTTGAGCAGATGCTGCCGGTTTTGGACGCACAAATTGGCAAAAAAGCGAATACCGCCGGCGGGGCGAAAGGCACCGACGTCGTTTCACCGGATTCGGCAAAAGTTGCGATGCTGCAACCAGGACGGATGCAGCCCTCGATTCCCTTCGCACGTTCGCAAGGGCTTCTGCCTCTGCCGGTGCAGGGCAAGATGCTCGTCAAATTCGGGCAATCGGACCAAAACGACGAGGCTTCCAAAGGCGTCCGTATCGAGACGCGCCCGGGTGCGGGAGTCGTTTCGCCTTGCGATGGCTTGATCTTATATTCGGGGCCATTCCGGTCCTATGGTCAACTCTTGATTATAGACCCCGGCGGAGGCTATCATGTCGTGATAGCCGGTATGGACCGGATACAAGCCACACAGGGTCAATTCGTTCTTGCTGGCGAACCTGTAGCAGTAATGGGAACAGAGCCCCGTTCCGGCGAAAAAGCAGCCGCCCGCCCTATTCTCTACGTGGAGTTTCGTAGAGATAAGCAGTCGATCGATCCCGCTCCATGGTGGTCTGCGGGAGGAAAAGGTTAAAATAAATGCGGAAATCGGAACTCGCGCTTGGTGCCTTCCTGATCATATTGGTGTGTGCCGCCAGCGTCTTCATCTTGCATTCCACGCGCAGGGACCAGGCGGTTGCGGCCAACGCAGAAATCTACAAGCAGCTCGACCTTTTTGGAGAAGTGCTGGAGCGGGTCCGGTCGGAATATGTCGAAAAGCCCGACGACACGAAACTGATCGAACATGCGGTCAACGGCATGCTGCAGGGCCTCGATCCGCATTCGAGCTATCTCACACCAAAAGAATTCCAGGATATGCAGGTGCAGACCCGCGGGGAATTCGGCGGTCTTGGCATCGAAGTGACGATGGAAGACGGCGTCGTGAAAGTGATTGCTCCGATCGACAATACTCCGGCGGATCGCGCGGGCGTGCTCTCGGGCGATTACATCACGCACCTGGATGGGGATTCCATCCAGGGCCTGACGCTCAACGAAGCGGTCGAGAAGATGCGCGGGCCGGTGGACTCGCCGATCATGCTTACGGTTCTGCGCAAGGGCGTGCCGAACCCGATGCAGATAAAAGTGGTCCGCGATATCGTGCGCATCAATCCCGTCAAATATAGCGTCGAGGACGACGTCGGGTGGATCAAGGTCAAGACGTTCCAGAGCGAGCACACCTACGAGTACATGAAGCACGCCGTCGAAGACCTCAAGAAAACGATCGGTCCTAAGCTCAAGGGCTATGTCATAGACCTTCGGAACAACCCCGGCGGACTTCTCGATCAGGCGATCGCGGTCTCAGACGCTTTCCTGGATAAGGGCGCGATTGTCTTGACAAAAGGCCGCAATGCCGCCGAGAGCAGCCGCGCCAATGCAAAGTCGGGTGACGTCACCGATGCAAAGCCGGTTGTCGTGCTCATTAATGGCGGTTCCGCCTCTGCATCGGAGATCGTGGCGGGCGCACTTCAGGATCACAAGCGGGCGACCGTTGTCGGAACGCGTTCCTTCGGAAAGGGATCCGTTCAGACCATGATCCCGCTCGGCGCCAATGGCGGCTTGCGTCTGACCACCGCCCGCTACTATACGCCATCGGGCCGCTCGATCCAGGCGACGGGCATCGCTCCGGATTACGTCGTGGAGCCTGAACTGCCCGCCGACTTGAAGCAGCAAATGGCGGGTTTCACGCCAAGAGGCGAGGCTAGCCTGCGCGGCCATCTCAAGAATAGCAGCGCGCCCGAAGCAACCGGAAGCATATCTTATGTGCCGAAGGAGAAAGAGAAGGACGTACAGTTGAAGGCAGCGATCGACTTCCTCCATGGAAAGCCAATCGATGTCTCAAAAAAGGTTGAGAACGCGGCGGCGCCCGCAACCGCCGCACCCGTGCCCAATTAAGCTGCTTTAGCTGTACATTGCGGTCTCCTGGTAAGAAGGTTCATGTCACGGCATGAACCTTTTTACTTTTGTCCACGCAGAAGGAGGTAGACAGTGAGAACGCTTCTGATTGCCGCTGGGCTGTTCTTTTCCATTTGCGGGGCAGCGATTATCTATTTTGCGGCTTCCGATCCAGGCCGCGAGTATGACCTCAAGCTTGTTCTGCCAATCGATACGCGGCAGATGCCGAAGCCCATTGAACCGCCTCAGGTCATATCCCGGGAAGCGGAAACGCAGCCCAGTGGCTCTGTGACAGATGGACGCGCCGAGGCGGGGTCGATGCCGCCGATGCCGGAACGCCCGCCCGTCTCGTTCGGCGGCAGGCCAGGGGCCGCATCCGAGTCCCGCGCGCCGGATTAGCGGCTGCGATGCCGGATGAGGCGGCGGACCGCTTCAACGTAATTCCGCTGCGGCGCTTAGCCGCCGCCTGACCGATAATTGGAAATAGGATGGGCAAATGCCTTTGATTGACCCGAGTTCGCTGCCCTACCGCCCCTGCGTCGGCATCGTGCTTCTCAACGGCGAAGGGTTCATTTGGATGGGCCGGCGTTTCGACGAACTTGTCCAGCAGGAAGACGAAAAGCGGTGGCAGATGCCGCAAGGCGGCATCGACGCGCATGAGCAGCCGGAGGTAGCCGCCTTGCGCGAGCTGTATGAAGAAACCGGCGTCCGTAGTGTGGAAATTCTCGCGGAATCAAGAGATTGGATCCATTATGATCTTCCGCCCGAATCTGTCGGTAAAGCTCTCAAAGGCAAATATCGCGGTCAGCGGCAGAAATGGTTTGCGATGCGTTTCACCGGCGAAGAGCAGGAAATCGATCTTCAGCCGGCCGGCTACAAGCCGGAATTTGACGCCTGGCGCTGGGCGACGCCGGGCGAGGTACTTGCCTCGATTGTCGGCTTCAAGCGGCCCGCCTACGAGGCCGTGATTGCCGAGTTCGAGCTGCTTTTCGCCCCGTGTACGGAATATTGATGCGGCAAATTGCAATATGGAACGGACGCGCAAAGCGCCGCAGCGGGTTGCAATGCAATATGGGGCTATGCTAGAAGCCCCTCCAGGCATAAGCCGGACTGTAATCCGGACATTTTGAGGCTTGATTCTGGGCACGCTAAAGCGCTATCGCGTTTAGGCGGCTTTTGGACTGTTGGAGAGATCGATTTGGCGCGCGGTGGTGGACAGTCAACGGTAGCGGAGCGTTACGCAGGCGCGCTTTTTGAGCTAGCGCAGGCGAACAGCCAGGTTGAGCAGGCCGAAGCATCGCTCGACAGCTTTCTCGCGTTTCTCAAGAGCAGCCCCGATCTGCGCCGGTTCGTTTTGAGCCCTGTGTTCTCAACGTCCGAGCAACAGCAGGGCTTATCGGCGATTTTCAAGGCGGCCGGCATCACCGGACTCGTTCGCGATTTTCTCCTCGTCCTAGCGGGTAACCGGCGTTTGTTCGCAGTCGAGAACGTTATCAAATCTTTCAAGGCCCTATCGGCCAAAGCACGCGGTGAGGTCGAGGCCGAGGTTATTTCCGCGGTACCCTTAACCAAGGATCAGGCTCAGGATCTTGCAGACACGCTGCGGCAGAAATTGGGTAAGACTCCAAAACTGACGGCGACCGTCGATGCTAAGCTTCTTGGCGGCCTCATTGTCAAAGTAGGCAGCCAAATGATCGACACATCCTTGCGGACAAAACTGAGTAACCTCGAAAAGGCGATGAAAGAGGCTAGCTGATGCAGCTCGTGGAAATTCGCCCGTCCGGGATTTCTTGGATCGCCAGGGAGCAGACTGGGAATATCGGCCAGGCGGCCTCGTGGTTCTAGCGGGCAGCCTAATGATCGACACGTCAACAGGTAAGAAACTTAAAAACCTAGAAAAGGCGATGAAATAGGCCAGCTGATGGAGCTCATGGAAATCCGCCCGTCCGAAATCTCTTCGATTCTCAAAGAGCTGATCAAGAAT
>CAZCIF010000222.1:0-5694 GCA_964498645.1 uncultured Rhodomicrobium sp. | reverse complement strand
TATGGCTCGTGGGCTTCAGAAAGCGCGAACAGAGCATCGGTGTGAGCGTCAGGGAAACAATGACAGAGACGGCGATCGTTACCGTGACCGTGAGCGCGAACTCGCGCATGAGCCGCCCGATAATTCCACCCATCAGAAGCAGCGGGATGAACACGGCGGCAAGCGACAGGCTGATCGAGAAGACTGTAAATCCGATCTCCCCCGCGCCTCGCAATGCCGCCTTATAGGGCTTTTCTCCCTGTTCGACATATCGATAGATGTTTTCGGCAACGACAATGGCATCGTCCACAACAAAGCCCACCGCGATCGTCAGCGCCATGAGCGAGAGATTGTCGAGGCTGAAGCCGGCCACATACATCACGGCGAAGGCGCCCAGAAGCGAGATGGGCACCACTGCGCTTGAGATAAGCGTTGCGCGTAAATTCCGGAGGAAAAGCAGGATCACCAGAACGACGAGAGAAATGGTCAGGAGCAGCGTAAACTCCACGTCGAAGACGGAAGCGCGGATCGTCACCGTCCGGTCGCTGATTACGTCGACCTTAACCCCGGCGGGGATAACGTTGGCAAGCTTCGGCAAAGAGGCCTTGATGGCATCGACGGTCTCGATGACATTCGCGCCCGGCTGCTTGAACACCACGAGCAGGACGCAGGGTTTGCCAGTCGACCAGGCGCCGAGAAGCGTGTTTTCAGGCCCGGCCACGGCTCGGCCTACATCGCGCACGCGGACCGGCGCGCCTTGCCTATAAGCGATGATGATGTTGGCGTAATCCGCAGGATGCATGATTTGATCGTTGGCGGCAAGCGTGAAGCTTTGCACTGCGCCGTTCAGGGTTCCCTTGGCCGCGTTGGAGGTTATGTTGCTTAAAACGGAGCGCACATCCTCCAAAGTCATGCCGCGGGCCGCAAGCTTCTCAGGATCGATTTGGACGCGGATCGCGGGCTTCTTCTGTCCGCCGATATTGACGTATGCCACACCCTGGATTTGCGAGATCTGTTGAGCGAGGATGTTCTCGGCGTAGTCGTCAACCTCGATCAGGGGCGTTGTGTCCGATGTCACCGCGAGAATGATAATAGGCGGGTCGGCGGGATTGAACTTGCGGTAGCTTGGCGGGGAACTCAGAGTGGTTGGCAGCCTGCGCCCTGCTGCCGTGATCGCAGCCTGCACGTCCTGAGCCGCCGCATCGATATTGCGGCTGAGCTCGAATTGGATGCTGATCTGCGTGTTGCCGAGCGTGCTCGTCGAAGTCAGTTGAGTGACGCCGGCGATTTGGCCGAATTGCTGCTCGAGCGGATTGGCGACCGAGGATGCCATTGTCTCGGCACTTGCGCCCGGAAGCTGTGCCGACACTTGGATGGTTGGAAAGTCAACTTGAGGCAGCGGTGCAACCGGCAAGTAGAAGAAGGCAGCCGCTCCCGCAAAAGCGATAGCGGCCATGAGCAACGCCGTAGCGACCGGTCTTGCGATGAAGGGAGCGGATATGTTCATGTGCGTCCGCTTGCCTCATTGGCCGCAACGGGTTCGGCATCTGCCTTGATCCTGATATTGGGCTGAAGCCGGTAGTGATTGGATGTGATGATCCGGTCGCCCGCCTCGACACCTTTTTCTATAACGGTCACTCTTTCGTAAGAGGGACCGGTCTCGACCGGAGACATGACAGCGTGCTGGTCTGGTTGGGCGATCCATACGAAAAGTCCGTTAGGACCGCGCTGGATGACGGCTTCCGGCACGGTGACGGCATTTCTTTTGATACCCGTTATCACCTTAACGGGGGTGAATTGCCCAGGCCAAAGTGCCTCGTCCTCATTGCCGAACAGTGCCTTGAGACGGATCGTTCCGGTCGTCTGATCGACCTGGTTATCGATGACCTGCAGCTTGCCTTTCGCGATCTGTTTATTGCCGTCTTGATCGTAGGCCATCACCGCAACATCGCCGGCCCGCTGAGCGGCGCGAACGGCTGAAAGCTGTCCCTCCGGCAGTGTGAAGATCACCGCTATCGGATGCTGCTGGGTGAGCGTGGCGATGAACGCCGTTGAGTCGTTTGCCCTTACGATATTCCCGGGGTCCACGCTGCGAAGCCCGATACGGCCTGAAAAGGGCGCTCTTATTGTGGTGTAGCTTAAATTTGTTTCCGCGGTGCGGATGGCAGCCTCATCCGAGGCAATCAGCGCGCGGCCGACGACGGTCTTTGCCGTTTGCTGATCGACCGATTGCTGCGAAGCGAACCTTTGTGCGGAAAGCTGTTTGCTTCTTTCGAGGTCTTTCTGATCACTCACCAATTGCGCCTCGTCCTGAGCCTTCTTCGCCTTCGCTTGATCGAGCGCTGCCTGGAAAAGGCGGGGGTCAATCGTGGCGAGAACGTCGTCCTTCGTGACCTGCTGGCCCTCCTGAAAATTGACCTGGTCGAGCGTGCCATCGACGCGCGAGCGAAGTTGGACCGTGTTCAATGCCTGAACCGTGCCGATCCCTGAAAGCAGAATGGGAACGTCCCGCCTCGCAGCGGCTGCTGTCGATACTAGGACCGGCTGCGGGGCAGCGGCGGCTTTCGGTTTCGGCGGGGGAGCTGCATACCAAATGTAGCCTGATGCCCCTGCCACAGCCAACAACCCAGCGAATAGCACCCGAAGCATTTCACCCTCACAAAAGCATCGCAAGCACGCAGGTCTCTTGAGGCATCGGCGTGATGTTGCCCGGCGCCAAATCGATAAGCATGAAGAAACGGCATTGACGTGCGATGCGGAAGACCCGGCCTCTGGCATTCCGGCGATAGCACCGCAGTCCCGATGAATCTGGAATACCACAGGGAACGTCAGATACTATAGTACAGCGCAAGGCTGTTACATTGTAGAAAAGGGTAACAAGAAGTAGCGCTGGAGCCGCCGGCATTGCGTTTGAATGCTAATCACGAAATCCTGATGGAAAGGAAAGCGATTGCGATGCCGATGCCGATGGCCTTGGCGGCCGATGCCGTTTTCAGCGCGGCCGTCTTTTTTGAGATTTTGGCCGCTCTTTCCATCCTGCAGTTGGAGTACGGGACCGCCCTTCGGGAGGAGTTCGCGCCGGTGCTGGCGTTTTATCGCCAGCAAGCGGTTCCAATTCTCGCATCCGGCGCAAGATTTGCTTACGCAAACGCGCCCCAATGGTTCCAAGATGCGTCTATCCTCGCCGCTGTTCTTTTCTTTTTATTTTTTATTGCGCAGGCAAGAAAAGCGATGGCTCCTTACGAGGATGTGTGCCCGCCGCGCGGCGTGAACGGGGTGCCATCGCGCATAGAGACCGCGATCGATTGGCTACTCCCTGCCGCGATTTGCAGCCTTGGCGCATTCCTCATCGCCCCCACTCTGCTGCCGTTCCTCACCCTGCCGGCCGCGCTGGTCCTGGCAATGAGAAGGCTCGGCGGCAAACCCTGCTGGTTCGAGGTTTCGCGAAGCTACTACGTCAACCTCCTCATCCTCGCAGCGGTAGTTGGAGGAGTCCTGGTGCTGCAACGATAACGCCAGTCCTTCGCTTATGGCCACTTCAGCCCGGCAACAGGCGAACGTGAATCGGCGCGAAGGATGGGAAGCGAACACCTCGGCGAAGACCTCTCCATTAAGCGGCTGAGCGAAGTTGCGAATTTTTCGAAATACCACCTCCATCGGCAGTTTTCCAACAACGCTTGCGGGGCGCCGGGCTGAACGTCAACGGCCAGGCCGGCCGGCATCAGTGCAATGTAACGCACATTGGATTTCATTGTGTCTGACACTGTTTCCTCCTATCGTAATTTAAGTAGCTTGGCACCGCAGGAAACGCGGCGGCCGTCCCTCATGCTCCGCAGTTACCTCGCCATTTTTAGGCGGACCGGGCGGCTGCGCGTCCCCTTTTGGGGTATAAGGACACGCGGGGGCGACGGCGCCCGCCCCGGCATCGCAGTGCGTTGGGTGATCGTCACGACAGTCCGGGGGAAAGATGCGTATCCAACTGTGCGCAATCGCAATCTTGCTGGCAATTGCAGCAACTGCTGCGGGGATGGCTGAGGCGCGAGCAGCCGAGGTAAATCTGTACTCGTACCGTGAGCCGCAGCGCATTGCGCCGCTGCTGCGGGCCTTTCACGCCGCCACTGGGATTAGGGTCAAGGTTACGTTCGCCGGGAAGGACCTCATCGAGCGCATCGCGGCCGAGGGCGAGCACAGCCCGGCCGACGTGCTCCTCACCAACGAGTTCGGGCTTCTGCTCGATGCGCGTGCTCTCGGTCTCACGCAGGCGTTCAAGTCGCCGGTCGTCGAGGCCAACGTTCCGGCCAGCTATCGGGACCCTGAAGGGCACTGGTTCGGTCTCACCCGTCATGCCCGCTTGTTCGTGGTGTCGGCCACGCGCGTAAGCGCAGACACCGTGACTTACGAGGAACTCGCCGAGCCGCGCTGGAAGGGCAAAATCTGCATGCGCTCGGGCAAGCACCCCTACAATACGACGCTGATCGCCTCGATGCTGGCGCACCACGGGTCGAGGAAGGCAGAGGCATGGCTCCGTGGCGTCAAGGCCAATCTGGCGCGCCCGCCGAGCGGCGGCGATAGGGACCAGATCCGCGCGGTTATCGAAGGGGTTTGCGACGTTGCGGTAGTGAACAGCTACTACGCTGCGAATTTCATCTTCATCGACCGGAACCTTAGAGAGCAAAAGCACGCGCCGATCCGTCTCCTGTTCTCCAACAGTGCGGACCGTGGTACGCACGTCGCGATCTCCGGCGCTGCTCTCATGAAGCACTCCCGCAACAAGGAAAGCGGCATCAAGCTGATCGAGCTCCTTACATCGGAGCTTGGACAGCGCATGTACAGCGCCGTCGACGACGAGTACCCCGTCAGCGAGGCTGTTGCCCCGCCGGCGCTGATGGCGAGTTGGCCAACGCTGCGAGCCGATACAGTGCCGCTCCACAAGCTGTCAGAGCTCAGGATGGAAGCCCAAAGGCTCGTCGATGCAATTGCGTTCGACGACGGTCCTAACCGTGCGGCCTCGCGGATGCGCTGACACCAACGTTGCGGGCCAGAAGGCCAAGCCTGCGGGCGGTCCCGTGACTACAGAGAGTCTCGCGTCAGCAAAATCGACATGTCAACCGGCAACGCGCGAGACGCTAAGCAAAAGATGAAGGCAAGCCGCTGTCCGCTAATGGCACGACATTGTGGACTTCGATACTGCACCGATTCCGTCAGCTATCAGGGGTACTTGACGCGAAGCCGGCATGGCCATCCCACTCCCGCACCTGGCCCGAGGCTACCTAACACACGGCCGGCCGGGAATGGGGCTTCAGGCCCTCAATCACCGCAAGCCATTTAAGCCACGCCGCTTTGAACCAAAAAATAAAGCACAAGCGATAGCACATAGCCGGGCCATTTACTTAGACTGAGCAAAATTGGTTCAAAATCATTGATCGCTTGCTCCGGCTAGCTCAGTGTCGCGCTGTCCCTGGCATTTCTACGGTTCTGCCAGCGCGGCATGCCCCTTTAACAATGCAGGATTCGATGCGTCCCTCGAAACGGCAGCCGGGCGATCTGCGCCCTGTGAGCTTTCAACGCGCTTTCTCGCTTCACGCGGAAGGCTCGTGCCTTATTAAATTCGGCAATACCCATGTCCTTTGCACGGCAAGCCTTGAAGAGCGGCTTCCGCCATGGCTCAAGGGCCAGGGCCGCGGCTGGGTCACGGCCGAATACGGCATGCTGCCG
>CAZCIF010000221.1:0-5757 GCA_964498645.1 uncultured Rhodomicrobium sp. | reverse complement strand
TGCCCAGGCATACACCTGCAGCAAGATGCGCCCGGACGGCTGCGGCGGCGCGGGCATCATCATCACGCCACGCCGCATGCTCTATCAGTGCACGTACGGATTTTTCAATCGCTTTGACCTTTTGCACCAGCCCAAACCTGCGCCTTCGCCGCCTCCTGCCGCTTCTTGATCCATAGCCTCCCGCGCCCTGACCCGTCCTTCCCGATGCTTGAGAGGCAGAGAGGGGGCTGAGGCCGGGGCGAAAGGCGGATTGAGAGAGAAAGCCTTGCCATTCCCACACCCGCGGTGCCCCCGCGGGTTTTTTCATGTCCGGAGTAGCCCCATGACCCACACCACTGACCCCTCGACCCCGAAAATGGACATATACGCGACCGTCACCGCGCGGATCGTTGCCGCCATCATCGCCGGTGCCGGCGAGTTCCAGATGCCCTGGCACCGCCCCGGCGTTTCCTTCGCCATCCCGAAGAACGCTCTGACCCAGAAAGCCTATCGCGGCACCAATGTCCTCGGTCTCTGGATCGACGCCGACGAAAAGAAATTCGAGCATCAGGTTTGGGCGACCTACCGCCAGTGGTTGGAACTCGGCGCGCAAGTGCGCAATGGCGAGAAAAGTTCCCTCATTGTGAAGTACGGCGAATGGATTCCCAAGCATGCCCGCGAGGAAACCAGCGCTGACGATACCGGCGACGACAACGGCAAGCGCCTCTATGCCAGGGCCGCGCATGTGTTCAACATCACGCAGGTCGATGGTTACGAGATTGCTCCGGTCGCTCCCCGTCCTGATCTGACCGTCCGCCTCGCCCATGTCGACGCTTTCCTCGCTGCGACTGGCATCGAATTCCGCGAAGGCGGACAACGCGCTTTCTACCGCCGCCGCGCCGCTGACAGCTCCGGCGACTTCATCCAGATGCCGCCGCGCAATTTGTTTACCGGCACCGCAACCTGTACGCCCACGGAAAGTTATGAAAGCACGAGGCTTCATGAGGCTGGCCATGCGAGCGGCGACGAACACCGCCTGAACCGCGAATTCGGCCAGCGCTTCGGCGACAAAGCGTACGCGTTCGAGGAATTGATCGCCGAGCTGACCGCCGCCTTTCTTTGCGCCGAACTCGGCATCACCCCCGATCCCCGGCCCGATCACGCCCAGTACCTGGCGCACTGGCTGACGATCCTTGCACAGGACAACCGCGCGATTTTCACGGCGGCCGCTCGCGCCCAGGACGCCGCCGAGTTCCTCAAAGCCTTCAGTGCCAAGGCGGAGGTTTCCGCCGTGCCAGAAGACCGCGCCGCCTGAGCCCTGTTAACCCCAAACAGCTTTCTGGAGATCATCATGACATGGACGAACGAAACCGTCGAACGGCTGAAAACGCTCTGGGCCGAAGGCCAGAGCGCGTCGGTCATCGCCAGACGCATCGGAGGCATCACCCGCAACGCTGTCATCGGCAAGGTTCACCGCCTTGGTCTTCCCGGCCGCGCCACCCGCGCGCGAACGCAACCGCCACGCCGCCGAACGCAGACGCTCCGCGTGCGCATACGCAACGCTCCGCGCCCCCCGGTCACAGCAACGGTCATGCCCCGCGCCAGGCCGCGATGCGCTGCCGTTCTGCCGGAACTTGCGCCCGCTCCTTCGATCACGGTCACCGTCGTCACCTTGACCCGCCTCACCTGCCGCTGGCCGATTGGCGATCCGTTTGACTCTGGCTTCCATTTCTGCGGGCGCGCCGCCAACGAACGCGATCCCTACTGCGCGCATCACATGGCGCTCGCGCATCCCTGACCGTTTTCCCCCTCACACCCGAAAGGACTTCCCATGACACCTTCCGCTCCTCAAGCGGCGGCGCCCGCGCGCCTGCCCGTTGCCCAGCACCCCAAGGCAGCAAAGATCCTTGCAGCCGCCGCTCAACTGCTTCCTGTTCTGGCTTCGGGCCGTGCGCTCGATGCTCATACGCTCCGCGAAGCGATGACCGGCGCTTTCGGCGCAAGCGACACCGATGGCGCCTGGGTCTGGAAAGACGCCTACGAAGCATCGGAAGCCGCAGCCGTTCTGTTTCTGCGCCAATACGGACCGGGCATGCGCCGCAAAGCGGGAGACGCCGGGCGCACTCTCGCCATGCTGCAACGCCTTTCGGCCTTGCTGCCTTCGCACACGCGCCGATCCCTGGAGAGCGACCAGTTCCAGCAATTTTCGACGCCGCTTGGCCTCGGATTTTTGATGGCTCATGCCGCGCAGCTTTCACCGGGCGCGCTCGTGCTCGAGCCTTCCGCAGGCACCGGCCTCCTGGCCATTCATGCCGAAATTGCCGGCGCGCGCCTCGTCCTCAATGAACTCGCGGAAACCCGCCACGGCATGGTGTCGGGGCTGTTCCCAAACGCGCCTGCGACGCGCTTCAACGCCGAGCAGATCGACGACTACCTCGGCGCTGACATCGCACCCGAAACCGTGCTGATGAATCCGCCGTTTTCAGCGTCGCCCAATATCGATGGCAGGATGGCGGATGCGACGACGCGGCACATCCGTTCGGCATTACGCCGGTTGCAAGAGGGCGGGCGCCTGGTCGTGCTCACGCATGCGAGCCACGATCCAATGGAAAGCTGCGTCGCTGCTCATTATGCCGATCTTGGCGCCGCGTTCGTGTTCACGGCGACCGTAGATGGCCGCACCTATGCGCGTCACGGCACAAGCGTCGATACACGCCTGACCGTCATCGACCGGATTCCAGAAGCTGGCGGCAAGGGCCTTTCCTGTGCCGGACATGCCGACACTCTTCCGGCACTCCTCGGACTCATCGATAGCGGCGTGCCGTCCCGCACCGCCGTCGCCGTCCCACAGCAGCATCCCGTTGCGCCATCAACCGCGACGCGTTCCTCAAACGCCCTTCCACAGGCTCGCGCAACTCGGCCATGCCCGGCACAGCAAGCGGAGGAATTGAGTTACGCGCCGCGCGATGCAGCCGACGCTGCGCACAACGCGGGCGACCGGCTTTATGAGCCGTATCAGGTGCAATCCATCCAGATCGATGGTGCGAAACCGCATCCGACGACGCTCGTCCAATCCGCCGCCATGGCATCGGTGAAAGCTCCTGTTCCCACCCACAGATCGCTCCTGCCGCGCCGCCTCGTCGAGGAAGGCATCCTCTCCGACGCTCAACTCGAAACCATCATCTACGCAGGCGAAGCCCATTCGGAAATGCTCACTGGCCGCTACGCCGTCGATGAGAGTTTCGACAATCTCGCCCTGGCCCGCGATGACGACGAAAACGCCGTCCAGTTCCGCAAGGGCTTCTTCCTTGGCGACGGCACCGGTAGCGGCAAGGGCCGTCAGGCCGCAGGCATCATTCTTGATAACTGGCTGCGCGGACGCCGCAAGGCGGTGTGGATCTCCAAATCCGACAAACTGATCGAGGACGCCCAGCGCGACTGGTCGGCGCTTGGCCAGGAGAAACTGCTGATGGTTCCGCAATCGCGCACCCGCCAGGGCGCGCCGATCCGCCTCGCCGAAGGCATTCTGTTCACGACCTACGCCACGTTGCGCTCGTCCGAACGTCAGGGCAAGGATTCGCGCCTGAAGCAAATGCTCGACTGGCTTGGCAATGACTTTGACGGCGTCATCCTGTTCGACGAAGCCCACGCCATGGCCAATGCCGCCGGCGACAAGAGCCAGCGCGGCGACAAGGCGCCGTCCCAACAGGGCAAAGCCGGATTGCGCCTCCAGCACGCGCTTCCCAATGCGCGCGTCGTCTATGTTTCGGCAACGGGAGCCACGACCGTGCATAACCTTGCTTACGCCCAGCGCCTCGGCCTGTGGGGAAGCTCGGATTTTCCGTTCGCCAACCGCGCAGATTTCGTGTCGGCGGTCGAGGCGGGCGGCATTGCCGCCATGGAAGTGCTCGCGCGCGACTTGAAGACGCTTGGCCTCTATATCGCTCGCTCGCTTTCCTACGAGGGTGTCGAAGTCGACATCGTCGAACACGCCCTCACGCCGGAGCAAGTGCGCATCTATGATGCCTACGCCGGCGCCTTCCAGATCATTCACCAGAATCTGGAAGCCGCGCTTCACGCCACGAACATCACGGGCGACAGCGGGACACTCAACGGCCAGGCGAAAGCCGCCGCCCGCAGCGCCTTCGAGAGCAACAAGCAACGTTTCTTCAATCATCTGATCACGGCGATGAAAGCGCCGACCCTGATCAAGTCCATCGCTGGCGATCTGGAGGAAGGCTGCGCTCCCATCGTGCAACTCGTCTCCACGGGCGAAAGCCTGATGGAACGCCGCCTCGCCGAAATCCCCGTCGAGGAATGGGCGGACCTTTCGATCGACGTCACGCCGCGCGAATACGTCCTCGACTATCTCGCCAAGGGTTTTCCGACCCAGCTCTATGAACGCTATGCGGACGAGAGCGGCAACCTCCAGTCACGCCCCGTGGTCGTCGACGGCCAGCCGGTGCAATCGCGCGAAGCGATGGCAATCCGCGACAACCTTATCGCGAAGCTGTGCAGCCTGCCGCCGGTGCAGACGGCACTCGACCAGATCCTGCATCACTTCGGCACTTCGCGCGTCGCCGAAGTCACGGGCCGCAGCCGCCGCATCGTCCGCAAGATGCTGGGCGGCGCGGCCCGCCTTATGGTGGAGAACCGCCCAGGTTCCGCCAATCTCGCCGAAACCCAGGCCTTCATGGATGATGAAAAGCGCATTCTGGTGTTTTCGGACGCAGGTGGAACCGGACGTTCCTACCACGCCGATCTTTCGGCACGGAACCAGAGAAGGCGCGTTCACTATCTGCTGGAGCCCGGCTGGAAGGCGGATAGCGCCATTCAGGGGCTTGGCCGCTCCAACAGAACCAATCAAGCGCAGCCGCCGCTGTTCCGTCCCGTCACCACCAATGTCAAGGGCGAGAAGCGGTTCTTGTCGACGATCGCCAAGCGCCTCGACAGCCTCGGCGCCATCACGCGCGGCCAGCGCCAGACCGGCGGGCAGGGGCTCTTCCGGCCGGAGGATAACCTGGAAAGCAGTTACGCCCGCGCAGCACTGACGGAACTCTATACCCGCATTTATCGCGGCACGGTTCCGTTCTCCAGCCTCAAAGATTTTGAAGCCGCTACGGGGCTGCGTTTGACGTCGCACGAAGGCGGGTTGCTCGATGAACTGCCGCCCATCACCACATTTCTGAACCGCATTCTGGCTCTGCCGATTGCGCTGCAGAACCAGTTCTTCGAACTGTTCGAGGAGCTGCTCAGCCAGCGCGTCGAAGCCGCGATTGCTGCCGGCATCTACGATGTGGGCCTCGAAACCCTCACCGCGGAAAGCCTCACCATCACCGACCGCCGCGTTCTCCACACCCATGAGCGCAGCGGCGCCACAACGTCGCTGCTCACCATCCGCCGCGAGGACAAGAACGAGCCGCTCGGGCTGGAGGAAGCCCTTGCGCTTGTGCATGAGCGCGGCCTGCCGCTGCTCGTCAACCCGGCTTCCGGCCGCGCCGCCATTGAAGCATCCGCGTCAGCCCTCACGCTCGACGACGGCAGCGTCGAAGAACGCGTCCGGCTGGTTCGCCCCTTATCGCGCGACGCCATGCGCAAGACCGCCATGGCGACAAGCCATTGGCGCGTGGCCACGGAGCAGGAATTCTCCGTGCTTTGGCTGAACGAGCTTGCCGAGATTCCGCCCACCCGCGCCAGCGATATTCATCTCGTCACCGGCCTGTTGCTGCCTGTGTGGAAACACCTTCCCCGCGCCGCCAGCAAGGTCTACCGGCTCCA
>CAZCIF010000220.1:2017-5783 GCA_964498645.1 uncultured Rhodomicrobium sp. | reverse complement strand
CTTATTGAAAATACGATACATCATGGAAAATGGTACGTCAAGCGGATACTTCCCGGGTGTTTGGCTAGTCATTCCGTTAGCGATAACGGCGGCCGGTGTAACAATCCACTCCATATACATTCATGAAAGCAAAGAGCTGGCGCTGGTAGGTTCATTGATAGGCTTCGTAGCACAGACTTGGGTGCTTATTGAATTGGGGTTTTTGCCTGGAGAGCAGAGGCCAAATTGGTTCGGAAATGCGCTTCAGACATCTACCCAACAAAGCTAAGCTATTGATTTTAATGGTGGACACGACAGGGATCGAACCTGTGACCCCTACGATGTCAACGTAGTGCTCTACCGCTGAGCTACGTGTCCGCTGTTCAAGGGCGATTTCATAGCATGCTGCTTTTCGTGCTTCAAGCAAGCTGTCGCGATTGTCTCCGTGAAAACAGACGCAGAGCTGCACCTCCCAACCACGATGCACCATAACCGCCGGCAAGAACTTCTTAAGCCGGTGTGCGGCAAGCTGGTACAGCGCCTCCAATCATAGGCAAGCCGGGAATTTTAGGACAGCTCCATGAATGACGTGCAGCTTCGGCCGGTCATCGCCATTCTCGCGGGCGTCCTCATCCTCCTGCGCCCCGCGCTCCTGGCCTATGTCGTGGCGATGTACCTGATCGTAACCGGCATCCTGGACCTCATCGGTCCGCGGGAGTTTTAACGAGTGTCAGCGATGTTTCTAGGGTTGGACGCCACGATCCTCGCGCGAATTCAGTTCGCCTTCACGGTCACGTTTCACATCATTTTTCCGGCCTTCACCATCGGCCTTTCCTCCTATATCGCCACGCTGGAGGGCATCTGGTTCTTCGGCGGCGATGACCGCTACCACAGGCTGGCGCGCTACTGGACCAAGATCTTCGCCGTGTCCTTCGCCATGGGCGTGGTGTCCGGGCTGCCCATGTCCTATCAATTCGGCACGAATTGGAGCAAATTCTCGGTGGCGGCCGGCAATGTTCTCGGCCCGCTTCTCGGCTATGAAGTGCTGACGGCCTTTTTTCTGGAAGCGAGCTTCCTCGGCATCATGCTCTTTGGCTGGAACCGCGTGCCGAAATGGCTGCATTTTTTCGCGAGCATTATGGTCGCGGCCGGCACGCTTCTTTCGGCATTCTGGATCCTCTCCGCCAATAGCTGGATGCAATATCCATCGGGCTATGAAGTCCGCGACGGCATCGCCTATCCCGTCGATTGGCTGCAGGTGATGTTCAGCCCGACCTTCCCCTACCGCTTCCTGCATATGGTGACGGCGGCCTACCTCACCACATCCATCGTGGTGCTGGCGGTGGGCGCCCGCTATTGGCTCGCCGGCCAATACCGGGACGAGGCGCGGATCATGATCCCGATGGGCCTCGGCCTCGCCATCGTGCTGGCGCCGCTCCAGCTTCTCATCGGCGATCAGCACGGGCTTTCGACCGCGGAATATCAGCCCGCGAAGCTGGCGGCGATAGAAGGCCATTGGGATGGCTCGAAGCCCGCAAAGCTGGTTCTCTTCGGCCTGCCTGACGAGGCCACAGGGCGCAACGATTATGAGGTCGCGATTCCGCATGCCGGGGCCCTCATCATCACCCATAGCTGGAACGGCCTGTTCAAAGGACTGAAGGACTTCAAGCCCGAAGACTTGCCCCCGCTGTTGCTGCCGTTCTTCGCTTTCCGGCTCATGGTGGCGATTGGCTTATGGCTCATCTTCTTAGCCTTCGCGGGCGGATATCTCTGGTGGCGCGGCAGGCTGTTCGAGAACCGGCTGTTCTTGAGAGCCGCTTCGTTGTCGTGGCCGCTCGGCTTCATCGCCATCGTAGCAGGCTGGACCGTCACGGAAGTGGGACGCCAGCCTTGGGCGGTGACGGGCCTTATACGCACGGCTGAAGCGGCATCGCCGCTTGCTGCCGGCACCGTGGGTGCGAGCCTCATCCTGTTCTTCCTCGTCTATCTCGCCGTTTATTCTGCGGGGATCGCCTATATGAACGCCCTGATCCGCAGGGGACCCGGTGTCCCAGTCCCGGCCGAAGCGGAAGAAGCGCCCGCCGCGTACCGGCCCATTTCGGCAGCCGCAGAAACGGGCGGCCGTCCAGTGGCCGGGCAGACCTAAGGAGCCGCCATGGAACCGATTGCTTATTGGCTTCCTGCCGTCTGGGCCGCAATTCTCGGCGTAGGCGTCGCTATGTATGTGCTGCTCGACGGGTTCGATCTCGGCATCGGCATCCTGTTTCTCAGCGGCACGAATGAGAAAGAGCGCGATGACATGATGAATTCGATCGCGCCTTATTGGGATGCCAACGAGACCTGGCTCGTGCTGGGCGGCGCGGGGCTTTTGGTCGCGTTCCCGCTCGCCTACGCCATCATCATGCCCGCGCTTTACCTTCCGCTCATCATAATGCTGCTTGCGCTCGTGTTCCGGGGCGTCGCCTTCGAATACCGCTTCATTTCGAAGCCGAACAACCGCTGGTGGGACCGCGCCTTCGCCATCGGCTCGACGGTCGCGACCTTCTGCCAGGGCATCGTGCTCGGCGGTTTCCTGCAAGGCATCAAGGTGAGCGGCAAGCAATTTGCGGGCGGCAGCTTCGAATGGCTGACGCCGTTCCCAGTCCTGTGCGGGTTCGGCCTCATCGCAGGCTATGCGCTGCTTGGCGCGGGCTGGCTGATGATGAAGACAGACGGCGAGCTCGCGGCGCGAGCCAGCGGGCAGGCCAGAGCGGCGCTCATCGTCACGCTTTGCTTCATCGTTGCCGTGAGCGCCTGGACGCCGCTCGCCTATGAGCGCATCGCCGCGCGCTGGTTCAGCGAAGGCAGGCTTCTTTATCTGTGGCCCATCCCATTCCTCACCGTCGTCGTCGCGCGGGTAGCCTGGGCCGGCATCCGCAAGGGCTCGGGCCTGCAAACCTTCATGTCATCGATGACGCTTTTCCTCCTGTGTTTCCTGGGCCTTGGGGTTTCGACCTTCCCCTATCTGGTGCCGCCTAGCGTGACGATATGGGAAGCGGCGGCTGTGCCGGAATCGCAGATTTTCAGCCTTATCGGCGTGCTGCTGTTTTTGCCGCTGGTGCTCGCCTACACCGCCTTCGTTTATTGGACGTTCCGCGGCAAGGTCACCCAAGGCGGCGCGTATCATTAGGCGGGGGGTTAAGTGTTCTGGCTACGCGGAAACCGCCGGTGATACCGCGGTCGCCCGCGTCGAACATGTTGCGGTAGGCTGAGCGAAGATGCGAAGGGCGGCCGTTCCACGAACCGCCGCGAAGCGCCCGGAGGTTGCAATCTCCAGTTATTCTGGCGGAGCCATCCCCCCGCGCGCCGCGATAACTATCGTGCCAGCAATCCTCGACCCACTCCCAGATATTGCCGTGAACCTGATAAAGACCCCAGGGGTTGAGGCCGAACGACTTTACCGGAACCGTTTTGCCCCGGAACTCGCCTTTCCGACCGCCGCCTTTATAAACATCGGCTGTGCCGTTGTAATTCGCCTGATCCGGGCTAATCGAAGACCCCCACCAAAACGGCGTCTTAGTGCCCGCCCGCGTCACATATTCCCGCTCCGCCTCGGACAACAGACGGTAGCGCTTGCCTGTCTTTCGCGACAGCCATTTCACATAGGCTCTGGCATCGCTCCAGTTCACATTGATAACCGGGTGGTCTTCGCGGCCCCAGCCTTGGTCGATGGGCTTGTAGCCGCCGCAGCCGCCATCGGCGGCGCACGCATCCCATTCAGCGAACGTCACGGAAAACCGGCCAACCG
>CAZCIF010000220.1:0-2007 GCA_964498645.1 uncultured Rhodomicrobium sp. | reverse complement strand
CGCGATCCTCACTTTATGCTGCGGGCTTTCAGTACCTTTCTGCCAGCTTTCGCGCTCCGGCTCATCCTTGGGCGAACCCATGGCGAAACGGCCAGAAGGCACCACGACCATCTCCGGGCACTGAGCGCAATCCTTGAAACTCTCCGTCCTCCCCGCCCCCGGCAAGAACCACTGCCCCTGCGGGTTGTCAGCAATAGCCGCATCGACGAGGATGCGCCCCTCGGCTCGATAGCGGTCCTCTTGCGCTTTTCTTTCTTGCGTCTCCGCCCGCGAAACTTGGAGACTAGCTGCAACCGCAATTGCAACAGCCGCAATTCCCTTCCAAAAAGCGGCTACGGGCTTCTCCTGGTAATTCACGAAGATCTTACCCGCCATGCTGTCTGTTATGTCCGCCTGCAGCTCCATGTAAGAAAAACGGGGCAATAGCGGATACTATTTCAAATGGGCATCTCGCCGGGATCGCAGAAGCTGCGCCTTCGCCGTTATCCCACGCCGGGGAAAGCCGCACTCATACTTTGCAAAGCCGCTAAGCGCCGTCTATATAAGACTAATCGGTTTCCCAAGGGGCAGAGCACGGCGCAGAAGCATGGAGCTGCGGCACATCCCTTTTAAGAAGATGAACGGCCTCGGCAACGATTTCGTGATGATCGATGCGCGAGCCGAACCCATCCGGCTGTCCGCGGCCGCCGCGGGCGCGATTGCCCGCCGGAACGGGGGCGCGGGCTGCGATCAAGTCATCGTGCTTGAGCCGTCCCGCGCTGCCGATGTATTCATGCGCATCCTGAACGCCGACGGCTCGGAGGTGAGCGCCTGCGGGAATGCAACACGCTGCGTTGCGGAGCTGCTGCAGCCAGAGCTTGGCCGGAGCCGCGTGACGATCGAAACCCGCGCGGGGCTTTTGCTCGCCGATGTAGCCGCAAGCGGCCTTGTGACGGCCGATATGGGCGTGCCGCGCTTCAAGTGGGTTGAAATTCCATTGTCGCGCCCTTTTGAGGATACGCGCGCGATTGACCTCACTTACGCTTTGCCCGATGGCCGGGTGCTGGCAGGCCCAAGCATTGTGAACGTTGGCAACCCGCATTGCATCTTCTGGGTCAATGACGCCGATAGTTACGATCTCGCGTCTTTCGGCTCCGCGCTGGAGCACGATCCGCTTTTCCCCGAGCGCGCGAATATCTCGCTGGCGGAAGTGAAGGGCGAAGACGCGCTGAAGCTCCGCGTCTGGGAACGGGGGGCAGGCATCACGCGCGCTTGCGGCACCGCCGCCTGCGCCGCCGCCGTGGCCGCCGCAAGGACCGGGCGCACGGGCAGGCTCGTAACGGTAGAACTGCCAGGAGGGGCGCTCTCCATCGAATGGCGCGCGGCAGACGGCCACATGCTCATGACCGGCCCAACCGAGTTAGAATTCGACGGCGTGCTTTCCTTCAATGGCGATGGGCGTTTGATCGAGGTGGCGCGGCACTCATGAGTATCGAGGTCATCTCCTTCGGCTGCCGGCTGAACATCTATGAAAGCGAGGTGGCGAAGGCGCTTGCGCAGGAAGCGGGGCTATCCGGCGCCATCATCGTCAATACTTGCGCCGTGACAGCCGAGGCCGTGCGGCAGGCCCGGCAAGCGATCCGCAAGCTTCGCAGGGAAAACCCCGGCGCGAAGATCATCGTGACGGGTTGCGTGGCCCAGATCGAGCCTGAAATCTTCGCGGATATGGAAGAGGCCGATTATGTGATCGGCAATGCGGAGAAGACCGCCGCCAGCACATTCTCGCGCATCGCCGCAGGCGATCTCGCGCGCGTCAAGGTCAACGACATCGCTTCGGTGCGCGAGACGGCGCCCCATATGGTTGCCGGCTTTGGCGGGCGCGCGCGGGCCTATGCCGAAATTCAAAACGGCTGCGATCACCGCTGCACCTTCTGCGTCATCCCTTACGGCCGCGGTCCGTCGCGTTCGGTGCCGGCCGGCGATGTGGGGCGCCAGGTGCGCGCGCTGGTGGCCGAGGGCTACCGCGAG
>CAZCIF010000219.1:0-5800 GCA_964498645.1 uncultured Rhodomicrobium sp. | reverse complement strand
CGCTCCTCGATACAATCCGGTTTCCTCATGACCTTCGAAAGCTAGCGCCCGATCAACTCCGGCAAGTTGCCGATGAACTGCGCGAGGAGCTGATCGACGCGGTCTCGGTTACTGGCGGCCATCTCGGAGCGGGTCTGGGCGTGGTCGAGCTGACTGTTGCAATCCACTATCTTTTCAATACGCCCCATGACCGCCTCATCTGGGATGTGGGTCACCAATCCTATCCGCATAAGATTTTGACCGGGCGCCGCGACCGCATCCGCACTTTGCGTCAGCCTGGCGGGCTCTCGGGCTTCACGAAACGCTCCGAGAGCGAATATGACACGTTCGGCGCGGGGCACTCATCGACATCGATTTCGGCGGGCCTTGGCATGGCAGTTGCCCGCGATCTCAAAGGCGAAGGCGATAGCCGCCATGTGATCGCGGTGATCGGCGACGGCGCCATGAGCGCAGGCATGGCCTACGAGGCTATGAATAATGCGGGCGCGATGGATGCGCGTCTCGTCATCATTTTGAACGACAACGATATGTCTATCGCGCCGCCGGTTGGCGCGCTTTCGGCCTATCTCGCGCGGCTCCATTCCTCGGAGACTTATCTCAAGGTCAGGGATTTCGCCAAGCAGCTCGCACACAAGCTGCCGAAGTTCTGGGAACAGCGCGCGGCCCGCGCAGAAGAGTTCACCCGGCATCTGCTGACAGGCGGTACGCTCTTCGAGGAATTGGGTATTTATTATGTTGGCCCTATCGACGGGCACAATCTCGATCACTTGCTACCCATTTTGCGCAATGTCCGCGACGCCAATGTCGGGCCGGTTCTCGTCCATTGCGTAACGCAGAAGGGGAAGGGCTATAGGCCGGCGGAGAATTCCGCCGATAAATATCACGGCGTCACCAGGTTCAATGTGGTGACAGGTGCGCAGGATAAGGGCAAGGCCGGGCCGCCGAGCTACACTAAGGTGTTCGCGCAGAGCCTTGTCGCAGAAGCCCGCAAAGACGATAAGATCGTCGCGATCTCGGCGGCGATGCCCTCGGGAACCGGGCTCGACCTCTTCGGCAAGGAATTTCCCAACCGCTGCTTCGATGTCGGCATTGCCGAGCAGCATGCCGTGACCTTCGCCGCCGGGCTTGCCGCCGAAGGCATGAAGCCTTTCGCCGCCATCTACTCGACCTTCTTGCAACGCGGCTATGACCAGCTGGTGCATGACGTTGCCGTGCAGCATCTGCCGGTTCGCTTTGCGCTCGATCGCGCCGGCCTTGTCGGAGCGGACGGCGCTACGCACGCCGGCGCCTTCGACTTGGCTTATCTTTGCTGCCTGCCGGATTTCGTGGTCATGGCGCCATCGGATGAGGCTGAGCTCAAGCATATGGTCGCGACGGCGGCCTCTATCGGCGACAGGCCCAGCGCAATCCGCTATCCGCGCGGCGAAGGCTCCGGCATCGAAATGCCCGCGGAGGGCGTACCGCTCGCAATCGGAAAAGGAAGGATTGTGCGGGAAGGCTCCGCTGTCGCGATCCTGTCTCTGGGGACGAGGCTTCACGAAAGCCTAAAGGCCGCCGGCAAGCTCGCCGCGATGGGGCTTCCGGCGACGGTGGCGGATGCCCGTTTTGCGAAGCCCTTGGATCACGGCCTCATCAGGCAGCTCGCCAGGCATCATGAGGTTCTGGTCACGGTGGAGGAAGGGTCCAGCGGCGGCTTCGGCAGCCATGTTCTCGAATTTTTGGCGCGTGATGGCTTGATCGGCCAGGGGCTGAAGGTGCGGCCGCTCGTTCTGCCGGATGTCTTCCTCGATCACGGCAAGCCGGAAGCGATGTACGAGGCAGCCGGACTCAATGCTAGCGGCATCGTCGACGCGGCCATAAGCGCGCTTGGCATCACGGGTGCAGCAACAGCGGACAGCCGTGCTTAAGTTGAGGCAAGCCTAAACCGCGCCGCGTCTTTAGCTTGTGGATTGCTTTGCTTTGCTCGCAATGACGGTACCCGTCACCGCGAAGCGGCTTTAGCCGCCGTGGCGGTCCAGCGCGACAACGGCGAATACGCCATTCAGGGTTTGCGTGCACGGATGGCAAGCTGCTGATACCCCTTGCCGAGGATGACCGGCTTTTTGCTTGAGATCATCCTGTTGTTCACGCCGGCCCAGGCGATCTCGCCCGAAAGCCGGCCATATTCGATCTTGGGACAGCGGTTCATGACCACCTTCGGGCCTGCCGCTTCGGCAAGGCGCGCGGCCTCATCGTTGCGGACGCTGAGCTGCATCCAGATAACCTTGATGCCGAGCTTGTCCTTCAGCGCGAGCGCGTCGCGGACGATGCCGAGCGCCGCCTCCGAATTGCGGAAGATGTCGGCCACATCAACCGGCTCATCGAGCGCGCCGAGGCTCGCGAACACCTTCTGCCCCTGGATTTCGCGCCCCGCGAGCCCCGGATTGATGGGGAAAACGCGATAGCCCTTCGCCAGCAGATATTTCAGCACGAAATAGCTCGGCCGGACGGTGTTCGCGCTGGCGCCCACCATGGCGAAGCTTTTTACCTCATGCAAAATGCCGGCGATATAGTCGTCCGGGTAGCTGTCGTGGTTCATGATCGCGCCCGCTTGGCTTGGCTGTACGCGGCATATAATGCGAGTTGGCGGCGTTCAAGGGCGTTTCAGCACTCTCATCCTTCGAGACGCCGCTACGCGGCTCCTCAGGATGAGGCGGGTGGACCCTCGCGGTGAGGAGGCCATCTCGAACTATGAGGCAGCGCCGCCCCCCTCAATTCCCGCCGATTTTCACCGCCGCATCGATATCGGGCTTCATTTGCTTTACAATGGCGGCATTTTCAGCAGGCGGCTCGCGCGAGAGCTGATCGCTTAAATCATCGAGATTGTCTTTGAGCTTCTGTTTGTTCTTCGCGTTCACAAACCCAAGCTTCTCCAACTGGCTGATCGCGTTGTCCTTGTGCTTCTCCAGCGTGGCCCTGGCGACGCCCCGCGATGGCCCAGTAGTGATGAAGATATAAGCCTGCGCGATGGAACGCCCCGTCCCTGCCCAGTCTTTGACGTCCGCAAAGCCATGGCTTTGCACGATTTTTTCCGCCTCGGTCTTAAGCTTCGTTGACTTGATGGCCTTGAGCACGGCGGCCAGCGGATTTTTCGCTGCCGCGGAATCCATGCCCGTGCGCAGTCCCTCTGCGATGGCGATGTCCCGCATTTCCGCGAAGGATGCGAGAAACCGGGTTACGTTATCCCGGGTGAGCACCGTGTCTTTCGCGGCTGCTGAGCCGATGATTGACATGATAGCGAACGCCAGGCCGAACAAAATCCCGCCGGTGAGGTTTCTAAATCCACCCATATTTCGCGCTCCCTAGCCTATGCAAAGCCGCATCCATGTCTTTCTCATTGCGTGCAATCTTGGTGAAATAACGGAGATGGGGGATCGTCATTGCGAGCGAAGCGAAGCAATCCAGCAATCCAGGGCTAAGTCACCGATGCTGGTATGGATCGCCACGGCAGCTAAAGCCGCCTCGCGATGACGCATATTCGCTCCAATAAGTGGGGTATTATAGCACCGTATTTTTATCCCACTGTTTTTTCTGCGTTATTTTCGGCAAAAGGCCCATTTCTGCTGTTGACAGCGCCTGCTGCTTCGCTTATTCCTTTCGCAAATGGGCCTTGCGGCCCTTTTTTCATTGGAGCGGACCCGCCGCTCTTACGGACACACCCATGAAAACTTATTCCGCAAAACCATCAGACATTGAAAAGAAGTGGGTTGTGATCGATGCCGAGGGCCTGATCGTCGGGCGCGTTGCATCGATTATCGCCATGCGGCTTCGCGGCAAGCATAAGGCCACCTACACGCCGCATATGGACGATGGCGACAATGTCATCGTGATCAATGCGAAGAAGATCGTCTTCACCGGCAATAAGGTGCAGGACAAGGTCTATTACCGCCATACGGGGCATCCCGGCGGCATCAAGGAGCGGCGCCCGTTCGAGATCCTTGGCAGCAAATTCCCCGAGCGCGTTTTGATGAAGGCTGTCGAGCGCATGGTTCCGCGCGGCCCGCTCGGCCGGCGTCAGATGACGAATTTGCGCATCTATGGCGGGGCCGAGCATCCGCATGCCGCGCAAAACCCGGAACCTCTCGATATCCGTGCGATGAACCCCAAAAATGCAGTGAGGGCGCGCTAATGGCTGAGGCAAGCGCAAAGTCTTTTTCAGGTTTGGAGGGGAGCACCAGCACTCCCGCCGCCGAGGACCGGTCGCGTCCGGTTCACGTTCAAAAGCTCGACGCGCATGGGCGGGCCTATGCGACCGGCAAGCGCAAAAACGCGGTCGCGCGCGTATGGGTGAAGCCCGGTCACGGTAAGATCACCGTGAATGACAGGGATCACGAGGTTTATTTCGCGCGGCCCGTGCTGCAGATGATTTTGAAGCAGCCGCTCATCACCGCGAACAGGGCGAGCCAATACGATATCGTCGCCACGGTGTCGGGTGGCGGGCTTTCCGGTCAGGCGGGCGCGGTGCGTCACGGGCTTTCCAAGGCTCTGACCTATTACGAGCCCGATCTGCGCGCCGTTCTCAAAAAAGAGGGCTTCCTCACCCGCGACCCGCGCGTGGTCGAGCGCAAGAAGTACGGTAAGGCGAAGGCCCGCCGCAGCTTCCAGTTCTCGAAGCGCTAGCGGACAGCGGCCTATGCCGGGGTCCCGTCAGGCAAAGGTCAAAATCGGAGTTATCGGCGCCAGCGGCTACACAGGCGCCGATCTCATCCGGCTGGCCGCCTGCCATCCCGGCATGGAGATCGCCGTGCTTGCCGCGAATACGCATGCGGGCAAGCCTTTGGGCGAGGTCTTCCCTCATCTGGGGCTTATCGATGCGCCAGCGCTCGTCAAAGCGGAGGACGCCGATTGGGGTGCCTGCGATGCGGTGTTCTGCGGACTGCCGCATGGGACGGCGCAGGACATCATCGCGGCACTGCCGGAGAGCGTAAAAGTCATCGATATGTCCGCGGATTTCCGGCTCAAGGACCGGGAAATCTACGCCAAGTGGTATGGGCGGGAGCACTCCGCGGCGCATCTCCTCCAGAATGCCGTCTATGGTTTGACCGAGTTCTACGGCGAAGCGATTGCAAGAGCGCGCCTTGTTGCTTGCCCAGGCTGCTACCCTACTGCGGCGCTTCTTGCGCTCTTGCCGCTCGTGCATGCGAAGCTCATCGACGCGTCCGATATCGTCATTGACGCAAAGTCGGGCGTCTCGGGCGCGGGGCGTTCGTTGAAGCAGAATATTTTGTTCTCCGAGGCCGGCGAGGGGCTTTCGCCCTATAGCATCGCGAGCCACCGGCATGCGCCGGAGATCGAGCAGGAAATCTCCGCCGCCGCCGGTGAGACGGTTATCGTGAACTTCACGCCTCATCTCGTGCCTATGAGCCGGGGCGAGCTGGTCACGGCCTACGTCCGGCTCGCAGGCAATCATACAGCAGCGGATCTCGCCGCCGCCCTTGCCGGGCGCTATGCGGCCGCGCCCTTCATCAAACTCGCGCCCAAAGGGACACTGCCCTCGACGCAGTTTGTGCGCGGATCGAATTATTGCATGCTCGGCGTTTATGCGGACCGCATCCCCGGACGTGCCATCGTGATTTCGGCTATCGACAATCTCGTGAAAGGATCGGCCGGCCAGGCCATCCAGAATTTCAACCTCATGTCGGGCTTTGCCGAAACGGCCGGCCTTGGGCAGCTGCCTCTTTTCCCCTAAAGTATGGCTGTGCTTTCGCTGTGCACGGATACAACATCCGCGCAAAAATTAAGATGCCTGCGGAAATGCCAT
>CAZCIF010000218.1:609-5811 GCA_964498645.1 uncultured Rhodomicrobium sp. | reverse complement strand
TTGCCAGCACGCCCCCCGCGTCGTCCGCTGCTTCGAAGCGGAAATGCTCGTCGATTTTCCGATCCATCTGTTCGCGGGTCATCGCCATGTTTCGATTTCTCTCCAGCTCATTGTGATACATGACGCTTGTAATGAGACTATAATCTTATGTCAATACGGTGATGTCATCTGGACCCCGCCGCGTTGGAAGCTTCCATCGGAGCGGGGATTCCGCTGGCCCAGGAATTGCTTCCTGAGAACGTCTGAACCTGAGCGGTGAAAGGCGCACCTTCACGCGGCTCCTCTGTTGCAAAAACGGCGCTAGGACGGATGGCACGATGAGGTCTTTGAGCCGCAGCCGCGAAATGTGCCAGTGGGATGAGTTCGCCCTTACAGCGCCACGCATACGCGCTTTGCTGGCGCAAGGCCAAGCGGGCTTGCTTCCGCCTTTTCAGCTCCTATCGGTGCCCGGCATTACTGCCCGGGATCACCGCGCCTGTTCGGAGCTTTGGACGCGGGACCGGCTCGCTGCGAGCCTGCCGGAACGCGAAGGGCTCGCCTTCCATTTCGATCTTGCCGGCCGCGGGAAGATCCGCATCGGCTACCTTTCGAATGATTTCCATGACCATGCGACCTCGCTTCTGCTGATCGAGGCGTTCGAGGCGCATAATCGCGAGCGCTTCGAGCTGCATGCCTTTTCCTTCGGCGCGGACGACGGCCGGGAGATGCGCCGGCGCATCAAGGGCGCCTTCGACGCGCTTCACAACGTGTCCGCGCTTAGCGACATCGAAACCGCGCGCGCCATCCATGCCGCCGGAATCGATATACTGATCGATCTCAAAGGCTATACGCGGGGCGCCCGGACCGGCGTCATGATGCTGCGTCCGGCGCCTGTTCAGGTGAACTATCTGGGCTATCCGGGATCGCTCGGCGCCGGCATCTGCGACTATATCATCACGGACCCGTTCATGACGCCGATGGCCGCGGCACCCGATTATTCGGAAGCTTTCGCCTATATGCCGCATTCCTACCAGCCGCATGGCCGGACCGGCGAGATCGGCCGCATGCCGGCGCGCCGGGAGGCCGGCTTGCCGGAAAGGGGCTTCGTCTTCTGCTGTTTCAACCAGGCTTATAAGTTCACACCGGCAGTATTCGATCTCTGGTGCCGGCTGCTCAATGCGGTGCCGGGCAGCGTTCTATGGCTGCTGTCGGCCGAGCGCGCGGAGGGCAATCTGCGTGGAGAGGCTATACGCCGCGGCGTGGCCGCAAACCGTCTCGTCTTCGCACCCGATATGGCTCAAAGCGATCATCTTGGCCGCCTGCAACTCGCTGATCTCGTCCTCGATACGGCGCCTTACGGAGCGCACACGACGGCGAGTGACGCGCTCTTTGCCGGCGTGCCGGTCGTGTGACCTGCCCAGGAGAAACCTTTCCGTCCCGCGTCGCCGGCAGCCTTCTGCATGCGGCCGGCCTGCCGGAACTGGTCGCCGCGGACGAGGAAGATTATCTCGCCATTGCTTTGACGCTGGCAGCTGAGCAGGACCTTCTAGAGGCGTGCAAGGCCAAGCTCTGGCGTAACCGCCAGACCGCGCCGCTGTTCGATGTCGCGGGCTACACCCTGGCGCTTGAGGATCTCTACGAGACCATGTGGAGGCGCCGCCGCATGGGCGCAGCCAGTGCGCCTATTTGGGCGCTGGCGGAATCGGTGGATGGCGAAAGCTAAAGCCACTTTCTTAGCGTTTACAGACAGCAGCGCCGGGACGGCACGCAATTCCCGGCTGTCTCTCGTGTCGACATCAAGAGCCGGGGCACGAGCCCGTAATCTGCGAGCGGACCCTTCGGGCCGGCGATGCATTCGCTGACGAAAAATTCGACATATTCCTTGAGGCCCGGAATGACGCCGATGTGCGCTTTCTTAACGTAGAAGAAGAGCGGACGCGACACGGGATATTTGGCGGCGACAATGGTCTCTACAGACGGCGCAACGCCGTTCACGGTGGCCACCCTCAACTTGTCTGTGTTGTTCTCATAGAACGCCAGTCCGAAAACGCCGACCCCTTGCTTGTTCGATTCCAAGCGTGCGAGCGTTTCGGTGTAATCGCCGTCGATATCCACCGCTGCGCCGTCCTTGCGCACCCGGATGCAGGCCTTGCCGGCAATCCCCTTACCGGCACCGCCCAGGGCGCCGTAAGCACCAGCGGCCTTGCATCCCGCAAGCAAGACCTTTTCCTCGAACACTTCGCGCGTGCCATGCTTCTCGCCTGGGATATAGGCTGCGATGGCCCAGTCCGGGAAATCTGGATTGACTTCCTTCCAAGTCTTTCGCGTGTTTGGCATCAATCTGCCATTGGCGTCCGGAATCTCGGCGGCGAGTGCCAAATACCAATCCTTCGGCGTAAAAGCGAAGCCCGGGCCCTTGACATCGGAGGCGAAGACAATGCCATCGTAGCCGAACTTCACCTCGATGATGTCCTTCACGCCGGCCTTTTCGCAGGCTGTGCGCTCGTCACTGCGGATCGGCCGCGACGCATTGGCGATATCGACCGTCGCCTCGCCCAGACCGATGCAGAATTGTTTGAACCCGGCCCTTGTACCGCCCGACTCAACCAGCGGTGTCTTGAACTCCGGAAAGATCTTGCTGAACTGCTCTGCCACAATATTGGCGTAGGGGAGGACGGTCGACGAACCGGCCATCTTCACTTGGTCGCGCGCGGCGGACGCCGCATCGACGAAACCCAGGCCCGCTGCGATGCTGAGCGCCGCCGTCAGACTCCAGCGGTGAGCTCTCATTTTGATCTCCGCAATAGTGGCTAAAGGCTACAGGATGCGTAGTTTTCCGTCAATTGCCTGTCGTGTTGCGAACGCCTTATAATAAAAGGCCCGCAAAACGGACTAATGAGAAGAAAGCTATCGCTTGGAGGATGGTCATTGCGCACAATGTATTGCTGATGCGATCTCAGTGAGCAGCATCATGCAACCTGGGTTGCCGCCTGTAAAAACTGAGCCGGTCTTCTGAACAACTGTCCGATCGGCTGGGCAAAGGCGGACAAGATCATCATCGAGGGCATCGGCCAGGGTTGCACGCCCAATCGCATAGACTTTGCGGAACAATGTCGTCAGCCCGGTGATCTATTCGCAACTCAGTCCCTTTATATTAGGCGCGTGATTTCGGGGTCAGTTAGGCGATCGGTCTGGGAGGCTCTTGCCGCCAATGTATGACCAGACCGCTGCCAGAAAGGGGTGAAGCGTCATGGGAAATAAACCAGGAGAGTTTACAACAATCGCCTTTGAGGACGGCACTTGTGCGGTGGTGCGGACTGATCCCAGCCGGCCGCGTGTCATGGAGGTGATCGCAACCTTCTATGATGCGGCCCGCGCCCGGAATTATGCAGAGGCCGAAAACAGCCGGTCTTACCGGCGGGAGGAAGAAGCCGCACCCGGAAAAAAGGAAGCCGCCCAGCCAAAAGAGGTTCCGGCGGGTCTTAGCGAGCGGCAGCAGGCGGTTTTGAAGGCGCTCCTTGCTAAGATGGACGAAAACCGCCTCGTCGAGATGAGAGCGGCCCCCTTAGCCCAGGCCGCGCAAATACCGCTTGGCTCGCTTCACTCCATTCTCGGATCGCTCGAAAAGAGGCACCTGATCCATACTAACCGGCCTGGATCTGCCAGGGCTCCCGCGATCTATCAGGTTCTGGACAGGCCGAAAGAGAGCATCTATTCAAGGAGCGTTGCCCATGGCAGGCGGCGCACAGGGCCGGGAGCAACTCATTAGCAGAGCTGCGATCCTATTGGCGCTTGGCCTGCCGGAAGGGAAATGTGAGCTGCCCAAAAAGCCCCGGAGGAACCGGCGTAGCGTTTCCGAAGTGGGCAGGGCGCCCGCCTTTAGGCATGTAGTAGGTGCCAAAGAGAATGGGCGTAAACATCCGTAGGCCAGGCCGGTCAGAAGCCTCCTGCGCAAGATGGGAAGCCTTGCGGACTTAGGCCGCAGCATTTCCAGAATACGGAGGATCACCCACAGGATGGCGAAACTCACGAAGAGTGATTTAAGGGTGGGAGGCATGATCCCGGCTCCAAACGGCTGGGAGAAATGATATCATCCTATCCTGCCGCCCGTGCCGGAAATAGCGTGGCTAAGGCTGCCTCGGGAGTACCAAACAATGCTCATTGGTGTGCCCAAAGAAGTCAAGACCCAAGAATACCGCGCCGGGCTTGTGCCGGGAAGCGTGCGCGAGCTTGTCCATCACGGTCATAGGGTGATTGTGGAAAGCGGCGCTGGGATCGGCATAGGTTTTGGCGATGACGTTTACGCGGCGGCGGGAGCCGCCATCGCTCAAAATGCGGCGGAAGTGTTCGCCACGGCGGACATGATTGTGAAGGTGAAGGAGCCGCAGCCCGCCGAAATCCAGCTCTTGCGTCCCGGCCAGGTTCTCTTCACCTACCTTCACCTTGCCGCCAGCAAACCGCAGGCGGAAGGGTTGCTTCGCTCGGGCGCGGCCTGCATCGCTTATGAGACGGTGACGGATGCTCGCGGCGGACTTCCGCTGCTGGCGCCGATGAGCGAGGTTGCCGGGCGTATGTCCGTGCAGGTCGCCGCCCACTATTTGGAAAAGGAGCAAGGCGGCGCTGGTATCCTTCTTGGCGGCGTGCCGGGCGTCGCAGCGGCCAAGGTCGTGATCCTTGGCGGCGGCGTGGCGGGCACGAATGCGGCGCGGATGGCTATGGGCTTCGAGGCATCCGTCACCGTCATCGACAAATCCCTGCCACGGCTCTACGAGATCGATCTGCAATTCGGCTCGCAGCTTCAGACGCTGTTCTCGACGGTGGAAACGATCGAGCGCGAAGTGGCCGCCGCCGACGTTGTGATCGGCGCAGTGCTCGCGCCGGGCGCGGCGGCGCCGAAGCTTGTGAGCCGCGCAATGGTCAAGCGCATGCGGCGTGGTTCGGTTGCCGTCGATATTTCCATCGATCAAGGCGGCTGTTTCGAGACGAGCCGCCCTACGGCGCATGACCGCCCAACCTTTGTCGAGGAAGGGGTCACCCATTATTGCGTCACCAATATCCCAGGAGCTGTCCCGCGCACTTCGGCCTTCGCGCTGAACAACGCGACGCTGCCTTTCATTCTCGCCATCGCGGACAAGGGCTGGCGCGCGGCGCTTGCCGAAGATCCGCATCTGCGGAACGGCCTCAACATTCATGCCGGCCACGTCACCCATCCAGCGGTTGCGC
>CAZCIF010000218.1:0-599 GCA_964498645.1 uncultured Rhodomicrobium sp. | reverse complement strand
GCGCGCGACCTGCAGCTTGCCTTTCTGCCCGCGGAGCAAGCGTTAACTTAACCGGAGAGAGGGTCCGAACTGGGCCGGCATGAGAAAGTCCCAAATTGAAGCAGCCCGCCGCGCCGCGCCTGCACGGCGCGGCGGGACGATGATCGAGTTGGCGGTTATGCGCTGGCCCAGGTTTGTTTCGACGCGAGCTTTTCGGCCTGCGCAACGGCCCGCGAGCGCGCGGGCCTATCCTTGAGGCCGTTCCAATAGGCTTCGAATTCCGGGCGCTTCTCGATCACGCCGAATTGCATGCCAAAGCCAAGCATCGAACCGGCATACACATCGGCTGCGGTGAATTTGTCACCTGCGATATAGCGGCGGCCCGCCAGGGCCTTGGCGAGCGTGTCCATGGCCGCCGCATAAGAACCGTAGCCAAACCGGCCCTGCATCTCGGGTGTCGCGGGATCCCAGCCTGCGGAGTGGTTGCTCATGGCTGGCTCAACGCAACCCGCCGTGAAAAACAGCCAGCGGTAATAGGCACCGCGCGCGGATGGCTCCGGCGCAAGCGCGGCCTCCGGGAAGGCGCCGGCGAGATAAGCGCAGATGGCGGCTGCTTCCGT
>CAZCIF010000217.1:0-5862 GCA_964498645.1 uncultured Rhodomicrobium sp. | reverse complement strand
ATTGCGCGACCACGCGGAGGCCCATCTCTTCAAGGAGGATGCGCGAAGACCAAGCGTCGCCGCCGATATTGTAGTCGCCGATGATCGCAACGTCATAGGGCGTCGATTCGAAGCGGGCAGGCTTACTTTCTACCTTGTCGAAGACCCAGTCGCGCACGGCATCGTTGGCGATATGATGACCCAGCGATTGCGAAACGCCGCGGAAACCTTCGCAACGGACCGGCACAATCGTCTTGCCGTTATATTCCTTCGACTTCGCCTTCGAGACAGCCTCGATATCGTCGCCGATAAGGCCGATGGGGCATTCGGACTGGACCGTGATGCCTTTGTTGAGCGGGAAGAGTTCCTCAATTTCGTCCATGATCTTGGCGAGCTTCTTGTCGCCGCCGAAGACGATGTCTTTTTCCTGGAAGTCGGACGTGAACTGCATCGTCACGAAGGTGTCGATGCCGGTCGTGCCGATATAATAGTTGCGGCGCGAGGCCCAGGAATATTGTCCGCAGCCGACAGGGCCGTGGCTGATATGGATCATGTCCTTGATCGGTCCCCAGACCACGCCCTTCGAGCCTGCATATGCGCAGCCGCGGATCGTCATAACGCCGGGGATCGATTTAAGGTTGGACTTCACGCCGCAGTCGGGTTTGCCGTCCTGGAATGTGCCAAGATGTTTAGCCCGGCGTTTGGCCGTCTTGTCCGGATAGACCTTCAGAACTTCGTCGATAAGTTCTTTGTTTCTTGCCTTGATGTCTTCAATGTTTTCCGCGAGTGCCAGGCTCATGGAGTTAGCCTTTCCAACCTGAATTTCTGGTTTCCCGCCGGGGCCTTATGAGGAAAGGCCCGGCGGGATTTGTGCTTTAGGCCGCCAATTCGGCTGCGCTCTTGCCGACCTGAGACTCGTCGACCTGCTTGATGATGCCGTGCTCCATCAGCATGTCCTCGAGCTCGTCCATGGTGATCGGGGTCGGGATGATGCCCTTGCCCTTATTGGCATGGATTTTGGTCGCCAAGGTACGATAATGATTGGCTTGGGCGGAGTCGGGCGCATACTCGATCACGGTCATGCGGCGCAGCTCGGCATGCTGCACGATGTTGTCGCGCGGCACGAAGTAGATGAGCTGGGTGCCGAGCTTCTTGGCCAGCGCTTCGGCCAGCTCAAGCTCCTTGTCGGTCTGGCGCTCGTTGCAGACGAGGCCGCCTAAACGAACCCCGCCGGAGTTGGCGTATTTGAGAATGCCCTTGGAGATATTGTTGGCCGCATACATGGCCATCATCTCGCCGGACATGACGATGTAGATCTCCTGCGCCTTGTTCTCGCGGATGGGCATCGCGAAGCCGCCGCACACCACGTCGCCGAGCACGTCGTAGGACACGTAGTCGACGTCCTCGTAAGCGCCGTTCTCCTCGAGGAAGTTGATCGAGGTGATAACGCCGCGGCCTGCGCAGCCCACTCCCGGCTCAGGACCGCCCGATTCCACGCAGCGGATGTCCTTGTAGCCGATCTTCATCACGTCCTCGATCTCGAGGTCCTCGACGCTGCCTTGTTCAGCCGCGAGGCTCAAGATTGTGTCTTGTGCCTTGGAGTGCAGGATAAGACGGGTCGAGTCGGCCTTCGGATCGCAGCCGACGATGAGGATCTTGTGCCCCAACTCGGCGAGCGCCGCCAGCGTGTTCTGGGAAGTGGTGGACTTACCGATGCCCCCCTTCCCATAGAATGCGATTTGTCGCAATGATGACATGCAGGTCTCCTTCGTAATCTTAACTGTTGCGTTCCAGCCCTAGGGCTAGGTACGTCCTTCGTTTGCCAGTCATCGAAACGCCCATCGAGCGCCGTCGTTAACCGAAGAGGCGGGGGCTTCTGCTCATCCTCGAAGGGTGGAGCGTCTAGCAATCCCTTGCCCGCTGCCCCATTTCAGCAAGCCTCGTGCCAATGAAATAAGCTACTGAATTTACGCTGGTTATTTCGTTTTCTGCCGGAAATGCCGGCAAGGTTCCGGTGTTTCAAAACCGACACGCCGGCAGGACGTGTATGAAAGCGGACAGCCCTCGGACTGGCGCGGCCCGGAAATTGCAGCATGGAAATTGCTTTATCGAAATTGCAGCATGTGCGGCAGAGCAAAATTTCAGAGGATCGTCATGCAGATTGGCGTCGAAACATCCCGCGCGGTAGACAATAAGCGCATTTTCGTGGTGTCGGAGGACGACATCACGCGCACCGTGTTGCAATTCATGCTCCATGATGAAAATGAGACGCATGATTTGCCAGATTTGAATTCGGCGTATGCCAAGTCCGCCGATTGGAAGCCGGACGTCCTTCTCCTGGGACTTGAGATCGTGGAAACGCAAGGAGCTGCCGTGCTTCAGGAAATTGCGGCGAAGCTGCCTGGCACGAAGATCATGCTCATCGCGGAAGCAGGGCAAGATGCTGTCGCCCAATCCTATCTAAAATCCGGTGCGCACAGCGTTTTGACAAAGCCGTTCACGGTTGAAAGCGTCCGCCGGAAGGTGGACGCCCTGTTAGGGCTGGGGGGGAATTCCATGGTTCAACTGTCGATCGCGCCCGCCAAAACGGCGTAAATCCGGGATCGATAGGGGCTGTTGTGCCGGCCAATGCGCGGTAGGCGACAGGCGCTGTCGCCATTGCGACAAGCAGCGCGCATTCATCCGGGCGTTCGGCCCAGGCATCGCGGCATTTTGTGCCTTGACCCAGTTGGTACAGAGGTTGCTTGATGCCCCTCATGACTGAGACTGAGCAACAAACGGATACTTTTTTTTCGCTCATTGGCGGCGCTCCAACGGTCGGCCGGATCGTGGAGGAGTTTTACCGCCGGATGGACACACTCCCCGAGGCGCGCACGATCCGCGCCATGCACCATGAAAATCTCGCCCCAACGATAGCGATTCTGAAGGCCTATCTCGGCGAATGGCTCGGCGGTCCGGCGCTCTATTCGCAATCGCGCGGGCATCCGCGCTTACGGCAGCGTCACATCCGCTTCGCCATCGGGCCAGCCGAGCGCGACGCCTGGATGCTCTGCATGCGCGGCGCCTTGGAACACGCGGTGGCCGATGAGAACGTCCGTAAGCAGATCGAACAGCGGCTTTATCAACTCGCGGATTGGGTCCGTAATGACAAGGATAACCCCCATGACAAAAATCACTGACACGGCGTTCGCCCGGCTTGAAGCTGAGGGGCGCCTCGTGAACCCCGTCCTGAAAGCGCCGACCCGCAAGGCGGGCCGGTTCGGCTTTCGCGGCGAGCTGGCGTTGAAATTCGCGCCGAAACTTGCCGACGAGGCGCGGCCGCCCGAGCTGACCGCAGACCAGGTGCTGGCCGTGGCTGAGGAAGGCATCCCAACCATCCCCTTCCTTGCGTGCTATCTGCACTCGTTCGAATATTTGAAACCGCTGGCCGAGGTGTTGGGCGAAACGCTGTCGCCGTCGGGAAAATACTTCCTGTACTGCAACAACATCGATCTTCTGAAACGGTATCAGGTGACTTACAACGGCATCAGCTTCTATGTGCTGCCCATCGACGAGGCCGGCGTGTATAACGAACTCCTGGAACTCCTCTATCTGGAGAGGAACGACCTCAAAAAGCTCGACACTGCCGGGAAACACGACAAAGTGGCGGACACGGCCCTGAAATTCAGCGACAAATTCCCCGATCTCTCCTATGAAGAGGGATTGAAATTGATGGGGCCGGTGCGTAATGTGAACGAAAACCGGCCCGTATAGCGGGAAGGGAAATGCCGCATATCGTCTTTTGGGAAAAGCCTGGTTGCGCTGGCAATGCGCGGCAAAAGGCGTTGCTTCAGGCAAGCGGCCACACGCTCGATGTGAGGAACCTCCTGAGTGAGCCTTGGACAGAGGAGCGGCTCCGGGAATTTTTCGGCGCGCGCCCGGTGAGCGAATGGATCAACCGGTCATCGCCGCGCGTGAAATCGGGCGAGGTGCAGCCCGAAAGCCTGGATGAGCGCGGGGCGCTCGCGCTGATGCTTGCCGACCCGCTCTTGATCCGGCGCCCCCTTATGGAAGCCGGCGGCCACCGTGAAGCCGGCTTCGAGCCGGACCGCGTGAACGCCTGGCTTGGGCTTACGGAGCCGCGCGTTCCCGTTACGGATGCCTGCCTGCGCGAAGCATCGCGTCAGCCGGGTGAGGCGATGCCCGCATGCAAGCCGTAGCGAGGCAGACAGTGGACGATACGCTCGCCGGAGGTTTCAGGATCGGCGCTGTGCGCGGCGGATCGACCTTTGAAACTCAGTCGCTTCTCGCTGCTTTCGCCGGGCGGCGCATCCGGGAGGGACGGCGGGTCGCGGGCGTCGTCGAGGCTGCGGGCCATAAGCAGGATGGCATTTGCGGTTCTTCGGCGCTAAGGGACGTCTCAAGCGGCGCGCTCTTCAATATCTTCCAGGATTTGGGACGTGGATCGACCGCCTGCCGCCTTGATGGGGACGGGCTTGCAGCAGCCTGCCAAGCCGTGGTGGACGCGATCGGTCGCGGAGCCGATCTCGTGGTGCTGAGCAAATTCGGAAAGATCGAAGCGGAAGGCGGCGGCCTTCTCGACGGCTTCCGGGCCGCTGCTGAAGCCGGTATACCCTGCGTTACGGGCGTATCCCTGCCCCTGTCCATTCCGTTCCTTGAATTCGCGGGCGAATTTTCCCAATGGATCGAGGTAAGCGACAGCGCCATTGAACGCTGGTGGCGAATGCAGTCCTAAACGGCTGGCCGCTCCACCTTTGACGCCATCCACTTCGGCGCCTCGGCCAGCAAGATGTCGATCGCGGCGCGCGTTTTTGCCGGCAAATACGGCGTCTGTGGCCAAACGGCGTGGATGTCGGCAGGCGTTATGCGCCCGCAATCGAGGACCGGTTCAAGTTCTCCGCCGTGGAGATAGCGCGAGACGAGCCAGCAGGGCAGCCAGGCAAGGCCATGGCCCGCTATCGCCGCATCGGCGATCGCTTGCAGGTCGTCGAAGCGCAAGCGCGTGTCGAAGACGAGCTCGCGCACGCGTCCATCCTCCTCATGCAACCGCCAGGGGAACTGGCTACCGTTACGGCCATAGACAATGCAATTGTGCTGGCGCAATTCGTCGATCGTGCGCGGCCGCCCGTGCTTGTCGAGGTATGCGGCGGCGGCGCAAACCACCATGCCCTGCACACCGATGCGCCGGGAGACAAGCGTGGTGCTGTCGGGCAATGTACCGACGCGCACGGCGAGGTCGTAGCCTTCATCGATCAGGTCTACGACGCGGTCTGTAAACGAAATATCGACATTCAATTCAGGATGCGCCGCGGACAACCGTAGCATCGAAGGTGCAACGCAATAGCGGCCGAACAGTACCGGGGCGCTGACCCGCAAAAGTCCCGCGGGCTCGCGCCGGCCGGAGTTCAGAGCTGCCTCGCCTGCTTCGAGTTCGGCCAGTGCGCGTACGCAGCGCTCATAGTAAATCTGGCCATCCTCCGTGAGAGTTTGCATCCGCGTGGTGCGATGAAATAGGCGCGTACCGAGGCGTTCCTCTATGCGTGCGATGGTCTTGGCGACCGCGGATCGGGTGAGATGAAGCCGTTCAGCAGCAAGCGAGAAGCTGCCTGCTTCCACCGCTTGGACAAAAACACTAATGCCGTTCAGACGATCATTCATAGCGGATAATTGGTTCCGTCATGGAAACAGACAGTATCAATTATTCCACCACTGGCGAAGGGTTGGAAGCGGTATTGTCCTATGCGCCATCGAGGCGCTTGACCGGTCCGCTTACCAAAGGAGCAAATTATGCAAATTTACAAGATTCGTCCTGGTGCCGGGATCGCCAGCCAGGGCAATCGGGTGAAGAAGTGCGTGACAACGCCGTCAATCGCTGAATCGATA
>CAZCIF010000216.1:2055-5924 GCA_964498645.1 uncultured Rhodomicrobium sp. | reverse complement strand
CGCCGCCATAGAGCTTGATCCACACTGGGCCAGGATTGAATTGATAACCCGCCAGCAAGGCGCCCAAGGTTCCCAAATTGCTGGCGAGGAAATCGCTTGAAAAGATGCTGGCGCTGGTTTCGCCATAAACATCGGTGAGGCCGTCCAGCTTGATCCTGAATCCGGGCTGGCTTACCGGACCAAAAAGGCTCCAGACGGTGCTGCTCGCCAAACTCGCCGCACGGCCTTCAAAGCCGGCACCGATATAGGTTTCAAAGCGCCCGCCGGCGTCCTTACCCGCTGGGTAACCTGGCATGATAGAAGCGAATAAGAACGCGCAGGCGGCAACGCAAGTTTGGGGAGGGAAACGCAACACGCAGTATACTCATTACTAATCAGGATACGTCTTAACCTTAGACCGGCCCTGGCCCGGAAGGGTAGGAGTTTTTAACCAAAATACACAGGTCTTTTGTCTCTGTGTATAAGATGCTGCGGCTCCTTCGCCCTTGCTTTCATGAAGGGCAAGAGTCACAAACGGGCTTCGATTGCCAATAAGCGGGGTCACATGCGGCGCAAGTTTCTGCATATAGGGATCGCTGCTTTTTGTGCGGTTCTCGGCTCTTGTGCCCCCTTTGTGGCAAATCACGAGTCCGAAGTGCAGTTTAAGACGGTCAGAACGCCAGCAGGCCCGCTGCGTTTGGCGGTGATCGAGAAGGGCGAGGGCCGGCCCATCCTTCTCCTGCACGGTTTCGCGACATCGAGCTACACTTGGCATGCCATCATACCGGAGCTTGCAAAAAATCATCGCGTCATCGCGATCGATTTGCGCGGCTTCGGCGCCTCGGACAAACCCATCGACGACCGTTACTCGATCGAGGACCAGGCGGAGGCGGTCCAAGCCTTCATAGCGCAGGAGAACCTAAGGAACCTGACAGTTGTCGGGCATTCCTTCGGAGGCGGCATCACACTAACGCTCGCGCTCAAATCGGCCCAGGAACGTCAACCCCGCATTCGCAATATCGTCCTTGTCGACACAATCGCGTTCCGGCAGCCGCTCCCCATTTTCTTCCAGCTTTTGAAAGTTCCCATGGTGGGCGATGTCAGCATGACGCTCGTGCCACCGGAGGTTCAGGCTGCGCAAGGCTTACGTCTTGCATATTACGACCGCAGCAAGATTTCGGCGCGCGACGTCGCCGAATACGCGAACACTTTGTATTCACCTGCCGCTAAGCACGCGCTAGTGAAAACTGTCGAGCACATCCTTCCTAACAATATAGACGAGATCGCGGACCGTTATAAGACGATTAAAATGCCCACACTCATTCTCTGGTGCGAGGAGGATAAGGTGGTACCGGTCAGACTGGGCCGCAGGCTTCACGAGGAGATACCTACGGCGGAGTTTACGGTCTTCGCGCATTGCGGTCACATGCCCCAACAAGAGAAGCCCGAGGACACGGCGAGGGCAATTCGAGCTTTCCTCAAGCGTAACGAAAGCTGAACCGTCCAATCGCCCTGCGATGAACTGATTTAGCGGCTACCATCGCATTCCCAACTTCATGGCATGACTTGCCGGCGAGGGCCTGAGCGCGCCGGAAAGCGCGGTTGTGCGCGCTTTATCTTCCACATCGCGCACGCAACCGGCGGTGGAGGCTTGACGCCCAGTAATACCCATGTTATCCCATAACTGCCCGTTCGGAAGGGGGCGATTCGGGGGGAGATTGGAAAGCTTTTGTTGCGCAAGGCCACAGCGCGCGGGGTTATCTCCCTCCGATCCATTCCGTAATGGCTAGAAACCGTAATGCCTCGTTATTTTTTGTAATTTTATTACACAGACCGGAATTTTACAATAAAGATCAAACTTGAGTTGATGCGATTTTTGGGTGGGTTTTTATGGGTAAGATTGGGATTGTGGTCAAAGGGTGAGCTACGACCGATGCGCGGCCGTCCGCGTGCGCGTTTTTGACGGAAGCGTGGATTTGAGGAATGGATGAATTTGCCTCGCGCTTTGATAGCAAGATCGACCCAAGGGGGCGCGTCGCCATCCCAGCGCCGTTTCGCGCCGTCCTCGCCCAGGAAGGCGCTGACGAAATTCATTGCTATCCGCACCTCGACTGCGCCACGATCGAGGCTGGCGGTACGCGTTTGGTCGAAGAGATTAAAGGAATTGTCGGCCGCCAGCCGACGGGCTCGCCGCTTCGCGAAGCGCTCGAGCTTGTCTATTTCGGCGAGTGCGAAAAGCTTAAAGTGGACCCAGACGGACGGACAATCTTGCCAAAGCGGCTCCGTGAGCATGCGGGCATCACGGACACAGCGGTTTTCGTTGGCCTTGGCAACAAATTTCAAATCTGGGAGCCAAATGCTTATGACAAGTTTCGCGAAAGCGCGCGCGAACAAGCGCTTGCGCTTCGCAGAGAGCTCGGCGCGGGGAGCCGCTGATGAAGCGGAGCGAACGAGGGGGCAACAGGGACGTGACGGATCGCGGGAAGCCGGTAGAGGGCCAGCTTCCCGATGGCGGACCGGTCCGTCACATCCCAGTCCTAGTTCGCGAAGTGCTGAGGGTGCTCGCTCCAAAAGAGGGCGAGCGCTTCATTGACGGCACATTCGGTGCGGGCGGCTATACATGCGCGATCCTCGATGCGGCGGATTGCGAGGTGCTGGCGCTCGATCGCGACCCTGCGGCTATTGCGGCTGGCCGCAGGGTTGAAGCTGCTTATCGCGGGCGGTTGAGACTCGCGGAAACGCCGTTCTCGTTCATGGAGGAGGCTGCGCGCGCCGTGGGCTGGGAAAGTGTGAACGGCGCCGTGCTCGATCTCGGCGTTTCCTCGATGCAACTTGACGAGGCCGAACGCGGCTTCTCCTTCATGCGGGATGGTCCGCTCGACATGCGAATGTCGAAGCAGGGTTTGAGCGCCGCCGATGTTGTGAACACCTTCGAGCAAGACAAGATCGCGAATATTCTCTACGAGCTTGGCGAAGAGCGCCGCTCGCGTGCCATCGCCGCCGCGATCGTGAAGGATCGCCAGATCGCGCCGTTTGAGCGTACCTTTCAGCTTGCCAGTCTCGTCGCGCGCGTGCTTGGCCACAAGCCCGGAGATCCGAAACATCCCGCAACCCGCACCTTTCAAGCCCTACGCCTTTACGTGAACGATGAGCTTGGCGAGCTTGAGCGCGCGCTTGCGGCCGCGGAACGGCTCCTGAAACCGGGCGGCCGGCTCGCCGTGGTCAGCTTCCATTCCCTCGAAGACCGAATCGTGAAGCGCTTTCTCGCCGGCCGTTCCGGTAAGCGGCCCCGGACTTCGCGCTATCTCCCCCCTGAAGCCGAAGGCCCAACGCCTTCATTCGAGCTTAAAGACCGCCACGGCATTGAGCCGTCCCCGGAAGAAATCGCCACCAATCCGCGCGCCCGCTCGGCGCGGCTGCGCTGGGCGATCCGCACCAGCGCTCCGCCTTGCTTAAGCAGCTCTTAGCTTAATTCCAGCGCCGGGAGCGTGACCGCGTCTCCTGCGCGAGAACGAAATGATCAGGGAGGCGTTTGGCCCAGTAGGTGGTAAGCGCGTGCTTCAAACTCTCGTGGTGATTGCCCTTTGGCGACATCGGCACAACCTCCCCGCCGATCAGCTCAATCCGCTCGTCCTCGTCGAGGATGCCGGCCGCAACCATCGCTTCCAACTCGGCGACGGTGAAGCGCCGCCGCGGCATACCCTCCGCCGCCTGCGTTGCGCGGGTTAATGCTTTTTCCAGCAAGTCCATGATTGCCATGGCGCTAGCATACTGGATTCTCCGGGCATGAGAAAGCCGCATCTGCCGGTTCAAGGATGGTCATCTGGAACCGCAGCCCATTTATGAAATTAACAGCTTGCGTGTTCTATCAACAAACGAGGGAATCGGTG
>CAZCIF010000216.1:0-2045 GCA_964498645.1 uncultured Rhodomicrobium sp. | reverse complement strand
TCCTGGCGTGCCTCACTCCGGTGCTCCACCGGCCACCGGGCGCTCAGCCGCTGAGACCCTCGCCTCGCTCGGCTCAAGCCTCGACAAAGGGCTATCCGCAGTCGAGGCCCAGGTCCGGCTCTCGCGGGATGGTCCCAACGACATACCCGAGGAAAAGGCCAACCCATGGCTGCAATTCGCCCGTAAATTCTGGGGCCTGTCTGCTTGGATGCTTGAGCTGATTGCGGTCTTGTCCTTTGCGCTGAACAAACTCGCCGACTTTTGGATCGCCGTGGCTCTACTTGCCGTGAATGCGCTGTTGAGCTTTCTGGAGGAGCAACGGGCATCGGCGGCATTGACCGCTTTGCGTGCGCGGTTGCGTGTCATGGCGCGGGCGTTACGGGATGGAGCCTGGCACGTCATACCGGCAAGGGACCTCGTCCGTGGTGACGTGGTGCGCCTTCGCTCGGGGGATTTCGTGCCGGCGGACATGCAGATCATCCAGGGCAGCCTTCAGATCGACCAATCGGCGCTGACCGGTGAGTCTCAGGAAATCGCGAGGACGGCTGACGGGACGCTTTACTCTGGCTCCACTGTGCGCCAAGGCGAGGCGACGGCGGTTGTAACCGGGACGGGCGTGCGCACCTTTTTCGGCCGTACAACTCAGCTGGTCGCAACAGCCCGGCCGAAGCTGCATGTCGAGGAGGTCATTACACGGGTTGTCCGGTGGCTTTTCCTTATCGTGGGCGCACTCGTCGCAATCACTCTCGCTGTGTCGCTGATCGAGGGGCAGAGGCTGATCGAGATCCTGCCCTTGTCATTAGTGCTGCTTATGAGCGCGGTGCCGGTCGCGCTGCCGGTCATGTTCACGGTGAGCATGGCGGTGGGTGCCATGGAGCTGGCGCGGGGCGGCGTCCTTGTTACGCATCTCAGCGCCTCCGAGGACGCGGCAACCATGGACGTGGTCTGCGCCGACAAAACCGGTACCTTGACGATGAACCGGCTGGCGATTTCCGCCGTGCACCCGCAAACGGGGTTCACCGGCGATGATGTCATCCGGGATGGGGCGCTGGCCTCGAACGAGGCCGATCAAGACCCGATCGATCTGGCCTTCCTGCGCGCCGCCCGCGAGCGCAGCCTGCTGACGGGCGCTCCGAAGATATTGTCGTTCCTGCCCTTCACACCACAGACGCGGCGGACCGAGGCGACCGTCGAAAGCGAAGGCCGCAAGATCAGAGTGGTCAAAGGCGCGCTGCGCACGGTCGCGGCAGCGGCGGGCCTCGATGCTCAGGCCATTGCCGCCCTTGAGACTGAGATGAATGAGCAGGCCAAGGGCGGCTGCCGGGTTCTCGCCGTGGCGCGCGAAGACGAGGGCAAGCCGCTCCGTCTCGCCGGTACCGTGTTCCTCCACGACGAGCTGCGCCCCGACGCACGCCGGCTCATTGAAGAACTGAAATCCCTGGGTGTGAGCGTCAAGATGCTGACGGGCGATGCGTTACCGGCCGCGCGTCAGATCGCCCAGGCGCTTGGCCTCGGCGAGATCGTCCGGGCTCCTGACCTGCGCGGGCTGCGGGAGGAGAAACCGGAACGCACTGGTGAGTGCGTCCGGGCTTCAGGCGGCTTCGCGGAGATATTCCCTGAGGACAAGTTCCTGATCGTGAAGTGTCTGCAAGAGGCCGGCCATATCGTTGGGATGACTGGAGACGGTGTGAACGATGCCCCAGCCTTGCGGCAGGCGGAGGTGGGCATCGCTGTCAGCGGCGCCACCGATGTTGCCAAAGGAGCCGCGAGCGTCGTTCTGACCGGCGAGGGCCTTGCTAACATCGTCGATCTTGTCAGGAACGGCCGCGCCATCTATCAGCGCGTATTGACGTGGATTGTCAACAAAGTGGCCAGCGCCACTCTCACGGCGGGCCTCGTGGTCATCGCCTACTTGGTGACGGGCCAATTCGTGATATCCGCGCTCGCCATGATCCTTTTGGTTTTCATGACGGATTTCGTGAAGATCGCCCTGTCGACCGACCGGGTGCGGCCCTCGCAGAAGCCGGAAACATGGAATATCGCAC
>CAZCIF010000215.1:0-5926 GCA_964498645.1 uncultured Rhodomicrobium sp. | reverse complement strand
GTTGTTATGCAATGTGATTAATCAGCCGATGTCCCGTGCATTTACGAAAGATACCGAGCCCAAGTCACTTATCTTGAATTGACGTGCTTCCCCGCTGATCGGTCGACTGGCTTCGACAAACGTGCCATGCGCAACGTGGACATCGGAAACCTTGGTTGGAAGCGGTTGATCTCGAGGTAATGACAGTTTCTGTGCTATTTCCTCGGCAGACATATGGCCGTCGTTGATATCAACGGGCCGAGTTGCATAGGGACCCTCTTGATTGTTTGGTCCGTGCACGCGGTCAAAATCTGTTGGAGTAAGGTTCACGCTATAAATCACGACCGGCACTTCCGGGTGATATTCCGGAGTTCTGCCTGCCTCCCGTAACGCGTTCTGCTGCGCAGCCCACTCCCGATCTTTCAGTTCAAGCCCGGGGCTTGCATGAAGCTGGGCACTCGTTGCACCCGGAATTTCCGGATGAGGTATGTCGCCTTCGTTTGTTGCTGCTGGCGCTGTCAGTGACCAGAGATCGTTATAGTAGTTTACTGGCACGCCTGGTGGCGGGGGTGGCGGATTGTCTCTCAAATATCGATCTTCAGCAGCACGAGCCACATCCTGCTGCTGCCGCGCTGCTTCCTGCCGCTGCATTGCTGCCCGTTCTTCAGCTTGATACACAGCCATTTGCTCCGGCGTCGAAGCTGATGGATTTATCTCTGCTCCCATCTTGTTTCCTTATAAGAAAAGTTGTCCAGCTTGCGCCGGTGGAGGCCGACGAACGAAGCTATTGTAGGACTCTGCGATAGCTTTTCGAATTGGCGAGGCCGGTTCAAACCCACGTTCGCGTAATTGATTGAGCGCCGTAACAAGCGTCGCAAGTTGTCGATAGCGTTCCAGTAACGGGTAGTGCTCGGCAAAGAGATCGTAGTTAGCGTTGAATTGCGCCGCCTGGTAACCCGTCGCGAAATCTTTATTGTCAGTGTATGTGCGCGTGTCGTGCTCATCGAACGTACCAGTTTGCAAGCCGACTACGGTCTTATCGACAGTACACTGCGGCATGCGACCTTCAGATTGAGACCACGTTAGTTCAACTGCAACGACTCTAAAGGTGAGAAAATTGCCATGCCCGCCATGGCGCAGTTCCACAGCGGCCATGTTGTCAACAACCCCCTTTAAGCGGGCCAAAGAGAGATCGTTCTGCGGCTTAGCAGCGATTTGAACATTGGCGATATGCGAAAGCGCCAACGGTCCTGCTTCGCAGTCGGTAGCGAACAAAGTGTTTCCAAGCGCAGTGTGGCCCAACCACTGGGGCATCCATTGCGCAGTAAAAGGAATCCAGTTGGGCGATGTCGGTGTTAAAGGTGCTGGTGGTTCGGCGCTGAAGGCTGGCCAGATTGGTTTGCTGTCTCCAAAAGCAAGCGCTAGTGCGACCTCTATGTCCTCAGGCACTATAAGCGGAAGATGTTTTGCTGTGGCAGGATCGAATGCGAAGTTGATCTCGCCAGTCGCTGTGACCGAAAGGCCTCTAAAGTTTCCGAACCCTTGTCTCGATGCATTCTCCGCCGATACCGTTTCGATGGCACCTAGGATCGGGCGTTGTGTTGCGTCAACGGCGTTGTATCGGAATTGGTTCTCGACAAAGTGTATCTCTTTGTGACCAAGCATTTGCATTTGCGTAAATGCGATACACGTCACGTATGATGGATAGCCGACGCATTCGTCGTCCAGATATGTATTGAGCAGCGAGAGGCTGCCTTCGAGTAGAGCGCTACTTGCAACTGCGCCCGATTGCAGAGCCTCAACCAGTTGCCCAGGCGACATGCGTTTGTCGATGATTGCTTGGGCGACGGCAAGCACATTTTGCGTTTGTTGAGATTGGCTAACATCCAGCATCGTATCGGCCAAATGTTGAATGCGTATAGCAGCACGACGCTCGTTAGCGTGACTAATGTCGTCAGCATCACAGTCGTCAAAGAGAATTGTGGCGTAGGCTTTGGCAGATTCCGGATCGAGGGTAGTGTTGATGCCGAGCAACGAGCGTGTCGCGGCGGCGAGTGCAGCTGCACGCTTGGCAGGCTTCAGTCCAGCCGGATGAAAGCGGGGTGACCAATTGACGTCGCGTGTCGCAACCGCATGGTAGTAGGCTTGTGCTTTAACTTGATCAGCCGGCAGGCCATACAAGCCAGCGTTGTGCGCCCGCGCAAGAAAGTGCCCGTTATCGGTACGCAACTCTTCCGGATCATCCAGATCATAGCTCATCTGACTAACCAGCACGGGCAAGTGCACGCGCAGAGGTTTAAGTTCCTCATGGTAGTTAATTAACCGGACGGCTAAGCTACGTGCCTCCTCGAACTGACTTGAAGCGACAGCCAACCAGTACACCGCGCGAACGTTGTCGATTTCACCGCCGGGTGGCGGGTAGAGATAACTCTGAGCAAGATTGAATGCCTCGACTTCACCAATGGGGCGGAACGCCGTTTGCACCCGCAGTTCTCTCGCCTTGCCATGGTCGGTGAAACTATGGTTGTCGCTCTCATACACCTCGGCCAGGAGGCTGGCCCAAGTGCGTGGCGCGCTGGTGAAGCCAGTTTGCTGAAAGAGATCGAGGATTGTCTTGACGTCGTCATCCGTCAGCGGTTGTTCCGCCTTGCTCTTCTCTCTCTGGATCTTGAACGCCTTGTGATACAAATCCCAGATCGGCTGCGGATATTCGGATTCCGGTGTGTCGACGGATAGTGGCTTGGTTGGGGTGACGGTTACTGTATCGCTGGACCGCTTGAATATTTTTGGAAACAAAGTCGGAACCGCGGTGCCTAGCCTTGGTTTTTGCGCTGATAATTGAAGTCGCTTCGCGGCATTTTCAACTTCTGTTCGGTGGTCGCGGTATTTTTTTCTGGCAACAGCATACGCTTCTCGCGTGCTTTGTCTCCCCGGCACTGGATCAAAGATCAGGACCGTTGGTGTGTCGAGTTCCGCAGACCAGAGATTATGCAGAAAATAGACTTCTTCAAAATTTATTGGTTTGATCACTTCGCCTTTTCTGTTAATTCGAGAATACATTTTTGTATGTTGCTTTATGTAGTCATCAAATAACTTTAGGCTCTCGTCTCTCAGGCGATTAGCTTCGATTATAGTCGGATATTCTATATCTTCTTCTTGGCTGCGTATTAGATCGACGGCCTTATAATAAGGAATCAGCGCTTTTAAAGGTATCGGTAGATACGCTTGAACGCCATGCGACTGCATTCTTGGCTGAGTGTTGTCAGAGCTGTAACAAAGTTTTTCAAAAAGATCATTCCACACAAAAAGTAGCGCATCTTCGTATAATGCCCTCTGGTATTCGGACCGACTTAGCTCCGCGATTTGATCGCTGAGAGCGCTTTGAACAGCGCTCCATTGGACAAATGGCAGGTATTTATTAGACTCGACTGGAGCGGAATCCATTAAGGCGAGCCGAGCCTCATAAAACGGGTTAGTTAGCTTGGCCGGAAATTTGACTATTCGTGGATCGTCATAAATTTCGAGGTGGCGCTCCTTCCACAGTTGTTCAACTCGTACATCCCACGGCAGTTTAATGAACGGTCCGTTGGCTACTCCCGGCCGATCCAGCGTGGTCTTTTCATATTGCCCAGCTATATGTTTTAATTCAGCCCAACTCTTCATCGCATCATCTCTTCGAATTGAATTTCGAGTATGATGTAATGCGTCACAAAACAGGATTGCAATTTCCGTTTTAGTTTCGAAATGAAATTCTTTTGTCTTGGCCTATTTGGTGTGTTTTTGTGTTCTTATTGGTCACTGCGAAGATGGTGTAGCGAAGTGACTGTGCATGAGCCCGAAGTGTTAAACACGAAAATATGACATAAGGCCTGCTATGCGCGGCTTAAGACCGCGCGCGCAATCGTTGGCCAAACAGCGCCGCTAAAAGCGCTCGGTGGTCGGCACATATTGCTCGGGCGGGATCGAATTGAACGGGCAGCCCTTCGCATACATATTCTGGAGACTGATAGAGGCATGCGCGTTAGAAATCGTACTTAGTTGACATCAAACAAGCCTTTAACCCAAACTTATTGCCGACAACAACACACCCATAAAATCACGCCTTGGATCGGCGGTCGCTGTGTCTTTGATCGGCATCGCGATCGACGCCTGCCCTCGCCGGTTGACGATCGGCAGGCCCGTGAGATCGCTGTTCAGAAACAGATGGCAGGTGCTGAGTTCGTCAGGCGGGAAGCACACATACCAGACGCGCATGTTGAAGAAGGTTTCGAAGTTCTGGAACGTCCGGTGCTCGTAGGCATCGATGATGATCTGGTTGTCGTAGACGGTCTTCGCCTTCACATCGAAGGCAAGGGTGCCAATCGTTGGTACTCCGACCAGAAAATCCGGCCGCTTGATCTCCCCCTTCAATCCCTTTGGCACGGTCAGCGGCGATTGTTCGACATACATGTGCGGCAGGATGCACCTGTCCAGCCAGGCACGGAACTTCTGCTCGGCGGCATCGCCCTGTGCGCGTCGCTCTGAGCGGGTCAGTGTCATCCTGGATCTCTGTTCCGCCCTGGTTTCCTGCCTGGCGCGGCCGCTGCTTTCTTCGTCCTACTGGCCCTCTTCGCTCCGACCTCAGCATGTGCTTCGGCCCACTGAAACAGATCGCCCTGCTGCCGCGCGAGATCCTTCTTCTGCCACTCCTTCGAATGGCTCTCGGCCATGAGCCACTGCTCGACGAAGCGGCGCACGCCGCCCGCTTCCCTGAGTTGCTCGCAATCGATGAAGTGCGAGCGATAGCCGGTGTCGGTCAACGGGATCACCGCCTTCTTCGGGGCGATGACATGGATTTCGATATGGTCGGTGCCGGCCACCAGATAATTGCGTGTGTGATCGACGCGCAGGCGTACAGCGTGGCCGGTCGCTGGATGCTGCCAGATCATCTCGATTGGTTTTGACTTGCGCGTGCGAGGACTCATGGCAGGGCCTTCCTCGGCGCTGCGCCATGGTCAACTTCAATGTCTGGACGTGCGGGTGGTGGCGCACCAGCGCCGCTTGGCCCATCTTGTGGACCTTTGGGCTGCAGGCCGTCGAGATAGGTGACGGTCTGACTTGCGAGCGAGGCAGCGGTGAAGATGGCTTTCTTCTCGCCTTTTAGAATCTGCAACCAATGCGCGATGTACTGGGCGTGGTCGGGCCTGGGCGTATTGGTGATTTCGAGATGGGCGCAATTGTAGGCCGATGCCAGTTCCACGACGATTTCTTCGAAGGCGTATTGTTTGTCACCAAACTTTTCGCCGAATTTTCGGTTGAGGCGAAACGAGGCTCCCGCCCAGTGGCCGAGTTCATGAAGTTCGGTTGAATATCTGGCTTCGGTCGGTGTCGTGGTTGCCGTACCGGTGAACAGACTGAGATCGGGCATTTGGATGAAGTCACCTTCACCGTCACTGCCGCGATGCCGATAGAAGGCGCGCTGACCGCCATAGCGGATTTCAGCGCCGGTTGCGGCGATGTAGGCATCGACATGCGCAAGGCGTGTGGTCAGATCCGCGCGGGGCGCCTTGGGCTCGATGGTGAAACCGTCGACCTGCGCGACGTTGAAAACCCAGGCGGCTTTGGCGAACATCAGCCTCGACTGCTCGGCCTCCTCGCCTGCTGCGGCAGCGTCGGCCCTGGGTTCTTTGGGCGTCCACTCGCCAACCTTGACGATCAGCGATCCCTTCTCGCCCTTGCGCACCTGGGCGCCGAGCTCTTGCCACTGCTTGAACGTGGCCCAGCGTTGGTGCTCGAAGTTCTTTTCGTCGCCATCGATCCACAGCGAGAGGATATTGCTGCCGCGATAGCAGTTGCCGGTGAGCGCGTTCCTCGGAATATCGAAGCTGATGCCGGGACGATGCCAGGGCATTTCGAAGGTGCCTGCGCCGGCCTCGATCGCTTTGACGATCTTGTCGGTGATGGTCTG
>CAZCIF010000214.1:0-5984 GCA_964498645.1 uncultured Rhodomicrobium sp. | reverse complement strand
AGGCACTTGCCGCACTTCTTGAGGCCGTGGCGCTCGACGCCTTCCGGGTGCTTCTTGGAAGGCTTGGAGCGGACGCCCTTCAAAACGTAAATCTTGTCCTTGTTACCGCAGTCCGGGCACACCGGACCTTCCGGCCATACGACGCTTTCGACGAACTCGAAAGCCGCCGCTTCGTCCTGGAAATGAGCCTGATTGAGAACAGACATTGGATTCCCCCGTCATCTTGGGAAAACAATAGCTTAGTTCTCTTGGTTTGTCAAATGGAATATCGCCTAATCTTGTGCCCTGATGAGCGCCTTAATGAACTCAGAGCAGCTGTAAGGCAAAGCTTCGGTTGATCTTCGATTGCGCCACCTGCAGTACGTATCGAAGAAAGACTTGGAACAACAAGTACCGGCGCGAACACACGCCAGAGAGTGCTCTGATTCTATCATGTTTCTGCCGTTTGAACTTGATACGGCTCAGCCGGTGTTCGGCGATCACCTCGATGTCCCGCATTTGATCTCGTTAGCAATCTTCTACGGAAGCAGACTACTGACGCAACAGGTGATGGGTGCCCCACGACTTCCGGAAAGGGTCAAAAGCCGTCCGTCCACATGCGCGGCAGCAGCGGCTCCCCTGCCGGCTCCCCGTCACCCCTTCGGAAAATCGAGGCCCATCTCCCGGTAGCGCTCGGGGTCGTCCGCCCAATTCTCGCGCACCTTCACGAACAGAAACAGATGCATCGGTGCCTCGATGCCCTCGGCGATCTCCTTGCGCGCTTCCATCGAGATCTGCTTGATCGTCTGGCCCTTCGCTCCGAGCACGATCTTCCGCTGGCTCTCCCGCTCGACGAAGACGGTCTGCTCGATGCGGACCGAGCCGTCTTTCAATTGCTTCCAGTCCGTTGTTTCCACCGTGGAAGAATAGGGGATTTCCTCATGGAGGCGCAGAAACATTTTCTCGCGCGTGATCTCCGCCGCCCATTGCCGCAAGGGGGCATCGGCGATCTGATCCTCCGGGAAGAGCCAGACGCCCGGCGGCATCCGGCCGGCAAGATATGACTTCAGCTCGGCCACACCATCGCCCGACAAGGCCGAGATCATGAACAGCCGCTCAAGCTTCAGGCGCTTGGAGGCTTCATCCGCCAGCGCGAGCAGCTTCTCCTTCTGAATCTTATCCACCTTGTTGAGCACCAGCACGAGCGGCGCTGCGAGTTCCTTGGCCCGATCGAGCACCGGGCCGGCCGCATCGTCAAATCCGCGCGCCGCGTCAACAAGGAGAACCACGATATCGGCTTCCCGTGCCTCCGTCCAAGCGGTTTCGACCATGGCGCGGTCGAGGCGGCGTTTGGGGACGAAGATGCCCGGCGTGTCGACGAGAATGATCTGGCTTTGACCTTCGATGGCGATCCCGCGCATACGGGCGCGCGTGGTCTGCGCCTTGTGGGTGACGATGGAAACCTTCGCGCCGGTAAGGGCATTCACCAGCGTAGATTTGCCGGCATTTGGCGCGCCGATGATGGCGGCGAATCCACAACGCAAGCCTGTTTCCGCTTCTGCTTTTTTAGGCAAGTTCGCGCTCCCTGGGCCAAACCGCCTCGCGGATCAAAAGGGCCTCCGCCGCGGCCTGCTGCGCGTTCTTGAGGGACGTCCCCTCTCCGAGCGCGGGCTTCAAGCCCTTCACCGTGACCTCCACCGTGAAGCTCGGCGCATGGTCCGCGCCGGCGCGTGAGATTGCCTTATATTCAGGAAGCCCGCGCTTCTGGCTTTGCGCATATTCCTGCAGCGCTGTCTTGGCATCTGGAGGGGGCGGTTCAAGCAATGCAGCCAAATGCGGCGCCCAGAGACGCCGCACAACGGCCTCGGCCGCCGCGAAGCCGCCATCCACGTAAATCGCGCCGAGCAGCGCCTCACAGGCATCCGCAAGGATCACGGATTTCTTGCGGCCGCCCGAGCGAGCTTCGCTTGCCGCCATGATAAGATGCGGGCCAAGGCCGAGGGATTCAGCCACCTCGGCGCAGCGCTCCTTGCGCACAAGGGCGTTATAACGGCTCGCGAGTTCACGTTCACGGGCATCGGGGAATTGCGCGTAAAGCATGGCAGCAACCGAGAGGCCCAGAACGCGGTCGCCCAGGAACTCCAGCCTCTCATTATCGAGGCCTTGCGCGGTCCGCGCGCTGGCATGCGTCAGCGCCTCCTTAAGGAGGCTCTTGTCTTTGAAGCAGTAGCCGAGAAGAGCCTCAAGCTCTTGAATTTGCGGTTTCTTCGGTGGCACTCAGTGGATCACGTTTCCGAGGCGGGACCAGCGAATTTCGAGCGGCCAGCGCCAGGGCGCGAACCAGCTCGCTTCGTCGTCGATGGAGAAGAACAGGATGCGCGCGCGGCCCACAAGATTCTCCTCCGGGACATAGCCCACCCCATTGCCGATGGAGAAGCGGCTATCCGCGGAGTCATCGCGGTTGTCGCCCATCATGAAATAATGCTTCGGGGGCACGACAAACACTTCCGTATCGTCCGCCGCGCCGAACCGGCCGAGCTTGCAGGTCTCGGAAATCTTCTGGGTCAGGTAGGACCGGCCATCGGGAAGCGTCTCGCGATATTGATGCACGGTCTGCTGCGGCCCGCACTTCGTATCCTCGACAATATCCTCAGCGCGTTCGCGCTTAACGGGTACGCCATTAATGTTGAGCACGCCGCGGATCATTTGAATCTTGTCGCCGGGCAGGCCCACAAGCCGCTTGATGTAATCCGTCGAATTATCTGTGGGGGTCTTGAACACAACGACATCGCCCCGCTCCGGCTTCGAGAACAGGACGCGTCCTTCGAAGAGGTTCAAGCCGAAGGGGAAGGAATACTTGCTGTAGCCGTAACTATATTTGGAGACAAAGAGATAGTCGCCCACGAGAAGCGTTGGGATCATAGACCCGGAGGGGATATTGAACGGCTGAAACAGGAAAATCCTGATCACGATCGCGATAGCGATGGCTTCCAGCAGAACGACTGCAAGATCGAACGCGCTGCTCTCTTTTTTTTCGTGTGTCACGCCGGTTTTCACGCTCATCGTTCCCGATCCGGTTCCCAGAAAATCCTGCCACCTCGCTTGGCCGTTAGCGGCATTCGCGGCCGGTGGAACAAAAACTTGGATGAGCGCGACCGGACGCCGGATCGCTCCGGGCAGTGGGCGAGCCCGCTCTGCGCCTGATATAGACGATGGCGCTACGAAAGCAAGCGCGCTGCTAGATATCGCTAACTTCATCCTGGACGAGACCGGCCCTCATGGTGAGGAGGCCGCCAGGCCGTCTCGAACCATGTGGAACATGACGCTTAGCTACCTCATCCTTCGAGACGCCGCCGCGCTAGGCGCTCTATCAGACACGGCAAGGTTCAAGTTACAAGGATGAGGCGCGGACCTTAGCGTCCGAATATTCCAACGAACGCGCGCGAGAATAGCGAGGGGCTGTGGCTACGGCGCCGCTGCTGCGCCTGTGCTGCCTTTGCCTTTTGCTTCGCCGCTTCCGGGCCGTCCAGGGCGACTACAGTTTTTTCAGGAATGGCCCCGTTTTTTGCAGCGGTGCCCTGCGGACCTTGCATCCAAGGCGGCAAATAGGATTTGCTCCCGGGCTCTGCCTGGACTTTTTGCTCTTCCTCGGTCCCGTTCCCGGGTGCAGCAGAGGCAATCGCCGGGCCAAGCATCAGCGACAGGATCAAAATGCAGAAGCATGGCACGTTCATGCGGCGAACCATAAGACCTCCCAAGATACCTGACAGCGACTCCAAAAGCGGCGGAATAGATTAGTGCGGCGCCAGCCTGCTTATGGATTGAGCGCCATCAGGTCTATTCTTGATATAAAATGAGGCTTCTGACTAGAGCTTTAGCTTGGGAGCGTACCTTTTTGATTAAGCATGAGAGCGCGGCTTTATAGCGAAAGCATCAAAACTAGAGCGAATGTATATGCCTTCATGCGTCATCGCGAGGCGGCTTTAGCCGCTGTGGCGATCCACTTCAGCATCAGCAGCAACGTAGCCGCGAGCTTCGGCTTAAGCAATCAGGAAGAAGCGACATGAAATTCGTAAGAGGATCGCAGCTGAGAAAATACAGCGAAAAAGAGATAGAGCAGGCTATGCGAATCCTAAAATCCAAGGGGGATTTGTTCTATCGTGATCTTTTGAGGAGCGTCATTTTTCCTGATCCTGATATGACAAATCCTCCTCCGTAATTTGCAGGTTATTTATTGAATAGTGATCTAATTAGGAAAGAAGTAACGACCGACTTTGCGATACTGAAGAGCGCCACATACAGCCGTATCCAGTTAAACGAGCAGAAATACCTCGCTGAACTTGAAAAACTAAACGAAAGTTTGGAAAGGAACTCAGATGGCTAATATCGTATTCGGTCGCAATTATTTCAGTGTTCCTGTTTTCGATACAAGTATCTTGAGCCGAACTGCGAACATACCCAGATGCTGTTGTAACCGACAGTGTCGTTCGGGAGGTGCAGTACATACTGGACCTTGTATAGAAGGTGACTATGCGGCTAATCTCTGGATTGCTTCGCTTCGCTCGCAATGACTTCGCCGGAAATGCTTTCGCGATTATTGTCCGCCGAAAGGATTGAATGCCCCCGATGCCGGCTCCGCGGATGGACGCCGCTCAGCGGCAAGGCGCTGCCCGATACTGTCGAAGATGCGCGAGAATCGTTGCGCGCCTGGCTTCTGAACGTTGCGATCCATGATCTCATCGAGCTTCGCCAGAAGCTGCGCGCCGGTCTTGCCATGGACCAGCGGATTGCGCTGATAGCCATGCCTCTCGAAAAAGTTCGAGGTTGGCATGGTGCGCCCCACCGGCGTCATCATCTCGAACCCGTGACCCGGCCCCGCGAGGTTCATCAGCTCGAGCTGCGCCCCTGTCAATGTTCCCATGCCCTTTTTCGCTGCGAACTCCTTGATGCTGCGAAGTTTGACCACCTGCATCCAGGGGCCGACATCTCCATCGAGGTTCAGAGCATGCATAGCAAGCCCCCTGGGCGTTTTCGCATAGGCGACATGGGCGGGCCAGTTCTCGTGCACCTTCCGGGCATCGGCGATCATCCGGCGCAGGCACGCTGCTTTGGCGCGGAGAGACTGGGCCTTGCTCCAGTCAACGTTCCCTTCCTCAGCCAGGCGCTCGAGCCGGGCTGCGAACTCCGAGCCTCCCTTGCGGATCTGCTCGATGCTGTTGGCTGCGAGTAGCTGCGCATAGCCAAGCGCCGTCGAGGCAGCGCGCCCAGTCCTTGGATTATAGCCAGACTGAAGATCGTGCGTCCCCATGCCGCCCGTTTCGAGTGCATAAACGCGCACGACCTCATCGCGGGTGAGCCCGAGCTTAACCGCTTCCAGCGCATAATAAATCATGAACTCGTCTTCGCTCACCCGGTCAGGCTTGAAGCCGTAGACATCCTCCGCCTCATGGAGAAAGTCACGAACGACCGGGATGACGGCATGCGGCTTGGCGGGCGGCGGAGGCGGCTTCGGCAGAAGCGCCATGATCTCGGCCGGACGCGGGGGGCCTTTATACTCTGGCGGCTGCTCTTTGACATAGTCAGCCGCCATGACCGCCTTTCCAGCGGCGAGCTTGGCCTTTCGCTTTTTGCGCTTGAGCTCCACCTTCCGCCAATATTGATCGAGACGGCGCGTAAAAGCGATGCGCGCGGTCTCGTAAGCTTTGAGCTTGGCCTGCTGCTGGGGCGTGAGTTTCGCGATTGCCTCCTGCAGCGGCGTTCCTGCCAGCCCCGTTGAGGCATGCATGAGCGGCCCCGCGAAGAGGCATCCCGCAATAAGGCAGACCAGGGTAAGGCGTTTCGGCATCGGGCCGTACTTTATCCGAAAGGTGAAGCCAGGGCATCCTGAAAGTTGCGGTGCAATTTATCGCCTATGTGGCCTACCCAAGGCTTAATGCCCGCACATGCAAAAAGCGGCGCCACATTTCTGACGCGCCGATGAGGCAACAGCCTTGGGAAAAGATACT
>CAZCIF010000213.1:4272-6002 GCA_964498645.1 uncultured Rhodomicrobium sp. | reverse complement strand
GCGGTGCTGGGGGTTGTTCCCAAGACCTACCTGCCAAACTACCGGGAATTCTACGAAAAGCGGCATTTCCGCTCCGGCGCGGGCGTCCGGGGCCAGCGGATCGTGGCTGGAGGCCAGGAAGTACCGTTCGGCATCGATCTTCTGTTCCGGTCAGCCGGACCGGTGAACTTCACCTTTCACGTAGAGATTTGCGAGGATTTTTGGGTACCCGTACCGCCATCGGCAACGGCCGCGCTCGCGGGAGCAGAGATCCTTCTTAATCTTTCCGCAAGCAACATCGTGATTGGCAAGGCCGATACGCGCCGCCTTCTATGCGCAAGCCAATCGGTAAGGGCGCTTGCAGCCTACGCCTATTCCGCAGCGGGTCCAGGCGAATCGACAACGGATCTGGCTTGGGACGGACAGGCCGCGATTTTCGAATGCGGCGAAAAGCTTGCGGAAACGGCCCGCTTCGCAAGGGCTTCTGAAATCATCTTCGCGGACGTGGATCTTGGCCGCATCCGGCAGGAGCGGATGCGGATGAACACCTTCGGGGATTGTGCCCGCGAGGAGGCCGGGCGCATGCCGGGGTTCCGCACGATCCCGTTCCCTCTCGACGCACCTGAGGAAACGGTGGGGCTGCGGCGGCAGGTCGAGCGCTTTCCCTTCGTGCCATCGGACCCGGAACGGTTACGGGAACAGTGCTACGAAGCCTACAATATCCAAATCCAGGGATTGGCGGCACGGCTGGCCGCTGCAAAACTGGAGCGCGCCATAATCGGCGTGTCGGGCGGCCTGGACTCGACGCAGGCGGTGATTGTGGCTGCGCGCGCGATGGATTTGCTGGGGCTGCCCCGCACGAATGTGCTTGCCTATACGCTTCCCGGCTTTGCGACGTCGGAATCCACAAAAGCGAATGCCTGGGCCTTGATCAGCGCGCTCGGCGTGACGGGAGCCGAAATCGATATCCGGCCTGCCGCCCGCCAGATGCTCGCCGATCTCCATCATCCTTTCGCGAAGGGTGAAGAGGTCTACGACGTTACCTTCGAAAATGTGCAGGCCGGCCTCCGCACGGACTACCTCTTCCGGCTGGCAAATCAGAACAATGGCATCGTTGTCGGGACGGGCGATCTCTCGGAGCTGGCGCTCGGCTGGTGCACTTACGGCGTCGGCGATCAGATGTCGCATTACAACGTCAACGCCTCGGTCTCGAAGACGCTTATCCAGCACCTGATCCGCTTCGTTGCCGCTTCGGGGGACGTAAGCGCCGGGACCGCCCGCGTTTTGCGCGCCATCCTCGATACCGAGATTTCCCCCGAGCTTATTCCAAGCGGCACTGGCGGAGCGATCCAGTCCACCCAGGCCATTGTCGGCCCCTACGCCCTCCAGGATTTCAACCTCTACTACCTGACCCGCTACGGCTTCAGGCCCTCCAAGATCGCTTTCCTGGCGCACCACGCTTGGGGGGATGCTGAGCGCGGAAGCTGGCCTGCCGATATCCCGCAAGCGAAGAAGCGCGCCTATTCCGTTGGAGAAATCCGGCACTGGCTCGAAGTTTTTCTCAGGCGTTTCTTTGCTAATCAGTTCAAGCGCTCGGCGCTTCCGAACGGCCCCAAAATCTCTTCTGGAGGCTCCCTCTCCCCGCGCGGCGATTGGCGAATGCCGTCCGACGCGGACGCCGCTCTCTGGCTCGCCGAACTCGCAAACAATGTGCCGCAATCCTGATACCATGGCAGCCTATGAAGCGAAGC
>CAZCIF010000213.1:0-4262 GCA_964498645.1 uncultured Rhodomicrobium sp. | reverse complement strand
AAGCGCCGGCATACTCATGTACAAATACGCAAAGGGTGAGCCCCTTGTGCTGCTTGTTCATCCCGGCGGGCCGTTTTGGGCGGGAAAGGATTTCGGGAGCTGGTCCATCCCAAAGGGCGAGTATGAGGCAGGCGGCGACCCGCTCCAAACCGCCATCCGTGAATTTGCCGAGGAGACAGGCGCGACGGTGGACGGCACCTTTCATCCACTCGGCGAGGTGGTTCAGCGGAACCGGAAAATCGTGTGCGCCTGGGCGGTTGAAGGAGATTTCGATCCGGCAGCCTTGAAGTCGAACCTCTGTGACATCGAATGGCCGCCACGGAGCGGCAGGACCATCACCATTCCCGAAGCCGGCCGCGCCGCCTGGTTCACCCTCGCCGAGGCCCGCCAGCGCATCCTCGCGGGGCAAGTTCCCCTGCTTGACCGCTTGGAGCAGAGCTTGGCCGCCCCGCGTTCCGGAGCGCTGCCCGATTGACAGTCATCAAACAAGAAGCCAGCTTGATGGCGTAGTCTATGCGTTCAGCCGTCATCGCGAGGCGGCTTTACCGCCGTAGCGATCCAAAGCAACTTCAGGAACTTGGCGCTGGATTGCTTCGCTTCGCTCGCAATGACGCTGTGGCGTTCCTTTCGTTGAAAATATCTCCCCTGGCCCCTGACTGACAACATGGTTACGCTATTCCTTGCAGGCGATGTGATGACAGGGCGGGGGATCGATCAGATCCTTCCGCATCCGTGCAAGCCTCAGATATTCGAGGACTATTTGAAGTCCGCGCTCGATTACGTTGCGCTTGCAGAGGAAGCCAATGGAGAGATCCCGAAACCGGCCAGCTTCGGCTACATCTGGGGCGATGCTCTTGAGGAGCTGTCTTCGCGCAAGCCCGATGCCAGGATTATAAACCTTGAGACAGCCGTCACGGCTAGCGAGACGCCGGAGCCGAAGGGCATCAACTACAGAATGAACCCGGCCAACATCCCGGTTCTAACCGCAGCGGGCATCGATTGCTGCGTTCTTTCGAACAATCACGTCCTCGACTGGGGCGAAGCCGGTTTGCTCGATACCCTAACCGCGGTCGAAGGGGCGGGAATTAAGATCGCCGGGGCGGGGAGCAACCTCGGGCAAGCTTCGCGGCCCGCGATTATCCCCATCAGCCCCTCCTGCCGGATTCTTGTTTTCGGCCTTGGCCTGACAAGCAGCGGCATTTCTCCCCATTGGGCTGCCAGTGCGGTCCGTCCCGGTGTCCGGCTTCTTCGCGATCTTTCGGAGGAAACTGCGCAGGCGCTCGCCGTTGAGATCATCCCGCAGAAGCGCCCAGGAGATATCATCGTGCTATCGATCCACTGGGGGTCGAACTGGGGCTATGAAATACCTGCGGAACAAAAAGCTTTCGCGCACAGCATGATTGACCTCGGTGCCTGCGATCTATTGCACGGCCATTCTTCGCATCATGCGCGCCCGTTCGAAATTTACCGGGAAAAACTCATCCTCTATGGCTGCGGGGATTTCATCAACGACTATGAAGGAATTTCCGGTTACGAGGAATACAGGAGCGATCTCGTCCCGATGTACCTGCTACAAATGAACGAGGCCAGCGGCACCCTGACAGCGGCAACCGTTGTTCTGTTTCAGATGCGCCGTTTCCGCTTGCAGCGCGCTTCATTGGACAGCGTTCGATGGTTCCAATCCAGGATGAACAGGCAGAGCCAGAATTTCGCGGCGCAATTGCTGCGAAACGAGGATGACAGCCTCAGCTTGGTACCGGTTGGAACACACTCCAGCGGCCGGCATTGATGACGGTCAAGCCGCCGCAGCCGCGGTCAGGAAAGTCTTGTGAGGAATTCGGGATTTGGAAGGCTTCGCGAACAGCCCGCTGCTGACTGATCTTTATCAGCTCAACATGATGCAAGCCTATCTCGATCACGGCAAGATGGGCACAGCGGTGTTCGAGTTCTTCGTGCGAAAGCTCCCGCCAAACCGGGGGTTCTTGGTGGCTGCAGGGCTGGAGCAGGCGCTCGGCTTTCTTGAGTCGCTGCGGTTTTCTGAAAGCGATCTCGACTGGCTCGCGAAAAGCGGTCGCTTCAGGCAGAACCTTTTGGACTACCTTGCCGCGTTCCGCTTCACCGGCGATGTCCACGCCATGCCTGAAGGGACGGCTTTTTTCCCCGGCGAGCCAGTCCTTCGCATCACCGCGCCGCTGCCTGAGGCGCAACTCGCCGAGACGAGACTCATCAATCTCCTTCATTTTCAGACGCTCATAGCCTCCAAGGCGGCACGTCATGTGCTGCTCGCTCAGGGCAAGCTGCTTGTCGACTTCGGCCTGAGACGCGCGCATGGCGCCGAGGCCGGGCTTCTGGCTGCCCGCGCGAGCTATATCGCGGGCTATGGCGGCACGGCCACGGTGCAGGCAGGCGAGCTTTTTGACATTCCCCTTTATGGCACCATGGCGCATTCCTTCATCGAGGCGTTCGATGACGAGGCGGAAGCCTTCGGGGCGTTCGCCCAATCGAGGCCGCAACGTCTCGTTCTCCTTATCGACACCTACGACACGGAAGCCGCGGCCCGGAAGGTGGTGGTGCTCGCGAAACGCCTCGAAGCGCAAGGCATCGCGATAAGCGCGGTGCGTATCGATAGCGGCGATCTGATTGCTCTTTCAAAATCTGTCCGGCGCATTTTCGACGAGGGCGGCCTGCCTGGCGTGGGCATATTTGCGAGCGGCGGCCTCGATGAAGAAGAGCTTATCGCGTTTCGCGAAAGCGGCGCTCCCATCGGCGGCTTCGGCGTTGGAACGAGCTTGACCACGTCCTCCGACCGGCCGGCGCTCGATTGCGCTTATAAGCTGCAGGAATATGATGGCCTGCCCCGCAGGAAGCATTCGGCTGGCAAAGCAACATGGCCCGGCCGGAAGCAGGTTTGGCGGCATTATGGGCCGGATGGCCGCATGGCTGGCGACGTGCTTTCTTTGGAGAGCGACGCCCAGGAAGGCGAGGCTTTGCTCAAGCCTGTCATGAAAGCCGGGCAACGGATAAGCGCCGCTCCGCCGCTGGCTGAGATAAGAGAGCACGCCCGGCACAATCTCGAATGCTTGCCCGAGCCGTTGCGGCGCTTGGAACCGGGGGCATCCTACCCGGTCAGAATAGCGGAGCCGCTCGAACAGCTCGCCAGGGAAACCGACCGGCGTCTTGCTCAGCAGAAACAGGTGCATCATGACGGGCAAGATCGAAACCGGTAACGCTGACGTCCTGCTCGTAGTCGACGTCCAGAACGATTTCTGCCCCGGAGGCGCGCTTGCCGTGCCGGGTGGAGACGAGGTGGTGCCGGCCGTCAACCGCGTTGCTCAACGCTTTCAGCATGTGGTGCTGACACAGGATTGGCATCCAAGCGGCCATCGGTCCTTTGCTTCCGCGCATCCTGGCCGGCAGCCCTTCGATACGATTGCGCTCGCCTATGGGCCGCAGGTTCTCTGGCCCGATCACTGCATTCAAGGCACAAGCGGCGCCGGCTTCCATCCCGCGCTCGATATCCCTCACGCAGAGCTGATCCTGCGCAAAGGACACCACCCCGGCATCGACTCCTATTCAGCCTTTTTCGAGAACGACCGCGCGACCCCAACGGGGCTTGGCGGCTACCTGCGCGAACGCGGCTTCGAGCGCGTCTTTCTGGCAGGCCTTGCGCTCGATTTCTGCGTCCGTTACTCGGCCGAGGATGCTCATCGAAGCGGCTTCCGCGCCCTTGTGCTGGAGGATGCCTGCCGCGCCATCGAATTGAATGGCTCGCTCGATGAGGCGCTCAAGAGCTTTGCCGCGTTTGGGATCGCCCGCATTGAGATTGAGGCGATCGGTGCAGTGGATCGCGGGTAGCGGCGGGTTCCGTCAGGCCTTGGTAGCGCAACGCGCCCGAGCCTAAAGCACAAACCGGGCGTCCACCTCGGCATAGGGGGCTACGACCAGATCAGGGGTCCGGGACAGCAGCCCCAGCTTCGTCAGCTCTTCCACATCCTTATAAACGTTCTTGTAATTCCTGTGCAGCGCAGCCGCCAGCGCTTTGACGCTACGGACCTGGTGGTGACGGACATAGCGCAACAGGTGCAGCCGCTTGGGCGTCAAGGCTGCCAGCAACGTTTCCAAATCGCGGAATGTAATGTTGGTTTCGCTTACTGCCTCTCCACGCTCAGCGCGGTGCCACGCATCTATGAAGCGCCGCCCCATATCTTCGGGGGTGCCGATGTGGACGATGATGTTATCGCTCATAGCTCACCTCGCAACTT
>CAZCIF010000212.1:3306-6036 GCA_964498645.1 uncultured Rhodomicrobium sp. | reverse complement strand
AGACAGCGGAACCCGCGCAGCAGTCAATCCCGCGAAGCTGGAACCCCTTTGGCCGGTAAGTTGCGAGCGTGGCTGTTTTTCGTTGCCGGCTGCGGGCTTCTGCTGAGTGCGGCTTGTAGCAGTATCCGCGCGGAAGAGGCGGCGGCACCCGACAGGCGCGAGGCAAAGAAAGTCTTCGGCGCGGTGAAGTATGCCGCCGGCGAAGGCGCTCCGCATGCAATCGGGCAATACGACCGGGGCTGCATCGCGGGCGCGCAACGGATTGCTATCACCGGCTCTAGCTGGCAGGCCATGCGCCTGTCGCGGAACCGGTTTTGGGGCCACCCCATGCTGCTTGGCTATATCCGCAAGTTTGCCCGTGACGTTCACCGGCTCGACGGCTGGCCTGGCATTCTTGTTGGAGATATGGCGCAGCCGATCGGCGGACCGCTTCTTGGCGGCCACGCAAGCCATCAAATCGGCCTCGATGTTGACCTCTGGTATATGCCGATGCCCGGCCATACCCTATCCGCCACGGAGCGCGAGCAGCTTTCAGCGAACAATATGGTGGACCGGGCAACGCTAACGGTCGATAAAGCGGTATGGTCGGAGGCGCAGGTCAAGCTCCTTCGCCGCGCCGCCTCCTATCCCGAAGTCGCGCGGATTTTCGTGCATCCAGCGGTAAAGAAGGCGCTGTGCGAGGCAGCGGGCGCGGACAGGGAATGGCTCCACAAAATCAGGCCCTGGTTCCGGCACGACGATCATTTCCACATCCGGCTGAATTGCCCGCCTGGAAGCCCGGCTTGCGTTGCTCAAGCCCCGGTCCCACCCGGCGATGGCTGCGGCGCAGAGCTTGACGGCTGGTTCGCGCGCCTCAGAGCGGTGCCGAAGAAGCCCGCAAAGCCGCCGCTGCCGCGGAAGCCCATGCTCGTCTCCGATCTTCCAAAAGAGTGCCAGTCGCTGTTGATCGCCGCCGGGCAAGCAGGCAAGATCAAAGCCGCCAACTCGAATTAGAGGGTCACCGTCATTGCGAGCGAAGCGAAGCAATCCAGAGCCAAGCCTTGCGTTATTCTGGATCGCCACGGCGGCCAATGCCGCCTCGCGATGACGGGCGAACGCATACTGAACCTGAGGAACCCGCATGTCCGCCGCAGCCGAACGGCATCGAGATCAAATTGCCTATTGGAACGGCGCCGCCGGCGAGCGATGGGTGGCAGCGCAAGAGCACACGGACAAAATGCTCGTGCCGGTATCGCAGGCGCTCTTGAACTGCGCCCGGCCGGAACCTGGCATGGCCGTGCTCGACATCGGCTGCGGCTGCGGCGCGGCCACGCTTGATCTTGCCATGGCCGTTGGTACCGCCGGACACGTCACGGGCATCGATGTTTCCCATCCGATGCTGGAGCGGGCGCGATCCCGGCTTTCTGCCTATCCCCAGGTAGAGCTTCTTGAGGCCGATGCCGCAGCACACCCATTCACGCCCTTTGCTGACCTCGCAATCTCGCGTTTCGGTGTGATGTTTTTCGGCGATCCCGCCGCCGCCTTCGCCAATATCCGCAAGGCTCTCAAGCCCGGCGGCAGGCTCGTCTTCGCTTGCTGGCGGAAGCTGGAGGAAAATCCCTGGATGCAGCTTCCCCTCGAGGCGGCCTTTCATGCTGGCGTCCCCCGCCTGCCTCAGCCCGGCCCCGAAGATCCCGGCCCATTTTCCTTTTGCAATCCCGAACGCGTGACCGGCATCTTGACGGGTGCGGGCTTCATCGCGCCCAGCGTCTCACCCGTAAGTCTCTCTCTCGATATCTCCGCCGGAGGCGGCCTTACAGCCGCCGTGCAGCAATCGATGAGGACCGGCGCGGCAAGCGCGGCTCTCCGGGATCAGCCGGACAGCGTTCGCGCGGCGGCAGCCAGCGCCATCGAAAAGGCGCTTGAGCCTTATGCGAGCGGGAACACCGTTAAGCTTCCAGCCGGCATCTGGCTTGTGGAAAGCCGGCCGGCTTAAGAGCCTCCGCCCTCGTGGCTCTTGGAAAGCCGCTCAAGTTGAGCCTGCATTGCTGAGAGCTGCGATTTGAGCTCCGCGATTTCGGCGGAAGTTGCGGTGGCGGGCGCTTCGGGCTTCGGTTGCGCAAGCTTGTCCTCAAGCTTGGAAAACGGCGCGAACATCGCAAAGGCGCGCTCGAATAACACCATGTTTTGCCGCGCCTGCTCCTGCATTGCCTCGAAAGCGGCGGCGCCAAACGTATCTGTAAACTGCTTTCTGTATTTCTCCTGCTCGCGCGTCAGCGTCGCGAGGCTAAATTCGAGATATTTGGGCACAAGCTGCTCGATGGAATGGCCATAAAACCGGATAAGCTGCCGAAGGAAGCCGATGGGAAGAAGATTCGAGCCGGTCTTGCCTTCCTCTTCCACGATGATTTGAGTAAGTACGGAATGCGTCAAATCCTCGCCGGTCTTCGCGTCATAAACGAGGAAATCGCGCTCGGACCGTACCATTTCTGCAAGGTCTTCCAGAGTTACGTAGCTGCTGGTCTCGGTGTTATACAGGCGCCGGTTCGCATACTTCTTGATGATAACGGGTTTGGATTTATCGTCTTTTTCGTTCCCCTTGCCAATCGCTTTGAGTGTAAAGGGCTGTGCGTTCTCGTAAAGTCCACCCGCCTCTGGCGACAGCTTTTCCGCAGGCTTATTCATTACAGCGTCCACTTGTTCGATTTGGCATCTATCATAGAGCAAGATTTGTAACTTGCGCGAATTTTT
>CAZCIF010000212.1:0-3296 GCA_964498645.1 uncultured Rhodomicrobium sp. | reverse complement strand
TTTTTCGCACATGCAAAATGAAGTAGCGACTCAGCCCCTCTAACGGTATCGTACGCCTCGAAGAGGAAGCTGGCTCGCATAGCCATTTAGCCGTTCGGGCAGGGGGGTAACTGCTAAATTCCTTACACTCATTGCGCGAAAGGAAGACAATTATGGACGGGCAAGAAGCCATTGTAATCGCAAGCGCTGCGCGTACACCGGTCGGTTCCTTCAATGGGGCTTTGTCGAGCGTTCCCGCCCATGAGCTTGGTAGAACTGTCATCACCGAAGCTCTCAAACGCGCAAATGTGGAGCCCGGCGAGGTCTCCGAAGTCATTATGGGGCAGGTGCTCACAGCGGCCCAGGGCCAAAACCCTGCAAGGCAAGCCTCGCTCCAGGCCTCGCTCCCCATCGAAACCACAGCGATGACCATCAACTTCGTCTGCGGCTCCGGCCTGCGCTCGGTCGCCATGGCTGCCCAGGCGATACGGAACGGCGATAGCGATATCGTGATAGCCGGCGGTCAGGAAAATATGAGCCTTGCCCCGCACGCAGCCTATCTTCGAACGGGCCAGCGCATGGGCAACCTTGAGATGATCGACACCATGATCAAGGACGGCCTGTGGGACGCCTTCAACGGCTATCACATGGGCACCACGGCTGAAAATGTCGCGCGGCAGTGGCAAATCACGCGCACCCAGCAGGACGAGTTTGCTGTTGCATCGCAGCACAAGGCCTCGGCCGCCAGGAGATCGGGCCGTTTCAAGGACGAAATCATTCCGGTCACCATCAGAAGCCGCAGGGGTGATATCGTGGTCGCCGAGGACGAGTATATCCGCGATAACGTTTCGCTGGAGGACATTGCGAAGCTCCGCCCAGCTTTTGATCCGAAGGAGGGGACGGTCACGGCCGCCAATGCAAGCGGCATCAACGATGGCGCCGCGGCCCTCGTCGTCATGAAACTCCCGGAAGCCGAGAAGCGTGGCATTCAGCCGCTCGCGAAAATCGTTTCCTTCGCGACCGCCGGCGTCGATCCTTCCATCATGGGGACCGGGCCGATCCCTGCCTCCCGGCGCGCCATGGAAAAGGCTGGCTGGACCAAACACGATCTGGATCTTATTGAGGCCAACGAGGCATTCGCCGCTCAAGCTTGTGCGGTTAACAAGGCTATTGGCTGGGATCTCGAGAAGGTGAACGTCAATGGCGGCGCGATCGCAATTGGGCATCCGATCGGAGCGTCCGGCGCCCGCGTTCTGACGACGCTCCTTTATGAGATGCAGCGGCGGGACGCCCGGCGCGGGCTTGCTACCCTCTGCATCGGCGGCGGCATGGGGATAGCCATGTGCGTGGAACGGGTTTAACCTGTAGAATTGCGTCGTATGCTTACAAATATGACGGGTGCTCCCAGTTGTGATTAACCATCTGGGGGCGTATCATCGGGTTCCGAAGGATAAGTGGAAAATGCGATGTCTCCGGCGCCCAGTATTGTCTCATCGGTCAAATTCCAGGTGATGGTGAAGGGACAGCCCGCTTCGATCACAAGCGGCGAGGTATTCCCGGCAGAAAAAAGCGTTGCTTTGTTCGGACTACCCGGCGCATTCACGCCAAGTTGTCATCATGTCCACCTTCCCGAAATCATCGCCGAATATGGAGCCTACAAGGCCAGCGGCGTCGATCTTGTGGCCTGTACTGCGGTGAATGACGTTTTCGTCTTGGATGCATGGGTGCGTGCGCTGGGAGTTACGGAGGAGATCCTCTTTCTCGCCGATGGAAATGGAGATTTCGCGAGAAGCCTCGGCCTCCTCTTCGATGCCCGTCCGCTGGGACTCGGATGGCGTTCACGGCGATACGCCATGTGGGTGAAAAACGGCTCTATCCAGCATCTGGCCGTCGAGCCGGACCCGACTTTGGCTGAAGTAAGCAGTGCGTACTCGCTATTGCGAGTGTTCGAGAGTTGGAGCGAAGGGAAAACTTCCGCTCCCACCTTTGACTGAGGAGTTTGTTCGCGTCCAATTCGTGGCAACTCCTTTGACGAAACTGCATATCTTGCCTCAAGATAATCTTGAATTGGAGGGAACAATGTCTCGGGTGGCTGTAGTAACAGGCGGCACGCGGGGAATTGGTCACGCGATTTCCATTGAACTCAAAAGGCGCGGATTCCGCGTCGCGGCGAACTATGGCGGAAACGACGAAGCCGCACACAGGTTTCAAGCGGACACAGGCATTCCAACCTTCAAATGGGATGTCGGTGACTATGAGGCTTGCGCGATGGGGCTGAAGCAAGTCGAGGTTCAGGTCGGCCCGGTTGCCGTGATCGTCAACAATGCTGGCATCACGCGGGATGCCATGCTTCATCGCATGACGCCCGAGCAATGGCGCGAGGTCATCCGCGTCGATCTCGACAGCCTGTTCAACATGATTCACCCCGTCATCAACGGGATGCGCGATCGCAATTTCGGCCGGATTGTCAACATCTCATCCATCAACGGCCAGAAGGGCCAGATGGGCCAGGTCAACTATTCGGCGGCCAAAGCGGGCGTGATCGGCTTCACAAAGGCGCTCGCGCAGGAAAACGCGAAGAAGGGCATCACCGTAAATTGCGTTGCGCCGGGCTATATCGATACGGAAATGGTCCAGGCCGTGCCGGAGAAGGTTCTTGAGAGCATCATCGCGCAGATCCCGGTTGGCCGCCTTGGGAAAGCGGAAGAAATCGCGAAATGCGTTGGGTTCCTCGTGAGCGACGATGCCGGTTTCATGACCGGGGCGACCATAACCGTGAACGGCGGCCAATATCTCGCGTGTTAATTTGAGATGGCGTTCCGCGAAAGCCGCAGTTCATCCGCGCTCGTCATTGCGAGGGGCCAAAGCTCCGAAGCAATCCAGAGGCAGCAAATGCATGGGCAGTGCTAGCCGCTCCTGGATCGCCACGGCGCTAAAGCGCCTCGCGATGACATCTGAGCTCCTCACCTTGATTTGCATCAAGGGGAGGTTTCGCCGCTTGTAGATTCATTAACCATGCCTCAAAGTGCACAAAGGCATGGGGCATGGGCATGTTTCCGGTGGGCGAACACAATGCTGAAAGACCAGGCTGCCACTTCAGGCGTAGACGCCGGAGGCGCAAGCGCAGCTCCTTCGCCGCAGCAGTCAAAGGCCGCGGCTACGAAGAATAAATGGCCATGGATGGCCGGTGCACTTTTTCTCGGCCTTATTGCGCTTGCCTTTCTAGCGTGGGGGCGCGCCGGCAGCGGCTCCCGGGTTAGTTGGGAAGTATCCGCTTGACGTACCATTTTCCATGATGTATCGTATTTTCAATAAGT
>CAZCIF010000211.1:2541-6131 GCA_964498645.1 uncultured Rhodomicrobium sp. | reverse complement strand
TTGGCATGGCTATATGGAGGAAAATCAAGTGGGCAGCGCAGTAACCACTCTGCGATGGTTCCAAGTGCTAAACGTTCAGCGCTCGCAGCGCTGAAGTTTGGTACGCTCTCCTTTAATTCCTCAGTCAAGGATTCAAATTCAGACCTCAGAATGTCGTGAGCATTTCCTGCCGCTGGCGGCCCGTAGAGACGAAGCCGGGTCCCATGCCTTGCAATAACGTTAAGAAGAATTTCGTGCAATTGCGGTGCGTTCTCCCGCAACGACTCGAGCGCGTTCTCGCGTTCTAAAAACCAGCCGACTGCCTCATGCACGGCACTTTGAAGATTTGCTGAGTCGTTTCCCCATACGCGCTTTCTGAGCTTGCGCATAAGATTTGCAACGAGCGGATTTGATGTCTCAGCCCAATCTTCAATTTCCCGCCCGGTTGGTATAATAGTTGGCAAGCAGATCAACTTCCGCTGCAACGCGCGGTGTTCTCTTGAACCAGCGTCGAAGCTTTGGAGATCGTGGATATGAGCTTCGAAGTCTTGGGCTATATATGGCAGCCTTAAACTACGGACCTCTTCGGTCTTTGCTGTCAAATGTGTGTTCACTTGAGAGCTATCGTGAATGGGAACAGCGAGAATCCATCGGCTAATGCGAACCACTCCGAAAAGGCCTTGTAGCTCTTTTGTTTTTGAGCAGAATTTCTTCAGATCAGTATTGATTTTGGCCTTTTGCTTCTGGGATCGATCAGCGATTTCGCAGGGTTCCTGCACCGCATAGCATTGATAGACAACTCGATCCGTCGGGCAATAGTAGTCGAGGCCGAAATCACCTCTGTGCCGGGCCGGAACTTTTGTGACGTTTAGTGAGCCGTGGCGGTCTTGAAGTAAGCCGTAAACGTGCAACTCCCTCGCATTCGGGTCCCAGAACTCGTGAAGATCTGGCATCCTTTCAGCGTCCCATTAATGTGGTATGCAGAGAATCATCCTGTGCGATGATTTTGATTAGCTGTTTCCTCGGCCAAGAACAAGCCTAGAGATTTCTGTATTGCATTGTTAGCTGCGTTAGTGGCCATACGCAAACATTGCTCGCACCTACAACATCCATCCGCTCTTCAGCCGCCCATCTGCATCGTCCCATGGTACTATAATGGGCGGCTTCACCATGCGCGGGAACAAATCCGACAGCGCCCACACCAGCGCATCCACCCTATCCGCCGCGCCGTCGCCTTCGATGCCGAACGGCGTGAACAGCACCATCTGATCCTCCAGCGCCGGAAAGGCGCCCGCATGGCTCACGCGGCCCTGCTCATAAAGGGCCGCGATCGGCTCGGCGCGCACGGTCTTGCCGCGGCTCGCGCGCACCTGCCGCAGCGGCAGGCCGGGCCGTTCGGCGCGCAGCACCGTCTCCACCATCGCGCCGCCCTGATTGATCTCCACCACGATGGCGTCCGCCCTGTAGCGGTCGAAGGCGGCGGCGATTTTCCGCGCCCAGCCCGCGGGCGAAAGCCGGCAGGAGAGGTCGTCGAGCACATAGCCGCGCCCATCCTCGCCGAGGCCCGCCGCGATGATGCCGGTTTCGGAGGTCTTGTCCCCGCTGGCGGAGGCTTTCGCGGCAGGGTCCACGCCGATCACGACGCGCTGCATGGGAGGCAAGCCCGCGCTCGCCACGCGCGCCGCGTCGAGCATCGCCCGCGTCCACAATGCGCCCGCAACGTCATCCAAAATCTCGGCATTCAGCTCCTGCCGCCCGAGCCGCGTGCCTTCATAGCGCTTCACGATGGTTTTGAAGAAGCCCGGCGCGAGATTGGCGCGGTTGTCATAGGTGCTGCCTCGCGTCACCGCCACGCCACTGCCTTCGCGCGCAATGAAATCGCGGATGAGCGGGACCGGGCGCGGCGTCGTGGTGATGACCTGCCGCGGCCTCTCCCCGAGCCGCAAGCCGAACTGCAGCATGTCCCACGTCTCCTGCGCATAGCGCCATTTGGCAAGCTCGTCGCACCAGGCTGCGTCGTGCTGCGGGCCGCGCAGTTGATCCGGCTCCGTCGCGTTGTAAAGCATCGCCACCGCGCCGTTCGGCCAAGTCAGGCGGCGCTTCGATTTTTCGAATTTCGGCCGGAACTCCGCTGGATGGATCGCGAGCAACCCGCTTGGCCCCTCGGCGATCACATCCCGCGCATCTGCCGCCGTCTCCGCCACAAGCGCAATCCGGCTATAAGTTCCGCCACCCAGCGGAGTGGGTCCGCAAACGCATTCGCGCACCCACTCCGCGCCGCACCTCGTTTTTCCCGCGCCGCGTCCGGCCAAAATAAGCCAGATATGCCAATCGCCTTCCGGCGCGCGCTGCCCGGGCCTCGCCCAGAATCGCCAATCATGATTCAGGCTCTCCAGCTCCTGCGGCGTCAGGCTCGCGAGAAACCTCTTCCTCCGCGCCGGCGTCAGCGATGCGAGAAAGCTTGCGTTCCATTTCCTCGCGGAGCCGTTCGGCATTCATGACGTCCTTTGGCCCTTCGCCTTGCGGCGGCGGCGCGCGGTCGCGGAAGCGCTTGCCGAAGCGGTTGCGCATCTGCAGCGCCCAGCTCGCCGCATTCCAGGTTTTGATGAACTGCCCTTTGCGCCCGGCGGCGAGCCACCAGGCATATTCAAGGTCTTTTGCGCGGCTCATGGCCTCGCGGAACTCGGGATGTGCCTTGATCCATGCGTTGAGCGTTTTGCGGCTCACGGAAAGCGCGGCGGCGATTTCCGCCTTGCCGCAGCCTTCGGCGGCAAGTTCGAGCGCGCGCTCGCAATAGGCGGCATCGTAGAGGGACCGTCCGCGAGGGCGTGCCGGCAAGATTTCGAGATCGGCGCTCACAGCACCTCGCAAGACGATGTAAAAAGTTTGCGGAGATGGCGCAGCGCAATTCCGGAAGGTGGCCGGGTATCCAAGCCGTTGGCTTGGTCATCTGCATGCTTTTCTGCGACTATACGGATTTATAGGGGAAGTCACCGTCGCGGATCAAGACGGTTCATTTAGCAGTTCGGACATAAATGAAGTTTTGAATAAAAATGTATTAAAAGATGTTCAAGCCACCGGCAGGCTGTTATGCACCCATCGGCGCGAAAGCGTGGGCAGCCGGCATCACCCACTTGCCAAAGTGCGTCAAGCTTGCGACCTGTGGACTTCGAGTCCGGTCAGAGATTCGCAAGTGTCAGGCTTGAATGCCAGTTGACGGGATAGGGAATGAGCAAACAAAACACGGCTACGACGAGGGATCTTTTCGGCAGCGCCGAAGCCGGCGCTCCGGGCGCAAGTGCCGGTCGCCTGCCCGCTCAAAAGCCCGGCGAAAGCTACACCGCCGCCGACATCGAGGTGCTGGAAGGGCTTGAGCCTGTGCGCCGCCGTCCTGGCATGTATATCGGCGGGACCGACGAGAAGGCGATGCATCACCTCTTCGCGGAGGTGATCGACAATGCCATGGATGAAGCCGTGGCCGGTCATGCGAGCTTTATCGAGGTCGCGCTCGAAGCGGATGGCACGCTATGCGTCACCGACAATGGACGCGGCATTCCGGTGGACCCTCATCCAAAATATCCCGGCAAGTCGGCGCTTGCAGTCATCATGAT
>CAZCIF010000211.1:0-2531 GCA_964498645.1 uncultured Rhodomicrobium sp. | reverse complement strand
ACTCCGGCGGCAAATTCAACTCCAACGTCTATTCCACGAGCGGCGGCTTGCACGGCGTCGGCGTCTCCGTGGTGAATGCGCTTTCGGAGCATCTCGAAGTCGAGGTCGCCCGCGGCGGCCGCCTATATAGGCAAACATTCGCGCGAGGCGCACCCTTAACGGGGCTTGAGGACCTCGGCGCCATTCGCAACCGGCGCGGCACAACCGTCCGTTTCCGGCCGGACCCCTTGATTTTCAAGGAGCGGGCGCATTTCAAACCCATCCGCATTTTCAAGATGGCGCGGGCAAAAGCTTATCTCTTCGGCGGGGTGGAGATACGCTGGTCTTGCGCCTCCGGGCTATTGCAAGGCGATACGGATGTGCCTGAAAAGGCCGTTTTCCATTTCCCCGGCGGCCTTCGGGATTTTCTGACAACGCGCATCGAGGGCTTCACTCCGGTCACAAAGGATATCTTCGCCGGGCGCGTTCAGAAGGAGGGCGGGCATGGCAGCGTCGAATGGGCGATCGCTTGGCTTGCCGATGAGGATGGCTTCACGCAGTCTTACTGCAACACGGTGCCCACACCGGAAGGCGGCACACATGAACAGGGCCTCCGCGCGGCGCTGTCGAAATCGCTGCGCGCCTATGGCGACCTCACGAACAACAAACGGGCTGCCCAGATTACCGCGGACGACATCGTCGTGTCGGCGGGCGTCATGCTCTCGGTCTTCATCCGTGAGCCGGAATTTCAAGGGCAGACGAAGGATAAGCTGTCCTCCGCCGAAGCGGCCCGCGTTGTCGAGACGACGGTGAAAGATGCCTTCGATCACTGGCTCACCGCCTCGCCGACGCAGGCTAACTCGCTCTTGGAATTCATCATTGAGCGCGCCGAGGAGCGGTTGCGGCGCAAGCGCGAAAAGGAAACCCAACGCAAAAGCGCCACACGTAAGCTGCGGCTGCCCGGCAAGCTCGCGGACTGCTCCAAGAACGCCAAAGACGATACCGAGATCTTCATCGTCGAGGGCGACTCTGCCGGTGGCTCCGCCAAGCAGGCGCGCGACCGCGCCACCCAGGCCGTGCTTCCCTTACGCGGCAAAATCCTCAATGTCGCGAGTGCATCGCGCGATAAACTCGCGCAGAACCAGCTTCTTGCCGATCTCACGCTGGCGCTTGGCTGTGGCGCGGGCAAGCACTACAACGATAGTGAGCTGCGCTATGACCGGGTGATCGTCATGACTGACGCGGACGTGGACGGAGCGCACATCGCCTCGCTGCTCATCACATTTTTCTACCGGCAGATGCCCGATCTGATCCGGAACGGACACCTCTATCTCGCAGTGCCGCCTCTCTACCGGCTCAGCCAGGGCGGCAAAACGGCTTATGCACGCAACGATGCGCATCTCGCGGAGCTGAAAGCGACCGTGTTCAATGGCCGGGGCAAGCTCGAAGTCAGCCGCTTCAAAGGCTTGGGCGAGATGATGCCGGCGCAGCTCAAGGAAACAACCATGGCCCCGACTAAGCGGATGCTCTTGCGCGTGGAGATCACGGGGCGCGGCGGCGACATGAACGGTCTGGACCTTGAGGCCGACGAGGCGGCGGCGGCGGAGATCGTCGAGCAGCTCATGGGCAACAAGCCGGAAGCCCGTTTCCGCTTCATCCAAGAGCGCGCCGCCTTCGCTGAGCCTGAAGCGCTGGACATATAGTTCCGCCGTCATCGCGAGGCGGCATTTGCCGCCGTGGCGATCCATAGTACCATCAGAGACTTAGCTCTGGATTGCTTCGCTTTGCTCGCAATGACGGCGATTCTGCTTGCGCCGGAAATGCTCTAATGCCGCAGCACCAGCGAAGCGGAGCCATTTCCGCTGCGCAGCGTCACGCTCTGCGTATTGCCGCGGACGACGATATAGATGCTGCCCGAGACATTGTATTGCGGATTGAAAAACGATCCGGCGTATCTGTTCGCACCAACCCTTCGAAGGCTCGCGGTTTGCGACACGCTGCCGGAGGGCGTGGCGCAAACGGCGTTAAGGGACACGCGCCCGTCAGACTGCGAGAAATGCGCGCGGCATCGTGCCCGCTCGCGCTGGCCCGACGAATAAAGCACGGTCCCGCCGCCCCTCCAGGAACCGGATAACGAGACGCCTTCTTTTCTCGCTTGCGCAGTTGTGAGCGCACTCGCGAAGAAGATAGCTCCGAAAACTGCCAAGCGTATCATAATGCCCGAAAGCGATATTTTTGACGCGATCACTTGTGACGCCTCCTCATCTCGTTCTCTCTAGTAAGCCTGAGATGTACGAATCAATCGTTTATTCAACTCCTCACCTAAACAGGTATTCGTTTGATTCCAAACGAATCACTACTTAGAATCCTTTGTTTCGCGCAGTTTTATCCCAAAACCGGAACGGCCACTTTTGGGAACTCCGGTTTAGAGCGCCGGTTCGGCTTCGGAACCGGGGGCGTCCTGGCGGTTGCCGCGCCAGAGACGCAGCAGAAACATGATTGTTGGCCTCAAAATGAGAAGATCGGCAAACAGCGCCGCGACCATGGCGAAG
>CAZCIF010000210.1:1370-6166 GCA_964498645.1 uncultured Rhodomicrobium sp. | reverse complement strand
CCAAAGCTCCTTCGACGGCTTCAAGGTAAGCTTTGTGACCGTCGCTTGTGAGCTGCACGCGATTGGCGAGGCGGCTGGCAACACCGTCCATAAACCACTGAGCGCATTCGCCGTCGCGATCGCCAACGAAGTAAGAGACAAGAAGCTTTGAGTCTGCATCGAGCGCGGTCCAGGTCCAGGCATCCCCCGCACCATCGGGAGCCGCCCTCGCGCTGGGGACATTCTTTTCCTTGGCATAAACGAACGACCATACTTCATCGACTTGGATGCGCTTCGATTTGAGATCGCGCACATGCTCGTCATGGTAAGCGGCGCACGCCTTCCCTGCGTCAGCCATCAGCTTAAGGATGGCATTCTTAGCGGAGCCGGTTATGCGGCTCACGGCGCGAACCGACGATCCTTCGCAAAGAAGGTGAAGGATTTGGGTGCGTTGCTCTCTGGTCATCTTGTTCATAATGACCAATATGCTTGACTGATCTTGCATTGTCAACACTCAAGTCAATTTGCTGTGCAATTTTTGTCTTGATTTTTGCGTTTATGCAAGGCATAAGACCGGCAATCGACAGCCTGAGATGCGCGAAGATGATTCCCGACGAAGATCACGCCAAATCCGTATTGAAAGAGTACGAAGAAATAATCGTGAACATTATCTTAGATGCATGGAAGGATTGTTGGGCTAAGCACAAGGATTTGCACGACTTCAAAAGAACAAGAGCCTGCATCATGCATCAATTTATGATGCGTCATGCCAAGGCGTCATTCGCTGCCAAACCTCTCGTGCAAATAATACCGGGTCATGAGACCGCATATTTCTTAATCGAAGATCGCTTAGCGATACGCCTAAAGAAAGGCGACGAAAAGCACTTAGGACGCAATAACAAAACGCAAATGTCGCTTGCGTTTGTTACCCCGGAAGCCGAGCAGACCTCATTGCCCTTGGGCCTGCCTGCCGTCCAGAGATTAGACGTAACCTATAGTCTCAATGACCTCGAATCGAAGATCGAAGGCATTTCCGTCGCCGGGCGAGACGGCCCGAGGCGCCTTTGGCATTTCGACATCTACCCAAGAAAAGGTGAGGTCGGTGTGCTCGTGGAATTCCCGTCTGCTCCCACTCCGCCACCTGGACCGGAGAACGTTCTTAGCGTACCGGATGCAGGCTCGCCGGGTAAAAAGCACGGGTAGTATCATGCCACTTAATGGCGATCTGCTGCGCATTGCGCGGCAGTATCGAGGATATAATCAGAAAGAACTCGCGGAGGCTTTAAACATAGAGCCTTCGACAGTATCCCGTGCGGAGAATGAGGTTGTACAGCCTACGGAAGCGATAATTGCGCGCGCTGCCGAATTTTTGGGATTTCCCATCGCCTTCTTTTATCAGTCGGATCGCGCCTATGGATTGCCTATCAGCTCGCATCCTATGTGGCGCAAGCGCAAATCTGTATCGCAGCGCGATTCGGATCAAATCCTGGCTGAGGTAAATCTCCGCCTGTTACACCTTCGTCGCCTGCTCCGTTCCGTGGAGATTGCGCCGCAATTGTCGCTTCCTCGATATGAAATCGACGACTATGAGGGCGATGTAGAAGAGATTGCTGCATTGGTTCGGCGAACTTGGATGTTGCCCGCTGGGCCGATCTCCAATCTTACGGCGGTCATAGAGACTGCTGGTGTCTTTGTGTTCCATATGGATTTGGAGCGCTCAGATATTGATGGCCTCACCATGAGACCACCGGGCATGCCACCCTGCATATTCTTAAATATGGCGATCCCTGCAGATCGGATGAGATTCACATTGGCCCATGAAATTGCACATATAATATTACATCGGTTCCCGACAGTTGATATGGAAAAGGAAGCCAATCACTTCGCCGGAGCATTGCTCGTTCCTCACAAAGATATACATAATTACTTTCTGAACGGGAAAATAGACTTGAAAATGTTAGCTCGACTAAAACCAGAATGGCGCGTCTCTATGCAGAATTTGCTATATAGGGCGAAATCTCTTGAGTATATATCAGAAGAACAGGCGAGTTACCTATGGCGACAATTCAATGCTAATAAAATTCGATTACGAGAGCCTCCTGAGTTAGACTTTGATCAGGAAAAATATACGCTTGTGCCGAAGCTATTTGAGCTTCATATGACTAAGCTCGGCTACTCTCTTGATGACATGCTAGAGATGCTCTGCATATTTGTTGGTGATATCAAAAAACTATACGGCGTGCGTGAGCCAAGGCCAACTTTAAGAATTGTCTCCTGATCTCTTCCACCTTTTTTCCGCCGCCCTCTTCGCGATCTCCGCGCGTTGTTGCGGTGTCAACTTCTCTGCACGGGCCTTGCCGCCTTTCAAGCCGCCGCGCCTTCCAAGCTCGACTGCAGCAGCACTTTTGCCTTGTTCCTCTGGAGTAGGCTCCCGGTCCTCGATTTCGCCAGTTGCTACATCGACAACGAATTTGGCGAGCTGGGCCGGATCGCGGGGGCGTTTCTTGCGTGGTGTTTCCTGTGCCATGCCTTAAATATGGCATGGGCGAATCCTGTTTGCCAGCGTATGTCAACAGGCTCAAATTTCAAAAGTACCCACTACCGACAAGCGAGTTCTCGAGTGGGACGGCAATCCGTCCGATATGCCAACCAAGGACAAGCTCTACGTCTCGGTCGACCTCTTCGCCCGCTGGCGGATTGTAGATCCTCTGCAATACTTTCTGCGGCTGCACGATGAGCGCAGCGCTCAGTCCCGCCTGGACGATGTTCTAGGCAGCGAGACCCGTAATGCCGTCGCCAAGCATGAGCTAATCGAGATCATCCGCACCAGCAAGGATCGCGTGCCGTTGCGCGACACCCTCGCGACCGGCGCGGGACGGGAGCTGCACGTGGGGTCGCTGGTGCCGACCCAGAAGGGACGCAAACTGGTCGAGCAGGAGATCTTTGCCGAGGCTGCCGGGAAAGTTCGAGTGTTTGGTATCGAATTGCTCGATATCCGGTTCAAGCGGATCAACTACAATGAAAGCGTACGCCCGAAGATCTACGATCGAATGATCAGCGAACGGCGGCAGATCGCGGAACGCTTCCTGTCGGAAGGTAACGGCGAGGCCGCCAGAATCCGCGGCAATCGTGTGCGTGACCTGAACAAGATCCAGTCTGAAGCCTACCGGCAGGTCGAGGAGATCCGCGGCGTGGCGGACGCAAAAGCCACCGCAATCTACGCGAGGGCTTATAACCAGAGCCCTGAATCGGTAGCGTTCTATGAATTCACACGGACTATGCAGTCCTACAAGTCCATCATCGCCGAAAACACGACCCTTGTCCTTTCCACGGACAGTGACCTCTTCAAGTTTCTGAAGGGTATGACTCCGAATGGCGACGCCGTTCCGGCCCCACGTTCCGGCAACAACCGATGAGAATGCGGTCCGCGATACCCGCATTGGTGTTCGCAAGCAAATGCGACTTCCGCAACCGTGCCGGACCGTGCAAATTTCATCGAGCAAAAATAGGCGCACTAGCGGTGAGCGCGATTACTTCTTCGCTCCCGAGCCGGCGCCAGGCTTCGCTTTCAAAAACGAAGGAGATGGTGCAGCGGGCTTCGGCTTCTCTGCTTTGGGTTTCTTCGGTTCGCGGCTGCTTCTCTTTTGACCTTTAGCCATAATTGCCTCATTGGTTAGCGTGGAAGATCTTATATCATTTTGGAGGGGCGGCTTTAAGTGCCGCGAAAAGAGGCACCGCAATGACGGCAGGCATAGTGAAGTTTTACAACAGCGCAAAGGGTTACGGCTTCATCCAGCCCGATGACGGCGGGAAGGATGTGTTCGTTCATGTGACCGCTCTAGAACGGGCTGGCATACGAACTCTCGTTGAAGGCCAGAAGGTTTCATTCGACATCGAGGCAGACCGGCGCACCGGGAAGACGTCCGCGACGAACATACGCGAAGAGTGAGCAGCGCGGACCGCCGTTGCGGGAGCTGGGCGGTAGTTTCTTGAACGAAATCAATGATTCCGCTTATCCCCTAGCAGCCGGAGGAATTGTTGCGACCGCGACAGATGATGGTCCGGGTCAGCACCGGTCCTGTCACTAGGTGATTTGATCGCACAGCTCAATCGTGATGAGCCATGTAGAGGAGCTCGCCGAATCGGTCAGGCCTCCGTGGCGCTCTGAAAGCGGGCGTAGCTGGCGCGGCTGCCGTTGGCTTCCTGCACGGCTTTGACCCCTGGCGGTGAACACGGTGTTGAAAAAATGCGCCATCACAACTGCCTCACAAGCCAAGCTCACTCAATCCAGGAAAATCGTTGGGCCGTCGCCCCTGCGCGAAGGTGAGCTTGCGCTCGACTTCCCGGATCGGTAAATCGTTGATGCTCGCGACGCGCCGTCGCATCAGCCCGGCATCTGAGAATTCCCAATTCTCGTTGCCGTAGCTGCGGAACCAGTTGCCGGCATCATCGTGCCATTCATAAGCGAAGCGAACGGCGATGCGGTTCTCGCGGTAGGCCCACACTTCCTTGATAAGGCGATAGTCGAGTTCTCTGGCCCATTTGCGCTTGAGGAAATCGATGATGGCCTGACGGCCGGAGAAAAATTCCGCACGATTCCGCCATTCGCTATCTGGTGTGTAAGCCAATGCAACCCGCTCAGGGTCGCGCGAGTTCCATGCGTCTTCGGCGAGCCGGGCCTTTTGAGCTGCGGTCTCGACAGTGAATGGTGGGAGCGGCGGGCGCGGGGTCTCATTCATGTTTTGGCCTTTCGTCATGGGTTAAGGAGTTCGTCGCGAAGAGCAGCCAGAACGTTTTGGAACGGCATGCGCGTTCCG
>CAZCIF010000210.1:0-1360 GCA_964498645.1 uncultured Rhodomicrobium sp. | reverse complement strand
GAGGCCGCGCGAGAGTACGAGACCTCCCTGCAAAAGCGCCACCGTGCGCTCGGCGCGACGATCGGCAACATCGGGCGGTAGGCCAGCATCGCGCGATAGTTTGCCGAATGCATGGATGAGAGCCTGCAAAGCCGCCTTGATGCGCGCCGTGAATGGCCCGTCATTGGTTCGTGGAGATGCGAGCATATTGAGCAGGCATGCCTTCTCCCCACCGCCATAGAAGCCGTCGAGCTTGCCGATCACTTCCTTGAGGCGCTCGAGAGGGTCGCCATCTCGCTCAAGAGGAGCAATGACGTGCTCGCCGAACCAACCGAGCGCAGTATCGAGCACGTGGCCGGCCATCTCTTTCTTGCCGCCGGGGAACCGGTGGTAGAGGCTCGCCTTCTGCAAGCCGGTCGCTTCTGAAAGCATCGTCAGGGAGGCGCCCTCGTAACCGACGTCGCGAAAAACCTCTGCCAGACGGGCGGTGAGCTCATCTTCATCAATGGTCTGAGGACGCGCCATTCGCTGTTCCGGCTATTTCCGAACGTTCGATAGAAAATTCTTGACACAATCATCGGCGCCTGTCAAACAAATTATACCGAACGACCGGTAAATATCAACCACAGCTCAGTTACAGCGGAGCGTTTCATGTCAAAGACAGCTATCGTCATCTTCTCCGACCCGAAATCTGGAGGTGAGGAGGCCCTCGGCCGCTTGTTCAACGCCATGTTTTTGGCGCTGGAACTGAAGGAGAAAAACCAGGATGTGGCGCTGATCTTTCAGGGCGCCGGCGCGCGCTGGCCTGGTGAGATCGCCAATCCCACCCACCCTGCAAACGCGCTCTACAATACGGTTCGAGATAGGGTTGCAGGGATCTGCGGCGGCTGCGCCGACGTCTTCGGTGCGGCCGATGCCGCCAAGACTACCGGTCTGAAACTCGTCCACGAGAAGGCTATTCCAGGAACGAGTGGCATTCTGGATCTATCCCGCTATCTTGACGAAGGCTACCGGCTCGTCACGTTCTAACGTTCGGGCGCCGCGGATCGCGGTTCACGTCAACTCGCACGAACTCGGCCGGCAAGCCTGGCTTAACCGCTACTGCCAATGCGAAATCGTTGGCAGCCCCTTCGACTGCCCCGCGATGGCGCAAGCAACGTTGCAGCTTTGCTTCGTACCACCCGTTCCTTCGGCGGCGCCATGGAAACCGGAAGACGAGTCGTCAACATACTGGCGCGGCAGCTTACGCGAACTGTTGCCAGGCTAGTCGACCATCGTGCGGAGCAAATGGCTCTAGAGCGCTTTCCACGAATATTCGTTCGCCGTCATCGCGAGGCGGCTTTGGCCGCCGTGGCGATCCACACGCAATATCAGAGACTTC
>CAZCIF010000209.1:0-6230 GCA_964498645.1 uncultured Rhodomicrobium sp. | reverse complement strand
GGATAAAGCGGATCATCAATCTATCAGATCTGTGCTTCCAGTTGTTCGACGGCGCACAGAGACCCACGGCTTTCGTTCTTTACGGGCAGGCAAAGGAACGGCAGGCTCCATATCGTTTTGAATATTGGGTGCCCAAGGCCGATCTGAACCTGCGTCTTAAACGCGTGATGACGCTTTCCCGGTCTGATCGTATCCGCTTTCGCTCCGATTTGGTTGCCCAAGACCCTACGATTTTCAAGCGCAGGCTGTGGACGCGTGCGCCGGAGGAAAAACTGCTTCAGTATCTCCGTACGATCCCGCCGCTCAATGCTTTTATCCGGGAATACAAAGATATACGAAAGGACAGTTTCGATCGGGAGAAGGATTGGGCCATCGGGCAGGGTTTCAAGCCTGCTAATGAGGCCCGGCTCCGGGATGATGATTACCAAACCACCTCAGCGCCGATTGTAATGCGTTATCCCTATTTGAGCGTAGACGCGTTTCAGACGGTAGCGCTGCCGACAATCAAGGCCGCATCCTGGAATACCGCAACGGTTCACCGCGCGGGTTTCGCTGAGGGTTTCGTCGGACCTCACATCCTGATCCCCCAAGGCGTCGAACGGAAGATTGGGCGCGTTCGCGCTGCTTATAGCGAGCAAAACCTCGTTTTTGAACACTCAATTCAGGCAATTGCCTTTCCTAAATCGAAGACACGCGCGGCAAAGCTCTTAACGGCGGTCCTTAATAGCAGTCTCGCTGCCTGGGTCTATTTCCATGACACTGCGAACTTGGGTACTGACCGCGCCAAAGTGCATCAAGGCGATTTGCTTAAGCTACCGTTTGAACTTCCCGAGAACATGCCCAATCCCGAACGCGCAGCTGCCGCCGAGAAGAAGATCGTTCGGCTCGTCGACCGAGAGATCAAACGCGCAAATGAGACACTGCACGAACCGGACAACGTGCTCCGGGAAATCGACGAACTTGTCTTCGCCTATTATGGCCTTGACGAACATGACATAGCACTCGTGGATGATACATTTCGATATATAATTCCGGCAATGCAGCCCCGGCGCAATGCTGGCATGCAAGCGATTTGGACAAGCAGCCGCCCTGAACACCGCTCGGCATATGCGTTGCTGCTGTGCGAGGCGCTCCAGCCATGCTTTCGTCAGCCGGTCAGCGCATCTCTGGTCGCGAAATCAAGCGACATTGCTGTGCTGCAACTCACGATGAAGGCGAAACCTCAAGATTACAGCGAGCAATCCTCAGCGGAACTGGACAAATTCCTCCAGTCCATTAGGGCGCATTTGCCCGTCGCTCTGCCTGGCAATATGCAACTGGTTCCAGATCTTCGATTCATTATCGGGCGCGACATGTATCTGGTCAAGCCGATGCAACTACGGCACTGGCTCAGGTCAGCGGCGCTTGCCGATGCCGAGCAAATTGCGCCGGAGTTCAGCGCAGCTCTCGTACGCGATAACCGGCTTGGCGGTGAACATGTTGTTCGGTGACCTTGCTTCTTGGCTTCCTCATTTCCGTACCCTTGAAGAACGCCTCGCTGATGCCATTGAAGAAGCTTGGCCAGTCTGTGTCGCTCCGTTACAGCGGAAGAAGGACGCGTTGACCCATGAAGACCATATCACCGAGCATCTGGTATATGCCCTAATACGGACAAAGAAGGTGCCTGGACGCGTTGTCTATCAGTATGCGCTGCTTGTTGAGGACGCCGAACAAAATGTATCACTCTTAAGCAACATCGATTTTGTCCTAACCATTGGCGACGATGAGGACATCTATTTAGCTTGCGAATGTAAACGCCTGAATGTCACGTTCAGGTCCGGACCTAAGGGCCTCGCTCGCGAGTATGTGGATGAAGGGCTTATGCGCTTCATTACGGGACAATACGCGAATGGACTGCCGTTCGCGATGATGCTTGGGTATGTGATGGATGCGCAAAGCAGTCGAGCACGCAGGTCGCTCAAACAAGCTATGCAGTTCCGCTCCACGGAAATTGGCCTTCAATCGGAACGCGACCTTGCTTTTGTAAACGGTCGACCTCTTCGCTTTTTTACAACACACAAGTGCGTTGCTGGGCATATAATTGAGGTTGCACATACACTTCTCGGCTGGCCAGAGCAGAACCGTTGCAATTCGCCGTGAGGCATCTGCGTTAAGGTCTCGCACTTTACGCGTTGATGATGTTGCGATGGCCAAAGATCGCCGAGAAGATCGACATCTGACGCCTTGACGCGATACCCCAATCAGCGGACGTGGCCGACGATGTTTTCCGCGTCGCCGATCGAGCATGGATCAACGTCGGTTTTTGTATAAGCGATGCCGGCGACGCGCATGCTTAAGCCGGACGACGGCCGGACGGCCGGACGGCCCGTGCCGGCCTGTCACTTCTGCAATCCGCGCCTCGTCGCTCTGTCTGCATGCGAGACCGGGCTGTACGACATCCGAGGCAACTCAGCCGAGTTCATCGGTATGCCTGGTACCTTTACTGCACTCGGAGCGTAGTACAAGGACAAGCAACTTGGGCTAATGCGTTAACGTGCTAGCGCCCGCCGCCTTCGTTAGGCGCTCCATCTGGAAATACTCTCCGATCGCGGCATCCCAGCGCCTCAAATCGCCCGTGCTCATCGTATCCATATTCTCGGCTGTGACGATCAGGCCCGTATGCTCGTAAGCGAACGCAAAATGAGATGGAACATCGAAGTATCTGATCGCCCTCAATGTGAGGCCTCCTTGGCGTGTTCCAGTCAAATGCGCTGGCTGATCGCCAGAGGGATCGCCAAGGCCTGATTCATTGGGCTGTGGATCGCGGCCGAATTTTTTCCGGAAGGCTTTTTTCTGCTCGCGCAGCACAGCAGCTATCAGCCTTTGCTGTTTAGCGTTCATCACGAAACCCCTGCTGACCGGCCGTTCGTTCTGACGAATGGCCGACTCGCGAATCGCGATTTGATTATACCCTATTATGGTGTGTGTCTTATCAAGCCGGAAATGGACCAGTGAAGCGCTGGCGATAGAGGGGTACCATTCGCTACTTGGATCGAGCGCGAGACCCGTCAGAGCGGCCTTATTCGATCGGGGTCAGCCAGGCATCTCTGTTGCCGCCGTGCAACTCAATTGCGATTTTTCTAATTCTCGCGGCAGAGCGACCATATGCCAAATCGCTTTCAACAGCTGGATCTTGCCTATGGCCGGTAAAATTTAGGCAGAAGAATATATTAATGACGATAGCCGGACCAGCCGCTTCAGCCCAGCCGGAAGCAGAGAGCGCCAATCTCTCGGCCAAAGCCTACCGGGAGATCGAGGAACAGATCGTCATGCTGAGCCTGAAGCCAGGCCAGTTTGTTTCCGAAAGCGGGCTTGCCGCGCATTTGGGAATTGGCCGCACACCGGTGCGCGAGGCGTTGCAGCAGCTTGCAAGGGAAGGGCTGGTCAGGATACTTCCCCGCCGGGGCGTTGCCATATCCGAGATCGATGTCCGCAATCAAATCGAACTCTTATGCGTCAGGCGCGAAGTTGAGCGCCTCATGGTGCGTCTTGCCGCCAAGAGGTCGACAAAGGTGGAGATCGCTTCTTTCGCGGCCGTCGCAACGGCAATGCGGCAGACTGTGCAAGACAACGACGACGTCGCTTTCATGCGGCTCGATCACGAATTCAATTCGCTCCTTGAGACGGCGTGCCGCAACGATTACGCCAAGCGCTCCATGCGCTTGATGCAAGGCCTCTCGCGCCGCTTCTGGTACATGCACTATCAGGAGGTGCTGGACTTGCCTCAATGTGCCAAGTTGCATGCCGATCTTGCCTCTCTCATTGCTGAGCGCAAAGCGGAAGAAGCCGCTGCGGCGTGCGATCTGCTCATCGGCTATATGGAGGAATTTACGCGGGCATCCCTTCATATGCCGGTGTAGCATAAGCGCTTGAATTTCGGCTTGATCAGATCCGGACGAGGGGGGGGCAGCCACAAGCAGTCCTTCCTAAGCGGCGGCAGCGCCGCGTTCGCCCAGCTCCGCCGGAATATAGCCTGAAGCTGTCTCCTCGATCAGGGCATTGTTCCTCAGGATGGCCATGCCTGTGTTCCAGGAGCCGCCGCGCGGAACCCGGCTCAGTGCAGATCCCAGCATTTCCGCGGTCATCGGCGCAGAAGCGTTCGCGATCGCTGCGAGTATTTCGCATGCAGGCGTTGGAAGGGCCGCGATCATTTGAGCGGCGAGCGCCGTGCGCGTGATTGCCGCAGGTGCTGGCTCCACGCCCAAATATTGAAACCCGGCGGGTTGAACCTGAACACAGCGGCGGCCTTCAGCGACATAGCGTAATTCCAGAAGTTGTTTGCGGGCGGTATTGAAAGAGCCGCCATGCGCTTTGCGCCCGCACAGTACCCCTATTTGCCCCCAATTCAGAAGAACAGGGGCAAGGCTGGCTGCTTTGCGAAGCAACTCCTCGGCAGCCAGGGTCAGGCCTATCACGGGCTTTGGTTCGCGCGGCTGCCGTGCGGGCTCTTTCGAAGGCTTCGGAGCACTTGCAGCGAGCCGTGCAAGCTGCTTCGCCGGCAGCGCTTCTGCCTGTCCTTGAAAGCCAAGCGACTGAGCTATCGACGCAAGGTCTCCGATCGTCCCCGAAAGAACGCTTTGGGCCCGATCGAGCGCCGCGGCAAATTCGCGGAACGCACTTTCGCGCCCGAGCTTCTCACCGGCAAGCTTGCCGCGCTCGAATCCACGCAGCTCGGCTGCTTGGAGTTCAGCCGGCGCCATCGCCCGCGAGGCAGCCTGCCCGATCTCGTCGCCTTTTTTCCCGGACTGCCGCAGAAGCTCATTCAAGCGCACGATATCAGCCTCTGCCAGGCGTTTAGGTTCGACGCGCTTGCCGCCGGCTTCCGGCGTCGAGGACGTATCGAGCGTCTTGATCTGTGGAAAGCGCACACGTTGCAGAATATCGAAATCCGGGGCCCAGACCCACCCTTCACCTCGGGGAAGCGCCGCGAGCGTCTCATAAACCTCTTTGGCTTTATCGCGGTCGCCATTGCCTTCTACCCAAGCCCGGATAGCATCGCGATCCGGGGGGCTCGTCACTCCAAGAGCGATCAAAACGGACAGCTGCGTGAGAACGTCTTTATTCAGCTTTGCTGGCCGCTGAGTGATGGACAAAAGCCGGAAGCCATAGGCCCGCCCGCGGCGTGCGATCCGGTCGACCTCTGAGAGAACCCGGACAGCGTCTCCCATCGGAGACTGCGGCGCGAAGGCGTCCGCCTCCTCGAGGACGATCGTCAGCGGCTCCCGATTGCGCGCGAACAGCTCATCGAGGAGATCGGCGACCAGGCGCTGCTGCTCGGCCTTGCGCATCGTGCCCATATCGATGATGGCCGGGACTGGCTCGGCGACGAGGATCTCAGCAAGAGTGCGGCCGCTATCTTCGCTGATATCGATATCGGCATGTTGGCCGCCGAAAACAGCCACCGGGTAACCTGGGCGTTCTCCGTCTACAGAGGATTTTAGGCCCCACCAGTGACCGAGCGGGTCGAGAATGAGCACCCGCTCGCCAAGATCGAGCAAGCGCTCGACCAAGCCCTTCGCTGTGTAGCTCTTGCCGCGACCCTTTTTGCCGAGGATCGCAATGTCCGAGGCTAGAGCTGCTGACGGCAATAAAGCTTCCATGCCCATGAACTGCCCTCTTGGATTCGAGTCGTGAGTGCGGTCGTGCGCCTTAAATTCGTTGGAACATATCCGAAACCCATCCCCCGCATATCCCCCAACAAGTAAGAACGGTTCCTTTTATGTTCACGGCACGTACACGCAACTAAGCGCAAACGTTCTTCGCGCCAATTTCTACAGGCCATTGATTTCTATTGGGATTTAATGGTGGACACGACAGGGATTGAACCTGTGACCCCTCCCGTGTGAAGGGAGTGCTCTACCGCTGAGCTACGTGTCCGAAGCGCTTACTGCGGTATATGTACGAGCCGCGCCGGCTTTCTGTCAACATCGCCCCGGACGGGAACATGCCGCTGAAAGCTTGGGCCCGGCGCCACTCCTCAGAAGTTTATTTGCCTCCTCAAACGGCATTGACGATAGTTCCACCAGCACTTGTGTTGGAGAGACCGGCAATGGCTGTGACTGTGACCGTGAACGGCAGGAAGTACGTGGTTACGGCGGACGGCGACACCCCGCTGCTCTGGGTCATCCGCGACGAGCTTCTATTGACCGGGACGAAATTCGGCTGCGGCGTCGCGCAATGCGGCGCCTGCA